>JBGUVT010000063.1:0-20764 GCA_045220485.1 Anaerovoracaceae bacterium | reverse complement strand
TCCCGGAATTGATTGCGGGTGTTTGTCGACAGATAGGAAAGCTTTCAGGGCTGATATGTAATATGTGCCGTGAATCAATAACACGTCGTACACCGCAACTCCGCTCGGGATAGACTCCAGCCGCGCGGCGCAAAAAAGGGCGCAATATGTATATTCTGTAAGGATTCAGACTGAAATCAGGTCAGAATGATATACTATTCGGGAATATGATGTGCAAAGCACGTCATAGTGGGGAGGATAAATTTGTCTCATACGATTGAACTAAGAAAGGTCTCGAAATACTATGCCGGCGAAGATTCCGTCAGCATGGGGTTTTCGCGTATAGATCTCAACCTCGACATTGGCGAGTTTGTAGCGATTACCGGCGAGAGCGGAAGCGGAAAATCCACTCTCCTCAACGTTATAAGCGGACTCGACACCTATGAAGAGGGTGAGATGTTTGTATGCGGTGAAGACACCACTGCATACGGCACGGAAGACTACGAAGTATACAGAAAGACCTACATAGGAAATATTTTTCAGGACTTCAACCTGATCAACAGCTACACGGTTTATCAGAATATAGAAGCCGTGATGCTTTTGTCAGGCAAAAAGAAGAAAGAGTGCAAGAGAAGGATCCTTGAGCTCATCGATCTGGTCGGACTAAGCAAGTACCGCCGCACAAAGGTTTCGAGACTTTCCGGCGGTCAGAAGCAAAGAGTTGCTATCGCGCGTGCGCTTGCGAAGAACGCGCCTATTATCGTTGCAGATGAGCCTACGGGCAATCTGGACAGCGCTTCAGCTCAGAGCGTCATGGAAACTCTGGCAAAAGTATCCGCTGACAAGCTCGTTGTAATCGTTACACATAACTATGAGCAGGCTGAGCCATACGTGACACGCAAGCTCACGATGCATGACGGCAAGATTATCGAAGATAAAAAAATCGCACCGCACCGCCTTTCTGAAGAAGATTACCTTGCAGAAATTGGTGATTACGGAGCATTGCCGGCTGCAGACAGTAAAGCCGGCGTTGTGCAGAAGAGAGAGGGCCGTGTAGCGAGAGCGGAGAAAGCGGAGAGAGCGGCGGAAGCCGGAATCACAACGCAGCATGCCGAAGCGCCGACGATGCCAAGAAAGATGCGGAAGTCCTCGGAAATAAGGCTCGGAGTCAGAAATACTTTCAATCTTCCTGCAAAATTCATCCTTCTTTTCATAGTTTATTTCTTTGTGTCGACAGCAGTCCTCAGCCAGTATGCGACTACAAAAAACAGCATGCATGAAAGTGAGCTTCTGGGCAGCAATCCATATTTCGTCAACACAAGTACTGACCGGTTAATCGTAAAGAGAGGCGATGAGGCTGCGTTTACTGACGCGGACTTTGCGGCAGTTGAATCCACTCCTAATATCAGACAGATAGTTAAGAACGATCTCGCTGTAGACAGCGGTGTTAGTTTTACTTTGGGTGAGGTCTACATCGAAGGTCCGGTCATGCCGATATCAGAGGTTTCCGGCAAAAATATTACATATGGTCATATGCCGGAAAATGATTACGAGATAGTAATTAAGCTGGATACCACAAGTGACGCCTTCCTCGCTATTGGGGATAACGGAGAAGAGTATATAGGTGAGACTGTAAGACTTAAGGACATGAGTCAGATGCAGTCCTATGAATTCAGCGAAGATATAAAGATAGCAGGCATTATTATTGACAGTAATGTAGACACCGGTTCTGAATTCGCGCTGCATGGATACTCCACTATATATGCCAGTGATGCAATAAGCAGCGAGCTGCTTGTTTCCATGATGGCAGCCACTTCAAAAGCGGATCTGAACTTTGATGGTACAAAGATAACAACCGAGTATGAGAGAGGAATCTACTCATCCCCGAACGTGCCTGACGGAGAAGTGTTCCTCCTGGAAGACCAGACTTATTACTACGACGCTGAAGAACCGGAAGATGCTATAGGAGAAGATTTCAGCCTCAGGGTCAAAAACAGATTCTTTGAATCCGAAGGGGAGTACACTGTCGGGAAGATCCTGACAAACAAGAATTGTACTGACCTCGTAGGGATCCCTAAAGAAGAGTTCGACATGTTCTATAACTGTGTATTTATCAGTGACAATGATTTCAGAGAACTCTTTGACAAGGGGTTCTATCAGATAAGCGCTTACATGATAAATGAGCAGGAATCAGATGAGACGATGCAGGCTCTGAACGATAAAGGCTTTACGACACTTGCTCTTAAGGATTCGCTGTCGGATACGACGGGCGGTTTCAACGGTGTTATCAGCCTGATGACTTATGGCAGGCTTGCTCTTGAGTTCATAATACTCTTCTTCATAGCGTATGCAGTAATAAGGCTGATCATGAGGTCACGTAACTCGTACTACTCAACGCTAAGAATACTTGGTGCCACAAAAAGCAATACCGATACCATACTGAGAGTCGAACTCATACTCATGATGATCATCGCTTACGGTGTTGATATTCTGTTTGTGGTCCTGGTAAACAAGGGCATTTTGCAGAATCTCATAAACATGGATCTCAAAGAGATCACAAAACTGCTGTACTATCTCACGCCGCTTGATTACGGTGTTCTTGGGGCAGTGCTGCTGTTCATGTCGCTCCTTATCGCTAACAGATACTCAAGGCACATCTTTACAAAGAGTGCCATGAAGGCGTTCAGAGAGGGGGCGTAAGCGGATGATAAAGATCGAAAAGGTAAACAAGTATTACAACAAAGGCAAAGCCAATCAGATCCATGTCATCAACAACACCTCGATGACACTGCCTGATGAAGGCATAGTTTGTTTGCTTGGACCATCGGGCTGCGGTAAAACGACGCTCCTTAATGCTATAGGAGGACTTGATAAAGTCGATCAGGGAACCATAACAATAGACGGACAGCGCATAACCAGATTCTCATCAAGCAAGATCGACAGCATACGTAATGCCCGCATAGGATATATCTTCCAGAACTTCAACCTGCTCGATGACAGGACTGTGTTTGAGAATGTTGCCATAGCGCTTCGCATGATAGGCATCAGGGACAAAACTACCGTCACGGCACGAGTCCGTTATTGTCTCGAGAAGGTAGGAATAGATCAGTACAGAAACAAGCTTGCCGGATCACTTTCGGGAGGACAGAGGCAGAGAGTGGCGATTGCTCGCGCGATAGTCAAGAACCCAAGCATCATCATCGCTGATGAGCCTACAGGTAACCTCGACAGCGCCAATACTCTCGAGATCATGAATATCATCAAGACGATCTCGAAGGAAAGACTTGTCATACTTGTCACACACGAAAGGAACATAGCCGAATTCTTCTCAGACCACGTCGCTGAGATGAAGGACGGTAAGATCATTAAAGCATACAGCAACGATTCCTCAAGATATCTCGACTACCAGCTCGAGAACAAGATATATCTGAAGGACATGGCGGTCCATAAGGGGTTCAGCAGGGACGATGTAAACGTCGATGTATACAGCGATGATGAACGCCAGGCCGACATCAAGGTGGTCCTCAGGGGCAACAATCTGTACATAAATACCGGCGGAAGATTCAATGTTGTAGATGAGTCGGCGAATATCGAAATGGTCGATGATCATTACACGGCCATGGACGAACGCTATTTCGAAGATAATGATTTCGACTATACAGCATGTCTGCCGTCGAAATACAAGGCCAGATACACCTCTGTCTACAGGCTGAGCAATATGCTCAGCAGCGGCTGGAAGACGGTAAAAGGATTCAAACGCATAAGAAAGATCCTCATGCTGGGATATGTTTTTGCGGCCATGTTCGCGTTCCTGGCGGTCAGCAATGTAATGGGACTGATCGATGTGAAGCCGGTCGATTACAGAACTACGAATGGCAATTATATTACGATCCCGAATACTGCAAAGACCGAGGATCTGCTTGATCTGGTAGCAGGCCTCGAAGCGGCAGCGTTTGTACTTCCGGGTGAAACAAAAAAACTGGTCACTCTTCCGATGAATGATTATCTGCAGACGAGCTACGCACAGGAAGACCTGGCTGTATCACTGGTGCTTACAAGTGTACTCACCCCGGATCAGCTTATTGCAGGAGCGATGCCTGCAGATCCTCATGATGTAGTAATTGACAAGGCTCTGATAGATGCATTTCTCAGAGACAAAAACGGTATTTCCATAGGCCTTGATACACCGGAAGAATTCCTCGGAAGGAGGATCACGGTTCCGAACCTGGATGATTATACAATAGTAGGAATTTCAGATACTCAGTCACCTTCGCTGTTTGTCGATCAGAGTCAGGCTATGTATATTCTGACCAATGCCAGTGATCTGGATGATGATTTTTCAGTCATGGGAATGGGAGATGAAGATGCGGCTGAGGACGTCATAAAGAGCGGAAAAGTCATGGACCTTGATCTGACAAAAAACAAGATCAAGGTAACGAAGGGCAGTAAGCCCGAAGAGGCTTTCGAGACCATCATCAATGAGTTCCACGAAGATGAAATCCCTATCGGCAAGACTGTAAAAACAAAGGTAGCCGGGCGCAAACTGACAGTAGTGGGTTACTATAAAAGCGATTCTGCAGACGATGACACATACTATGTACACGCGGATACTATAAAAGAGGATTATATCGGAAAGCAGAAGAACTTCTCCGCATATGCTACTGATATCCCGCTTCTCCAGTCAATGCTCGAACAGGAAGGGCTGTCGTACAAGGTGAATGATACCCGTGACCGCAAAACTTACATTAATGCGCGCAGGGATCAGCTGACATCGTCACTGATCGTCGCGGGAATAATAATGCTGATATCTCTTGTTGAGATGTTCCTCATGCTAAGATCATCGTTCCTTTCCAGAATAAAAGAGGTAGGAACACTGAGAGCCATCGGCCTGAAGAAGAAGGACATCTACAGGATGTTCACGGGCGAGATAATGGTTATAACGTTCATTACTGCGATTCCTGGTATCGCCATAATGTACTTTGTACTCACCCAGCTGGTGACGATCACGTACTATATCGAGGGGCTGTATATAGTATCACCTCTGATTGCCGCAATAACATTTGGCATTATACTGGTGTTCAACCTGCTTGCGGGAATCATTCCTGTATTTGTAACGATGCGCAAGACACCGGCGCAGATACTGGCAAGAACAGACATATAAAATAAAAAAGGCATAAAAAACGCCGGCTTCGAAGCCGGCGCTTGTCTTTTACAGGTATTGCACTTCACATTCCTTGAAGTAGTTCTTTATAAGTGCTCTCCTTATCTCATCGACTGTAGGGAATCTCAGACCGATCTTTGCCGCCATGGACGGATCATCGACTTCATCGTTTATCTTTGTGCCTACGATGATCTCCACCTGGTCGGTCTCTCTGAGGATCGCAATCATCCGCTTGGCTGCATCTTCACTCATGTGTTTAAGCAGCGTGCCGTTGGTCAGCCTTTTAGCTACCTCGGAAAGCGTGAGCATACCTTCTGTGACAAGGTCGATCCCTTCGATCTTGCTTGCAGGAGGCAGATTGCCTGCCGGTGATTTGTCAGCCTTGACATCCTTGCCGAGCTCACGGGCGACTATCTTGGCAGTTGTTCCGCCGCAAACGATGATCTGTCCATCGAAGTTTTTTATGCGCTCCCCGAGCTTTTTGTCGGATTCGCGGCTGCGTGGTGCGCCGGTCACTATCAGGGTGCGGCGCGGTTTTTTAACACCTATGACACAGCATGTGATGTCGTCATTAGGCGTGTATTTATCATTCTTGTTAGCCTCAGTGACGATCGCGCGTGCGAGCTGCCTTGAGGAAATGTCCGGGTTGTTTGCCAGCTTTTTCTGAATGAACTCAGAGACATTGTCTGTTCCCCAGCCTGTTGTCTTAACGACGGATGGCAGTGACTGAACAATGCGTCGCTGCGACCTGAAGACAGCATATGCCGGATCGTCTTCCCTTTCCTTGTTTGACGGACCGAGCGCGATGCCTGACTGAGCTACTCCATCGCTGAAGAATATCAGCCTGTCGCCTTCCTTCATCTCAAACGTTGATGAGTAGACTATCTCTTCCTTTATGGCTTTTTTACGCTTAAGTCTGATTGCCGTCTTATCCCATTCCACAGGTTCACTGCCTACGAACCTGAGACTTTCAGGGTTGTCGTACTCGGCAAGCTCCACGCGGATGAAGGATTTGTCATCAGAAAAGATGATCCTCGCTATGGTGAATGTGGAATAACTGATGCCTTTCACGCTGTCGATCGGAAGAGTATCCATTATGACTTCCGCAGACTTCTCGAGATTCATGGTAGACAGCGACAGTTTACTTGCCATGTGGGAAGTCAAAGACGCCAGCACGTTGGCTCTTACACCACTCCCAAGACCATCCGAAAGGATGACTGTCATTACGTTGCTGTCCGGGTTTCTGTCAATATAGTAGACATCTCCGCCGATGTTCTGACCGTGCTTGAAAAGCTGTGAATAATCGATATCGATACATAAATCGTTCATACTAGACCTCACTGCTCTCCTCGGCCATCAGGCCGTCTTCTCCGGCTTCACTGTTGTTAACGTTGAATTCCTCAATGATAGAGTTGAGCATTATCTCTGTCTCTGCAGCGTTATCGCCGAGCAGGGCTGCGATCTGCTGTACTGAAGTCATTGACTTTCTGATGACTTCTTCGGCTTTCTCTACAACGGCCTCTCTTCTTACTGAAGGGGTCGTTATGTCTTCGAACATAGCTCCGAGAAGCTCCTTGTTTTCTACAAGGAAGAAAGTGATCCTGTATATCTTGCCCTTATGACGGAACCTGTACTGCTGAGGCTTGCTCATGAAGAACTGCTCGCGGAACTTTTCTTCAAACGGAACGAATGCCGATATCGGATAGCCGCGGAATGATCTCAGACCCTCAGAATCGAGGAATTCATCAGGATAATCTTCAAATATCTTGATGAAACGCTTGTTGCATTCAGCTATGGCAAGATTGCTGTCTACGATTACTACGCCGTGAGGAATCGTTGAAAGAAGTATATCGACCTTGGTCTCTGCATCCTTGCGCATTTTAGTGACACACATCTCTGTTTCGGCGAGACCTGCAAGAAGAGCCCTTGCCATGTCACGGCATGTAGGATATCCGCAGCCGCCGCAGTTGAGTTCATCTTCAGAAGTTGTCTTTCCGAGCCTGGCCAGAGCGCCGCGGATTTCTTCTTCAGAGTAATCAGATGAGGACAGTCCTGTCGGAGCCGGGAAGGAGGCACCCAGGATACCGTAGCCTTTTTCGTATACCTCTCGAGCAAATTCTTCGTCCCCGTCAAATATATCAGGATCATTCAGTCGTTCGAGCACATATGATGCTACAGCTTTTTTGCGTCTTACAGCTGAGTCGTGATGTGAGGTGCCCGGGCCGCTGATGCATCCTCCGTCGCAATTCAGCGCTTCAAGGAAATCACTGGTATGAGTTCCCATGAGGGATGACATAACACGGGTGATTCCCGAAACTGAAAGGGCGGACTGCTCAACGAAGCGGCCCTGCCAGATCTTTGAAGTCTCGATCTGACCGTTCTCAATAGGGTATATTGCCGCCATACCTGCCTTTGCAGGCACGAAATCTACAGGGATACCTGTGTCAATATTTTCAAGATCGATGTTTTCCTCTTCAAGCCATTCGCGGACTTCTCTGAAGGTGAGAGAGACATCAGGATACCCCGGATGCTCATCAGCCTCCACCTTTTTGGCTATACAAGGTCCGATGAATACAATGACGATGTCATTGCCGTACAGTTTGCGCAGATAAGCGCTGTGAGTCTGCAGAGGGCTTGGTACCGGAGCCAGTGCGTCTATATCTTCAGGGAAGTACTTCCTGACGAGCTCTACAACTGACGGACACGCTGTTGAAATGAATGGAGCGTCTCCATGATCCTCCATATACATATCGAGAGCCTGCGATACCAGTGCAGCTCCGATCGCTGTTTCAGAGACAGCGTGGAAGCCGAGTCTGTAGAGAGCTCTGATAAAGTTTTCCTCGTATCCGATGAACTCAGATACATAAGACGGAGCAAGTGACACTATAACCTTGCGATTAGACAGGAATGCCATCCTTACTCTGTCTGTGTCGTTCCTTATTACCTTTACTGAGTTAGGACACTCGTTGACGCAAGTGCCGCAGAACGTACAGCGGTCATATATGATCTCCGCATGCGCGTCCTTGATCTGAATTGCTTTTACGGGACAATGCCTGACGCAGCGGTAGCAGTCACGGCAGTTGCTGATTTCCGTATAAATAGGATATTTTTCCACTATTTACCTCCCCATACAAGCCGGCATCATCGACCCGTCTGCCGACAGAATTGAGCCAGCTTGCCTATCACAAATATCTTGTACAAAATTATAACATATATTCTGATTGCACTGCACGGCAGACTGTTCCTTGTGATATAATATGAAGGAATTTTTGGGACAATGATCCGGAGGTATTTAAATGGCATTTGCAACAGCAGAAGAATATAAAAACATGGCGGGCAACTTCATACACGATATCATCAACGAAGACCTCGCCACAGGCAAGCATAAAGAGATCGTTACGAGATTCCCGCCGGAGCCTAACGGCTACCTGCATATCGGACACGCCAAGTCGCTCTGCCTCAATTTCGGCACAGCGCTCAAGTACGGCGGCCGCTGCAATCTCAGATATGATGACACGAACCCTACCAAAGAAGACATCGAATTCGTAAAATCGATCGAAGCGGACGTAAACTGGCTCGGATTCCAGTGGGATGAAAAGCTCTGGGCTTCTGATTATTTTGATACCATGTATGATGCAGCGGTTGAGCTCATCAAGCAGGGTAAGGCGTTTGTGTGCGAGCTCACTCCGGACCAGATTCGTGAATACAGAGGTACACTTACTAAGCCGGGCAAGGAAAGCCCATACAGAAACAGACCGATAGAGGAAAACCTCGAGCTCTTTGAAAGAATGAGAGCCGGCGAGTTCGCTGACGGAGAGATCTGCCTTAGAGCCAAGATCGACATGGCAAGCCCTAACATCAACATGAGAGACCCTGTCATTTACAGAGTCGTTCATGCATCACACCACAACACAGGTGACAAATGGTGCGTCTATCCTATGTACGACTTCGCTCATCCTATCGAGGACGCAATTGAGGGCATCACGCACTCCATCTGCACACTCGAGTTCGAAGACCACAGACCTCTTTATGACTGGGTTGTACGCGAGGTAGGCTGGTGGCCGAACCCTCCGCGCCAGATCGAGTTTGCACCGCTCAACATCACAACGATGCTGATGAGCAAAAGGTTCATCCGCAGGCTCGTTGAAGAGGGCAAGGTAGAAGGCTGGGATGATCCTAGACTGTGCACACTTGCTGGTATCCGCCGCAGAGGATATACACCTGAAGCGATCCGCAAGTTCTGCAACGATATCGGAGTAACAAAGGCAGACACAATGATCGACATAGCTCAGCTTGAGCAGTGCGTCAGGGAAGATCTCCAGCTCAAGGTTCCGGCTGTCAACGTTGTAAAGAATCCTATCAAGGTCATCATCGACAACTATCCTGAGGATAAGATCGAGATGTGCACCGTAGAGAACAACTCCAAGGTGCCTGAGATGGGTACACGCGAGATCCCGTTCGGCAGAGAGCTGTGGGTAGACGGTGACGACTTCATGGAAGTTCCTGTGAAGAAGTACTTCAGGCTCTTCCCTGGCAACGAAGTAAGATTCAAAGGTGCTTACTTCATCAGATGCAACGAGGTCGAGAAAGATGCTGACGGTAATATCGTGGCTCTTCACTGCACATACGATCCTGAAACACACAGCGGAAGCGGATTCGAAGGCCGCAAGGTCAAGGGCACTATCCACTTCGTTGAAGCAAGCACTGCTGTAAAGATAAAGATCAGAGAGTATGGATATCTCATGAAAGAGAACGAGGAGACAGGTGAGCAGGAATTTGATCCTGAATCCCTGGTCGAAACATGGGGCTATGCGGAGCCATCAGTCAAGGATGTTAAGCCTGGCGAAAGATTCCAGTTCTTCCGCAAGGGTTACTACATCGCGGATTCAAAGCTCACAACAGACGATGAGAAGGTGTTCAACAGCATCGTCGGACTGAAGAGCTCCTGGAAGTAATTACAAATCAGGAGGTGCATATTACCGCTGCGTTAAACCACGGCGAGGCGGGAGCCGTGCTCCACGCATGGCAGTATGCACCTCCTTTTATTGTGCCTAAAAGGTGTATATTTTTTAAGATTTGAGAAATATACACCTTTGTTACGTATAATTAATGTGTATGATTGGATAACTGTCGATACAAGGAGGACAGCCATAGAAACAATTATCAATGAGATCCTGACTTTTTCAGAGATCAATCCTGAACTTGCAGTACACATAACCACCGTTTTCCGGTGGATCTTTGTGGTGCTTGCAGCATACATCCTCCTGATATCCATTGTTTCGCTTCTTACAACCAGAGCGACTCCGGAAATCTGGGGTTATTACATGGTGGAGGATGGAGGCGGCTATCCTATTACTCACTGGGAGAATGTGATAGGAAGATCCAAATCGACCGATATCAGGATTCCGCTCAGGACTATTTCAAATAACCACGCGCTTCTGGTGCGGCGTTCTGAAGATAAATGGATGATAAAGGATCTGGGATCCAGCAGTGGTACCAAGGTGAATGGATTCAGTCTTGATCCGGAGAAGCGCTACGTCATTAATCCGGGCGATATTATAGAGATGGGCGGTACCAGAGCCACCATCACTCCGCCTAGTGTAGAAGAGACGCGTAATAACAGATATATGCGCCGCCTCGACAGGGAACCGGTCGCTCCATGGAAAATCCTTATTGCAATCACGGCGTTCCAGATGATGACAATAGTGCAACTGATACTAAGCATGGGTACACAGATAACTGCATCTGCGCTGTTAAGTATCGTGATCCTTTCTGCCGTTATGTGGGCGTATGTCATGATCTTTAACGCGATGGGAAGACGCGGCTTCGAGATGGAAATGATAGCCTTCTTCCTTTCAACGATAAATCTTGCGGTAACAGCGTCATCGGATCCGGGCTCTGTACTTAAGGAGCTCATAGCGATCCTGCTGGGTCTTGCCCTGATGATATTCATGTGCGTGTACATGCGCGACATAACCAGACTGCGCAAGATAAAACCTGTTCTGATAGGACTGTCGGTGATTGCTCTCATAATCAACCTTATATTCGGTACAGCCAAATACGGAGCTACAAACTGGATCAAGATAGGAGAGAGCGGCTCGATACAGCCGTCAGAACTGGTCAAGCTGGCGTTCATCCTCATAGGCGCCGGTACGCTTGAGGAGCTTTACGAGAAGAGAAACACTATTGTTTACGCTGCGTTCTCGCTCTTCTGCCTGGCCTGCCTGGCACTGATGAGTGACTTCGGAACAGCTCTGATATTCTTTGCAACTTACCTGGTCGTTTCGTTCCTGAGGAGCGGCGACTTCTCGCGCTTTATTCTGACGGGCGTTGGCGCCGGAGCGATGGGACTTATCGTTCTCAAGTTCAAACCGTACATAGCGTCAAGATTCGATGCCTGGGGACACGTCTGGGAAGCTGAGTTCATGGATGATCTGGGATACCAGCAGACACGCACCATGTCATTCGGCGCAGGAGGCGGACTGCTTGGCCTTGGCGCGGGCAACGGCTCACTCAAATATGTCGGAGCGTCCAATACTGACCTCGTGTTCGGTTTTGTAATGGAAGAATGGGGATTTGTCATAGCGGTCCTAGCAGTGCTTTGCATCGCTACACTTTCCGTATTTGCTGTAATGCATATCGTGGCAGGAAGATCCACTATATACACAATACTCGCATGCAGCGCAGCAACGATGTTTCTTGTGCAGACAATGCTCAACGTATTTGGCGCTATAGACCTCTTCCCGCTGACGGGAGTAACCTTCCCGTTTGTTTCTACCGGAGGCACGAGTCTGATGACGTCATGGGCGATGCTTGCGTATTTTAAGGCCGCAGACATGCGGCGTAACGCGAGCCTTGCGGTGAGAAAGGAGGATTGACCATGCGCAAACAAGAGAGAAGAGCATGGATATGCCTCCTGCTGGTGACAATACTTATTGCCGGAGTCGGGCTTTTCGGATACAGATTCGTGAAGTTCGGAGGCAAATGGGCAACGTTTTACGGCAATACGCAGATATATACAGACGGCATGATAAACCGTGGCACAATAACGGACCGCTACGGAGAGGAACTCCTCACGTGCACGCCTGACGGCTTTGAATATCTTGGAGGTTACGAGACAAGAGTCGCTACAGTCCATGCTGTGGGCGATCCGCAGGGCAATATATCAGACGGAGCCATATCCGTATTTAAGAGCCAGCTCATAGGATATGACATACTGAATGGTACGTATGACACAACGGCAAACGGTAAGCGGATCGCTCTCACTATAGATGCGAACGCAAACCGCACTGCGTATGAAGCTCTGGCCGGAAGGACAGGTGCGGTCGGAGTATATAACTGGAAGACCGGTGAGATCGTCTGCATGGTGAGCACCCCTACATTTGACCCTGCATATGAGCCTGAGGCTGATGCAGATGAGGAAAGCTCATACTTTTTCAACAATTTCCTCGACGGACTGCTAACGCCGGGTTCCACATTCAAACTTGTCACAGCTGCTGCTGTTATCGATAATATGCCTGACCGCGATTCGTTCACCTTTGAATGTGACGGAGTCAATCAGGTAGGAGACGGCGAAAACTCCAAGCTGACCGATGTGACTGAACACGGTGAGGTAAACTTCAGGGATGCTCTCGCGCAATCATGCAACGGGGCTTTCGGTGCCCTGACACGCCAGGTCGGAGCGAAGACCATGGCAAAGTATGCCGAGAAGGCCGGACTCACTGAGCCTGTTCCTATCGACGGCATTGAAACCGCGGCTGGGTCATTCGACTTCCCTAAGGATGATGATGTCAAGCTTAGCTGGGCAGGAATCGGTCAGGCTGATGACCTTGTGAATCCATGCGCGATGATGGTATATATGGGCGCAATTGCAAACGGAGGGGAGCCGGTGCAGCCGACTCTCATAAAGAGCGCCACCTTTATAAAGGAGCTGACCGGCGGCAGGAGCCTCGGCAGATACCTTGACAGCGATACAGCGGCGGAACTCAAGGACATGATGAAGAATAATGTAGTTGAGAACTACGGAGAATGGAACTTCGAAGGAATGGATATGTACGCCAAGTCCGGAACCGCAGAAGTCGGCTCCTGGAATCCGGATGCGTGGTTTGTCGGTTTCACGGATGATGAAGATGCGCCTTACGCTTTCGTAGTATGGGTTAAGGACGGCGGCTTCGGAGCCGAAACGGCAGCTCCTATAGCGGCCAGGGTGATACGCGCACTTGGTTCGGCCTCAGAATAGATATAATGGCTTTCGGCTGACGGCATAAATGCTGTCAGCCTGTTTTTTTATGCCAGACGTCAAAAAATTTTTTTAAAAATGTCACATTAATATATTAAGGTGACGGTTTTAATGACGGTACGCATGTTATTCTTTAGTTACAAAACAGAAAGAACAAAGCAGAAAACAAAAAGTGATCAAATCAACAGAAACAGCAAAAAGATCACAACGAATAACATAGAATTCATATAGTACCTCCTCTTTCATACATTCTCCTTTAAGGGCATGCCCTTCGCACAAGCTCCGGAAAACGCCGGAGCTTCTGTTGTTTTTGTATAAAACCACAAAAAACGTTGACAATTAACACACAAATCCTTATTATGAACAACATCGACAAGTGAATAACACCTGACCCGATAGAGGTCGCGGAGATTAAGAGTAACGGTCAAATACGCGCGGGGGAGCGCGGCCGTGAAAGGATGATCCGCCGAAGCTTTCCGGAATCCCAAACCGGCATGCTGGGACGGTGCAATAAGATGCGCCGGACTGTCACGAAAGTGGAGCGCTATCATGGTAGGCGGTAAATAAATATGCAAGTTACCTGATCCATGGCAGTTTCGTCTCAAGCGTTATTCATGGATCTTTTTCATTATATGGAGGTATTATATATGGACACACCTGCTCTTTATGCAACCGCATGGGCGGTTCTGCCGCCACTCATAGCCATCGTTCTGGCTCTGATCACAAAAGAGGTTTACAGCTCGCTCTTCCTGGGCGTAGTCGTAGGCGCAGTACTTTTCGCAGGAGCTGACTTTGACGGCATAGTAAATCACGTTCTTCAGGACGGACTCATCGCTTCCCTTTCAGACGGATGGAACGTAGGAATCCTTATCTTCCTGGTCATCCTCGGAATCATAGTAGCTTTGATGAATCTCTCAGGAGGTTCCAAGGCGTTCGGAGCCTGGGCACTGAGACGCGTAAGAACCCGTGTGGCAGCAGAGATCGCCACGGTTCTTCTCGGTATCGTTATCTTCGTAGATGATTATTTCAACTGCCTTACAGTCGGCAGCGTCATGAAGCCTGTAACAGACGAGTTCAAGGTTTCAAGAGCTAAGCTTGCTTACATTATCGACGCGACTGCTGCTCCTGTCTGCATCATCGCTCCTGTTTCTTCCTGGGCTGCTGCAGTATCGAGCTTTGCCGGCGAAGGAGAGGGCATCTCACTCTTCATAAGATGCATACCTTACAACTTCTACGCACTCTTTACAATTGTGATGATGTTTGCTCTGATCTTCATGAAGTTCGATTATGCAAACATGTCTCAGTACGAAAGAAACGCAATCGAAAATGGAGATCTTTTTACTATCGAAGATGCTAATGCTGCTACCGCTGACGCTGCTGATGCAGGAAGCGACAAGGGTATCGTGCTCGACCTCGTATTCCCTGTTGTAGTACTCGTAGTAAGCTGCGTGCTTGGAATGGTCTATACAGGCGGATTCTTTAGCGGAGCGGGATTTGTTACCGCTTTCTCTGATTCCGATGCTTCTGTAGGACTGTCAATGGGCGCTCTCGTTGCACTGGTCATCATAATCATTTATTACACATGCAGAAGGACTATCAGCTTCAGTGAGTGCATGAGCTGCATACCTACGGGCATGCAGGCCATGGTACCGCCTATCCTGGTACTTACACTCGCATGGTCGCTCAAGGCAATGACAGACAGCCTTGGTCTTGCAGACTATGTAAGCGGACTTGTAGAGGGTATGAGCGGAGCTGCAGTAGGCGTCATCCCTGCGGCACTCTTCCTGATCGCATGTGTACTGGCATTCGCGTCCGGTACATCATGGGGAACTTTCGGTATCCTTATCCCACTTGGACTTGCGATCACAAATTCGCATCCTGAACTGTCAACACCGATTATCGCAGCCTGCATGGCAGGTGCTGTATACGGCGACCACTGCTCACCGATCTCGGATACAACGATCATGGCATCCGCAGGAGCAAACTGCAACCACGTATCACACGTGTCGACACAGCTCCCATACGCAACTACAGTTGCTGTAGTATCTGCAATATCCTATGTGATAGCAGGCTTCACAAGCAGCCCGGTCATTCCGCTGATCGTAGGAGTTGTACTGCTTCTCGGAACACTCGTCTTCTTAAGAGGACGTCAGAGCAGCTACAGAGTGCCTGAATCGGCAAATATAAACCGTGCAGCTGCTGAATAGCAGTCATATACGGGATTCAGCCAATCAGAAAATCAACACGGCTCCGCAATATCCCTGCAGGCCGTGTTTTTCATTACAATGAGGAGTATAATCCTTATGTAACCGTCATAAGAAGAGAAAGGGAACGAGGGATGAATTTTACTTCCAGTGAAATGGATTTTGTAAAAGAGAATGAAGCTTACAGACCAATCCCTGAAAGCGATAAGCGGCGCCTTGAGTCGCCTGAGGCTTTTGATGCAGAGCTTGACAGGATGCGTGGCGCTGCGGCCGGCGCCATGCCCGACATGCGCCATTGCATCATAAAAGGGATCGACCTGGCCGGACGGGACCTTAAGGGTATAGATTTCAGGCGGGCCACATTTGACGGATGCAATCTGCATGGGACGGATTTCAGCGGTTCTGAGATGGATAATGTTGCCTTCTATAATAATGACCTCACGGGTATGAAGCTCTGCGGCTGCAAGGCGCGCGGGTGCAGCTTCAGGTTCCAGGACATGACGGGTATAGACCTTAGGGGAGCCAATATCTATTCTTCAGTGCTCGAGGACGCTCTGAATCAGGACAAGGTTATCACAGATGACGATACCAAATGGTATAAGATGCGCTGCCCGGAAGAAGGAGAGGCTTTCATTGCGTGGAAGTGCTGTACGGATCTGCGTGTAGTAATGATGCTGGTACCGAGAGATGCCCATCGCTGTATGGCAACCATGGAGACCGGACGGGTATCCAAAGTAAAGGTTCTTAAAATCACCAACATTGACGAGACGGAGAATTACACCTGGGCACAGTCGACTGTAGATCCGGATTTCTACTATGAAGTAGGCAAGTGGCTGGAGCCTGCGAACGGTTTCCAGACGGACCGGTGGAAGGACTCTTCGCCTGGAATACATTTCTTTCTGGATCGCCAGCAGTGTGTCGACTATCAGTCCAAATAGAAAACAATAAGAAGCAGGGGCGGCGGCTCTTGCTTCTTTTTTATGCAAAGCGCAAGATTGAAAGAACAGTTTAACCGCTGTATAATTATTGCGGCAAAGTATTGTTTTTCTTCTATATATAATATAGAAGCTAATGATGGCGTAAGGGCATTAGACAATCAATAACGGTATCGCCGCTGAGGCGATACCTGCATTATGTAAAAGGGAGGAAATGCTTTATGAAAGTTATCATGTCCGGTAACGAAGCAACTGCTCGCGGAGCATGGGAAGGCGGCGCGAGATTCGCTTCGGCATATCCGGGGACACCAAGCACCGAGATCCTCGAAAACATGCCTCAGTATGGAGCAGAGTGCTACTCCGAGTGGGCACCTAATGAGAAGGTAGCCACAGAGGCAGCGATCGGAGCTTCCATCGCAGGTGTGAGATCATTCTGTGCAATGAAGCACGTAGGAATGAACGTAGCGGCAGACCCTATCTACACATTCGCATACACCGGTGTTACCGGCGGATTCGTAATGGTAGTAGCAGACGATCCGGGTCAGCACAGCTCGCAGAACGAGCAGGACAACAGAAACCAGGCAAAGGCAGCAAGACTGCTCATGCTCGAGCCGTCCGACAGCCAGGAGTCAAAGGACTTCATGAAGAAGGCGTTCGCGCTTTCAGAGAGATTTGACATGCCGGTACTCTTCCATGTTACCACCAGAACATGCCACTCCAAGGGCCTTGTTGAACTCGGTGACAGAGAAGAAGCCGCAGTGCCTGATTATGAGCCAAAGATCAAGAAGTATGTAACTGCTCCTGCTAATGCTAAGGTTCTGAGAGCAACACTCGAAGACAGGATCGCAGCAGCAAGAGAATTTGCCAATGACTGTGAGTTTAACAGAGTCGAGATGTTCGATACAAAGATCGGAGTTATCACATCGGGTATCGCATATCAGTATGCGAAGGAAACATTCGGTGAGAACGCTTCCTATCTGAAACTCGGTCTCACTTTCCCTATGCCTGACAAGCTGATCAGGGATTTCTGCAGCAAGGTAGACAAGGTTTACATCGTTGAAGAAATGGATCCGTATATCGAAGAGTTCGTAAAGACCCTCGGTATCGAGTGCACAGGCAAGGATGTGATTCCTAAGTTCGATGAACTCAATACAGACATCGTAAGAAAGGCATTCCTCGGAGTAGAGCCTGAGACTTACACTACAGATATGAAGACTGTAGTCAGACCTCCGGCACTCTGCGCAGGCTGCCCTCACAGAGGACTGTTCTATGCACTTTCAAAGAGAAAAGGCATCATGATCACAGGAGATATCGGATGCTATACACTCGGCATGGCACCTCCGCTCAATGCAGTACACACCACTATCTGCATGGGCGCTTCAATCTCGCAGGGCCACGGCGCATCGATCGCTCTCAAGGATGCAGGCAAGGATACAAAGGTAGTTTCGGTAATCGGAGACTCCACATTCTTCCACACAGGCGTAAACTCGCTGATGGATGCTGTTTACAACAGCGGACACAATCTGTCAATCATACTCGACAACCGTATAACAGGAATGACAGGTCACCAGCAGAACCCGGGAACAGGCTACACTCTGATGGGCAAGGAAGCTCCTGAGGTAGACATTCCGGCACTCTGTAAGGCTATCGGAGTAAAGGCAGAGAACATTATCACTGTCAATCCGAACCACCTCGATGAAGTCAATGCCGCTCTCGACGAGCTGCTGCCGAAAGACGAGCCATGCGTTCTCATCACAAGATGGCCGTGCGTACTCAAGAAGTTCAGCAAGCAGGATATCGACGAGTTCCCGACACTGCACAAGACACAGTGCGTGATCGATCAGGATAAGTGCAAAAACTGCAAGATGTGTGTAAAGACCGGATGCCCGGCTCTGATCAATACAAAGGAAAAGGTAGTCATCGACAAGACAAGCTGCAACGGATGCACAGTCTGCAAGCAGGTTTGCCCATTCAAGGCTATTGAGGAGGTGACAAGATAATGAGTGAAGTTAAGAATATCCTCCTGGTAGGAGTAGGCGGACAGGGAACTATCCTGGCAAGCAAGATCCTTACGAGCGGTCTCATTAAGGCAGGCTATGACGTAAAGATGAGTGAGATCCACGGAATGTCGCAGAGAGGCGGCTCCGTATCCACACAGGTAAGATATGGCGATAAGGTATACAGCCCTATCGTAGGCAAGGGATCGGCAGATGTTATCGTTGCTTTCGAAGAGATGGAAGCCCTCAGATGGCTCGACCACCTCAAGATCGGCGGCAAGATGGTCATCAATGATTACCGCATACAGCCTGTACCGGTAAACCTTGGCGCAGCTGAGTACCCGGAAGGCATCATCGACCACCTCAAGGAGAAGTGCGAAGTACTGTCCTTCAAGGCTGCTGATGTAGCTACAGAGCTGGGCAACCCTAAGGCTATGAACATCGTTCTTCTCGGCGCTCTCGTTAAAGCAATGGGGCTCGATGAGATCGACTGGGATGCTGAGATCGAGGCTAATGTTAAAGCTAAGTTCATCGACCTCAACAAGAAAGCATTCCACGCAGGTTACAGCCTGTAATTTATCCTGAATAAGGTTTCAAAGGTGCCGGCGGGAACCCCTGCCGGCACCTTTTGATTTGCGCATCCTTGAAACGCAGCGCGTGGCATGATAGTATATATACCGATTTTGAAGGAGGGTGCAATGAGAACACTGATGATGATCGCGAGCGTCGCGATGACTGGCGTAGGAATATTCTGCGTGGCTAACGCCAGCGCGGCCTTTCTGTCGGTCGCATTTATAATTGGCATCATATTCATACTGCTCGGCGCAATTGAAATACTTATAGGAAGACGTGCTGATTTTGATGTCTCCGAGACAGGCGTCGGTTTTACAAAGGACGGATTTCTGATGCTCATAGTCGGCATAGTGGTTTTATCCGGTCAGGTAACCGATGATAACAGTGCTCAGATACTGTTTGCCGTATGGATGCTCGTCGAGGGCGTGCTGGCATTCAGGGCTGAATGGCTCGATATCATGGAGTCTGACTCGGGTCAGAGGATAGGTGTAACGCTTTGTACACTTATGCTTATCGCCGGCGGATACTTGTTCTTCAACAACTCAACTCTAAGACTCAGTCAGACTCTGCTCATAGGGATCTGCATGATCATCCTTGGACTGAGAAGATTCTGGCAGTCATTCAGTATCGAATATTCCAGACCGAGCTTTGTCACAGGCAACGAAGAAAAGCTTATGGAAGCTCAGGAGGATGAGAAGCGCGCGCTTGCCAAGGCAAAAGAGGGAATACGCGAGCAGAAGAATGCACAGAGGCGCATCGCAAAAATCAAAGCCGATATGGCAGCTGAACAGGATATCATGATGAGTGCGGCTATAACCCGCCAGGAGCGTGAAGCCGAGCGTGAATTGACAGAATAGAAACGGATCACGGACACGTGCGACGGTTCGAAAAAACTTTTTAAAAAATAGCAAAAAAGGTATTGACTATTTATTTTAAAAGAGTAGTATATACGAGTGCTTAAAAACAGGGCAAAAAACAAGCCCTGATTTTTTAGGCAAATGAGCAGCCATGTGCTGCTGCAGCTCAAAAAAGAATTTAAAAAGAATTTAAAAAATTCCTAAAAAGTTCTTGACACAAATAGCTGAGCTGTGTATACTAATAAAGCTGTCGCTGAAAAGCACAGCGGAACCTTGAAAACTTCATAGTGCAGAACAGGTCTTGAATTAACAGGGCGAAAGTCCTGAAAATGAAAGACTTTGAAAGAAAAGACAAACAAGCAAAACTTGTTAGTCCTCGAAAATTCAAAGCACAATAATGACGCATAATGCGTCATCCGAGTTACGGAATACAAGCATCGGAAGATGTGAGTAATAAACATTTTATTAAGAGTTTGATCCTGGCTCAGGATGAACGCTGGCGGCGTGCCTAATACATGCAAGTCGAGCGAGAATCAGTTGAACGGAGATTCGTCAAAGTGAAACTGAGGAAAGCGGCGGACGGGTGAGTAACGCGTAGGCAACCTGCCCTTAGCAGAGGGATAGCCATTGGAAACGATGATTAAAACCTCATAATGCTGTTTTCACACATGTGGAGACAGCCAAAGATTTATCGGCTAAGGATGGGCCTGCGTCTGATTAACTAGTTGGTGAGGTAACGGCTCACCAAGGTGACGATCAGTAGCCGACCTGAGAGGGTGATCGGCCACATTGGAACTGAGACACGGTCCAAACTTCTAC
>JBGUVT010000062.1:0-15341 GCA_045220485.1 Anaerovoracaceae bacterium | reverse complement strand
CCCATCCCGAACACAGTAGTTAAGCTCCTTAGCGCCGATGATACTTGGGGGGTGACCCTCTGGGAAATTAGGACGTCGCCGCTTTTTTTATTTTTTGAAAATGACTCAGGTATAGATGGGCTTTCTGCACTCCGGCATTGCCGCAGATGATCAGGAAATCCTTTTTTTCTTTTAATTTCCTAATCTGGATCAGGACACATTGTACGCAAATTAATACAATCAAACTGATGTCAAAAACAAAACAATCAATATGTTTTGGATACTGAAAATGGTAAAATAGTTTCAGCAATAATGGATTGCGACTTTTTGTTGCGTCCAATGTTGGAAAACTAACAAAAACACTTGTTGTAGAGAGGGAATTACTATGAAAAAAGGATTAAGCATTCTTCTCATAGCAGCGGCGTTATTCGGCTTTTATGGCAGTGCTGTAAACCTGAATGACGTGCTTGCTTGCAAGGATTATTGGGAGAAGGCAGGCGAAGAGTCCACAGCTAACATGAATAAGCTCGAAGACGGGCTTAACCAGCTCAAGGAAAACGAGCAGGCATACCTTGATGGTAAAGAACAGGTAGCTGATGGCGAAGTAGCTCTTGCTGAAGGCGAACAGACACTTGCTGACGGTGAGGCGCAGTATGCAGAAGGCCTTAAGAGCTATAAGGAAGCACCGGCCAAACTCGCAGCCGGTAAGAAAAAAATTGCAGAAGGCTATGAAAGCCGTAAAAAATTACTCAAACTGATCGACGGTCTTAGTACCGTAAAGAAGCACGGCGCTTCCGAGACAAGTCAGCATGACGTTTACTGGCATGATGCTTTCAGCCACACAGTATCCGATTCTGTCATCCAGCAGATGGCAGCAGGTAAGAAAACAAACGACAGCCCTGGTCTTAAGCAGGCTCGCGGTGTTATTACCAAGACACTGGTCGGAAGCAAAGATGATGTAAAGCTTATTGAGGGCCTTACAGGAACAAGCGGCATTGTTAATGGAGCTCAGAACGCAAAGTCATATGCTAAATTCAATGACGCAATGAAAAAGGCATACGATGCCTTTGATGATGCTGAGACTCAGATCAAGGCACTGATAAAGATGGCAAATCAGTATTCAGAAACTATCGGCGGAATGCTTGATCCAAGGCTTGCTACAAAGACTGACGGCGTTCCGCAGGCTGTGGACGAAGATGGCAATATAACAAAAGCGAAAGCGTTCAATGAGTGCAACCTCAGCGAGCTGAAGACAGGAATAACCATTGTCAGCGGTTTAAAGGCTAATGTTGAGGGTGGTATTGAAAAATGTGATGGCCTTTTAGGCGACATCAACGGCGGTATCAATACGGTCAACGGCGGAATTACACAGTATGAAGCAGCCTTGGAAGATGCTACCACCGAAGAACAAAAGGCTGCTATTCAGGAAAAAATCGACGGCCTTAAGGTACAGAAGGCTGAGTTTGAGCAGAAGAAGGCAGCTGTTGAAGCACAGAAGGACGCTCTTAATGAAAACCTTAATACTCTTAACACCAACCTTGTACTGCTGAACCAGGCTGTAGCAGGCAGAGAAGGCGCTCAGGGCATGCTCAAGGATGTAATCAGCAAGTACGGCGAAAAGTTTGAAGCTGCTTCTGAGAGCAATGCTGATATCAAAGCACTCTATGGCCTCATGCAGGTAATCGCAAACAATGCGATCATGAATCCGCAGACCGGAGCAGTTGTCGGAATGGACGAGAGCAATCAGGTGTTCTATGCATATGTAAGCAAACTCAAGATTGGTCTTGAACAGACTGCAGATGCTCTGAACAAGAAACTGCCGGTTGTTCAATCAAGCAAAAACACATTCAAGGCATGGATGAATGGATACGAGAAGCTTGCTGCCGGTAAGGACGGCAAGGGCGATCCGGATCTCGCAAGCACAAAGGTCGGTATTCCATATGCATTCGATCAGATGCTTTCCAACTCTACGATCAAAGCGGCTCTTAAGAAATACGATAAAGGCCTCATAAAGGAACTGAAGAAATATACGGGCGTTCATAAGAATAAGCTCAGAGATGAGGACTT
The DNA here is from genome assembly GCA_045220485.1 of Anaerovoracaceae bacterium. Lineage (GTDB taxonomy): Bacteria > Bacillota > Clostridia > Peptostreptococcales > Anaerovoracaceae > Crickella. The sequence goes on along the minus strand of JBGUVT010000062.1, from coordinate 13,295 downwards.
CGAAGCATTTGATAAGGATATTACACACATTGCAAAAGATATAATTCCTAGAGCACAGAAAGTACTTGCCAAGGTAAAAGCCGATGCAAACAAACAGCTTGCTAATGGAGAAAAGCAGCTTGCACAGGGCAAGGCTGATTATGCAGCAGCTCCTGGTAAACTGGCAGATGCCAGAAAACAGCTTGCAGATGGCCGTCAGGCACTTGAAGATGGCCGCCAGACACTGGCAGACGGTAAGGCTCAGCTTGCTCAGTACGAAGACGGAGAGCAGCAGGTAAGAGACGGACTCGCAACACTCACCGAAACTGAGGCTGACCTTGAACTTGAGAGCATTCTTGACAGACTCAAAGGAGACAACGACTTCGACAATGGCGATGAACATCTCGACCTCGATGAGGGCCTTGCAGCAGTTGATGTCGGAAGAGGCTATCAGGCTGAGGACGGAGTCCTGATCACGAAAGAGATCACGGCAAGAGCAGTCGGCACAGGCGCTCTGCTCGGAGCAGGTGCCCTTGCAGTTCTCGCAGCTATCCTTTCATTCCTGAAGAAGAACAAGGGCGCAGGAGTCGCCGCACTCCTTGCAGCTGCAGCAGGTGCATTCGGTGCAGCTTACGGAACAAATGCGGGCACATACTTCTCGGATATCGCAGGCTCAACAGCCGGCAGCGCAGCATGGGTAGCAGCAGGTATCCTCGGAGCAGTTGCACTTGTTCACGCAATCGTTCACTTTACAGCTAAGAAGGAAGCATAGATCCTTTAGCAGATGAATAAAACAAATTAAGAAGAGAGGTGCTTATTCAGCACCTCTCTTCTGTGGTTAAAGTTTGTATTTTTTTATATTTATCCATACGCTTGCTGAACTGAATGATATAATATTTTGGAATGTGGTCTTAACCGGGACCATAACAAGGAGGATGCAAGTTGTATCACACGATTGAATTAAGAAATGTTTCGAAATACTATGCCGGGGATGATTCCATAAGCATGGGCTTTTCGCGTGTCGATCTTGACCTTGACATAGGTGAATTTGTAGTGATAACAGGCGAAAGCGGAAGCGGCAAGTCCACCCTGCTGAACGTGATCAGCGGTCTCGACACATATGAAGAGGGCGAGATGTTCGTTTGCGGAGAGGATACGACCGCTTATGGGACTGAAGAATATGAAAACTACCGGAAGACTTACATAGGAAACATTTTTCAGGACTATAACCTGATAAACAGTTACACTGTCTATCAGAATATAGAGGCTGTAATGCTTCTGAACGGAAAAAAGAAAGACGAGTGTAAGAGCCGCGCTGACATGCTGATAGAGATGGTAGGACTGACAGAGTACAGTAACACTAAAGCATCCAAGCTTTCAGGCGGACAAAAGCAGAGGGTATCCATTGCAAGAGCCCTGGCAAAAAATGCGCCGATAATCGTGGCTGATGAACCAACAGGAAATCTCGACAGCGAATCTGCCTGTTCAGTAATGGAACTCCTTGCTGAAGTATCTAAAGACAAGCTTGTAGTTATTGTTACACATACCTATGAGCAGGCTGAGCCATATGTGACCCGGAAACTTACCATGCATGATGGCAGCATCATAGAGGACAGAAGAGTCACTCATTTTTCATCCGGTAATGAGGAGCAGCAAAACATAGATCAGTTATACGAGAATCTTAGGAATGCATTCGGGGAAAAAGAAAAATCTGAACCGGCACCTGCTGAGACGGAATTTCATTATTCTGAGGATCCGGAATCCGGAAAGATGAGAGCATCTTCAGAAGCAAGGCTGGGTGTAAGAAACGCTTTTAACATTCCGACTAAATTCATACTCCTCCTCCTTGTCTACTTATTTGTATCAACAGCTATACTTAGCCAGTACGCAACTACAAAAAATAGCATGTACGAAAGTGACATGCTTGGAACTAATTATTACTTCACTAATACAAGGGCAGACAGGCTTATAGTGAAAAAGGCGGATGAAAGCATCTTTACAGATGCTGACTTCTCTGCGATCCGGAATACACCTAATGTCCGGGCCATAGCCAAAAATGACCTTGCCATAGACAGGCTTGTAAGCATGAGCCTGGGGGATTTCTTTGTTGAAGGTGTGATCGTTCCGCTTGAACAGGCAGAAAAGAGTGCGCTGACATATGGCCATATGCCTGGGAATGATTATGAGATCTTGATAAGGGTCGATGCCTCTTCTGATGCATATATCAATATTATCGGTAACGGAGAGGATTATATTGGAAAGAACATAGTGCTCACTGATCTGGATCAGCAGAAAGTCTTTACTTTTTCAGAACCTTTAAGGATCGCAGGCATAATCGTAGATGATGATATTGATGAGGACCCGTTGTTTGCACCTTACGGCTACTCAAATATTTATACCAGCGACAGGGTTTCCAACGAGCTTCTCGTATCAATGATGGCATCAGAATCGGTGGCGGAACTGGATTTTGAAGGCATAAAGGTCATTAATGAGAGCGGAAACTCAGTGTATTCCTCCGAAAGTGTACCTGATGGAAGCGTATACCTGTTCGAAGATCAGGAGTACTACTATAAGGATGAGGAGGCTGAAGGAAAAGATTTCAGCCTGGCTGTAAAGAACCGTTTCTTCGAATCAAAAGGCAATTATAAAGTAGACAAGATACTTACAAAAGACAATTGTTATAAACTTGTAGGCATACCTAAGGATGAGTTTGACAATTATTATAACTGCGTAATTGTCAGTGTTAATGACTTTGCGAAGCTTTTTGACAAAGGCTGCTATCAGATAAGTGTGTTCATGGAAAATGAGCAGAAGTCAGATGACACAAAGCAGGCTCTGAATGATAACGGCTTTACTGCGCTTGCAATCAAAGAGACACTGTCCAATTCAGCGGGTGAGATCGGAGAGGTGATCGATTTCATGACCTATGGACGGCTGGCGCTGGAATTCATAATCCTCTTTGTTGTAGCGTATGCCGTAATAAGACAGATTATGCGCTCCCGTAATTCATATTACGCGATACTCAGGATGCTCGGTGCTGATAAGAAAAATATAGATAACATACTCAGGGTGGAGCTCGTGTTCGTCATGGTTCTGGCCTACGGCATAGATGTGATATTTGCAGTATTAGCCAATAAGGGCATATTACAGAATCTGACCGGACAGAAACTGGACGGAATAATGAAAATGCTCTACTATCTCACTCCTGCAGATTATGCGATACTCGGCATTGCGCTGATTTTAATGTCGCTGCTGATCGCTAATATATATGCAAGGAACATCTTCACAAAGAGTGCGATGAAGGCATTCAGAGAGGGGGTGTAGCGTATGATAAAGATTGATAAGGTCAACAAATATTACTATAAAGGCAAGGCCAATCAGATCCACGTTATCAATGATACATCCATGCTGCTCCCCGATAAGGGAATAGTCTGCCTGCTTGGCCCTTCGGGCTGCGGTAAAACGACTCTGCTGAATGCAATAGGCGGGCTTGATACCATAGACAGCGGAACTATTTCCATTGATGATCAGCAGATCACCAGAGTGTCCTCAAACGAAATAGATAATATCAGGAATGCAGAGATTGGCTATATATTTCAGAACTTCAATCTGCTTGACGACAAGACGGTATTTGAAAATGTTGCCATAGCTCTGCGGATGACCGGTATAACGGACAAAAAAACAGTCACGAACCGAGTAAGATATTGCCTTGAAAAGGTCGGCATCGATCAGTACAGGAACAAGAAGGCGGGATCTCTTTCCGGCGGACAGCGGCAGAGAGTAGCCATTGCGCGGGCGATAGTAAAAAACCCGAAAATCATCATCGCTGATGAACCAACCGGAAATCTCGACAGCGCGAATACTCTGGAAATCATGAATCTGATCAAAGCCTTTTCCAAAGAAAGGCTTGTCATACTCGTCACTCATGAACGCAACCTCGCACATTTTTATTCTGATTCTGTTGCAGAGATAAAAGACGGAAAGATCGTAAATACTTACGACAACGATCCGACCAGGTCCCTTGATTATCAGCAGGAAGGTAAGATTTACCTTAAGGATCTGGCTGTACACAAAGTGTTCAGGCAGGACGAGGTAAGTGTTGATATATATAGTGATTCGGAACGTCCGGCGGTCATAAAAGCTGTCATCAAAGATAACAATCTGTATATAGACACCGGAGGGAAACTGAATGTCGTTGACGATAAGTCAAACATTAAGCTTGTTGATGAGCACTATGCTGCAATGGACGAACGCTACTTCGAAGAACATGATTTCGATTACGCTGCATGTCTCCCGCACGATTTTAAAGCAAAATATACGTCTGCATACAGCTTTTCAGATGTGTTAAGAAACGGATGGAACAGGGTAGCGGACTTTACAGGCATCAAAAAGATCCTCCTGCTTGGATTCGTATTCGCGGCTATGTTTGCGTTTCTGGCTGTAAGCAATGTACGCGGTCTTCTCGAAGTCAAACCAGCAGATTACAGAACAACTCACGGGAATTATATAACGATCCCGAATGCCGAAAGGAGAACCGACCTGCTTGATGTAATTGATAGTCTTGAGACTGTAGCTTACGTATTGCCGGGAGAGACGAAGAAGAGCGTTACCCTTCCGCTTGATGACTATCTGCAGACAAAACCTGCTCAGGAGGACATTACAGTATCTGTAGTTCTTACCAGCGTGCTGGATCCGGAGCAGGTGGTGCTGGGCGCCGTTCCTGTGAACTCTCATGATGTTGCGATCGACAAGCTTGTTCTGGACAAGTTCTTAAAAGAAGATCTTGGCAAGACGATCGGACTTGATTCCATGGAAGACTTCATAGGACGCAGGATCACAGTGCCTAATCTGGAAGATTACACGATAGTCGGGATTACTGATACTGAATCCCCATCCCTGTTTGTGGATCAGGGGCAGGCAATGTACATTTTGTCAAATGCCAGCGATGTAAGCGACGAGATATCTTTTGGATATGCAGAGGATGAAAATGAAGAGGTAGATGCGGTTTCAAGCGGCACTATCATGGATATTGATATCGCGAAGGGTGATATAAAGATCGAAAATGGCCATAAGCCTGAAAGGGCTTATGAGGTCATAATCAATGAGATCAATAAGGATGATGTAAAAATAGGCAAAGAGATCGGTCCGGAAATCGGGGGGCATAAGCTGACCGTCGTTGGGTATTACACCAGCAATTATGCAGATGATGACACATATTATGTGAATTCTGAAACGGTAAGGCTGTACTATATCGGAAAGCAGAAGAACTTTTCTGCGTACGCTCCTGACGTCAAGCTGCTGAAAGCGATTCTGGATGAGTCAGGCGTTCCTTCAAGTGTAAATGATATACGCGACAGGAATAAATATATAAACTCTCAGAAAGACCTGGTGATCTCTGCTCTTATTGTTGCGGCTATTATCATGCTCATCTCGCTTATAGAGATGTACCTGATGCTCAGATCCTCGTTCCTTTCCAGAATACAGGAAGTCGGAACCCTCAGGGCTATCGGACTGAAGAAAGGTGATATCTACAAGATGTTCATCGGAGAAATACTTGTGATCACATTTATCACGGCTATTCCGGGCATCCTGGTGATGCATTTCGCTCTTGCGAAACTTGTGAATCTCACCTACTATTTCGACAGCGTGTACATGCTGACACCTCAAATCGGGCTCATAACGTTTGCGATAATTCTGGTATTCAACCTGATGGCAGGACTCATTCCGGTCTTTACGACCATGCGTAAGACACCGGCGCAGATACTTGCCCGAACAGACATATAAATCAGAAACACAGATTATGAGACGGGAGAAATCCCGTCTTTTTTTGTGTACCGGAGATTTGTGATGAAAACTACACGTGGAACTTTTTGCACGATAATCAACATAAACTGAATGGTATCCTGCAATTGGCGACCGAAAACCGGAAATGGCTGTATCCCAGTGTTTTCAAGGCGTTGACAGTTGTTTTTCTGCGTGTAGAATGGGGACATCCCGCGCAGAGATCAATGGGCGGGCAAGCACGAAAGGAGATTGCGAGATGCGAAAAAAACTATCACTTATCCTGGCTTTGAGTCTGGCCTTATATATAGGAGCAGTGGCCGTTTCGGGTGCTTCCTACGCTGCTGCGGGCAACAGTCAGTACAGCTTATCCGGGGCGAGATACCAGCTGTATACAAATGCTGCATGTACTGCTGCAGCCACAGACGCAAATGGAAGCAACGCGGTCCTTACGACAGGCGAGAACGGAAAAGCCAATACGCTCAAAATGAACCCGGGAACTTATTATGCTAAAGAGATTTCGGCAAGCAAGGGATATAAGCTCGATCCAAAGGTTTACACCATAGTGGTCACCTCGTCAAATACTTCGGCGGCTCCTGCGACATTTACATCTGTGGAGCCTCCTGCTTACGGTGCACCTGAGTTCATCGTATTCAAGACAGATGCATTAGGGGCTGTTGACTACAGTGGGCTGACCGGAGCCGCTTTTACAGTAAAGTACTACGACGTTGCGGAAAAATCCGGGATAGCAGGAGCTTCACCGAAAGATCAGTGGACGTTCAGAACTGTGAAAAAGAATGCGCCGGAGGAAGCTCCCGAAGGCACATACTGGGCGGGATTCGACTGGCAGAACGATGATCCCGTTTCGTCAAGCCGTCCCGACAATAACCTGTTCTATAAGGACGATAACGGGAAGAGGGTACTTCCGCTGGGATGGTTCACCATCGAAGAAACTGACGCGCCTGAAGGATTCAAACTGACGGACAGAATCTGCTATGGACATATCTATCTTAATGGTAACGGTGATGTAGTTACAACGCTCGAAGGGGCAAAAACAGACAGCAGACTGAAGACGAATGTTATCAGGTTCGAAAATGAACAGACCCCTCAAATAGGCACAACGGCTTCTATACAGGAGAACAACAGTGAGACAGTAGACGTTGTAAGATATGAGGGCCTGATTCCGGGGCAGGAATATGTAGTCAGAGGCTGGCTTGTAGATACCGAAACGGGAGAAAAAGTGCAGGGGTCTGACGGGAGCTCAAAACTATCTACGGAAAACACCACTTCCGGGCAAGTCGAGGTAACTCTTAAGACAGCTGGTTATGACGAAATACAGGGTCATAGTATGACTGCTTTCGAGGAGCTGTATCTGGTCAGTAAAACAGGAGAAACAGAAAAGGAAACACTGGTCGCGGAGCATAAGGACGTTAATAACAAAGAGCAGACAGTAGAGGTTTATCAGGATCTGAAGGTGCAGAAAAATGTTACCGGCAGTCTCGGAGACCGGACGAAAGAGTTTGAGTTTACTGTGGAACTGACGGGCCTGGATCCTGAGCAGTCATATACAGTGGAAGGATACGACAGCAAGACATTCAACGCTGATCCGTCAGGCAATGCGGTGATTCCGCTTAAGCTCATGGACGACACGAGTGTGACTATAAAGCAGCTTCCGAAGGGTGCAAAATATCGCATTACAGAGACGGCGTCGGACCATATTGCAAGATTCGAAGTGTTCTCCGAGGATATGGCAGATAAGGGAGCAAAAATCGACAAGGCTTCAGGCAGCAATGAAAAGGATACTGAGGAGGATCTTGCTACAGCTTTCGAAACGGTAGATGTTCTCGATGGGACGGTGGTCGTTGCCTGGGAAAACAGCAAAGGCCGTAAACCCGGGACCTCTCCGGATACAGGCGATAACAGCATAAACAGTATATTAATATATGCCGGTATGACATTTGCCTCAGCTGCAGCACTGGCAGTTTTCGCCGCAACAGGCAGGATGAACAAAAGGAGGAAAGCAAAGAATGACAAGGCAATCAGATAAGACCCGGAGAGATAAAAAAGCAAAGGTGTGCATACTGACAGCATTATTAGTCATACTGCTGGCGATGCCTGCTTTTGCGACAAACGAAACGGACGAAAAAGCAGTAACCGGAGAAGAAAGTGCCGTGACGGAAGAGATTAAGGAAACCGATGAACAGGCAGATGATGCTGCACCGGCAAAAGATGCTGAGGAAGTAAATGAAAGTGCAGACATTGATGAGGACGATGAAGAGAACGGGGCTGAAGCGGTAAATGAAGAGGAATCGGAAGAAAAAGCAGCAGAAGAAGAACCGGTACCGGTAGAAGTGCCGCCTGCAAAGAGGGAGCCGGTAATGCTGAAAGCGAGCAGCAGTGATAACGTCTCTTACTCTGCAAAAAGAGTAGGTTCAAATGCCGGGGAGACGAGTGTGTTCAGCGTGACCTCCGGCGGTAAGACCTATACCGGAGCATGCGCCGAACAGGGCGTAACAATGAAGAGCTCCGGTCAGGCAGCGATAACAAAAATAGACAACAGCACTAAGATCGCTAAAGTCATATACTACTATGCCATAGCTCTGGGTAGTGATAACTGGTGGACCGGTGACCATAAAACCGATAAAGTCGGTAAGATACTTGGAATGGACCACGCAGACGATACCGATGTGACAAAAAGAAGAATGGTAGAATGCTTCTGCCAGATTTACAACATGGGTTCTTCCGACTGGTATAAAACCGTAACAAGCAACAGCGGAGGCGGATGGAGCACCGGCACTGCTGACAAGGTGAGAGACTATTATAAAAATATTGATACAAGCAGCATATCAGTACCGGCAGGCTTTGAGATCTGGTATGCAAAATCCGGCAGCGGAGCTCAGTCGTTCATCATGTGGGCATACATGCCGGAGGGATACGCAACAATGACGAAAGTATCGGGAAATACGAATATAACAAATTAACAAACTGTCAAAGAAAATGTTTGACAGGCGATAAAGGAAATGTTATTATATGGCGGTGTGGCCGGCAGGACCGGTCATGCCGCTGATTTTTTACGGGGACCTGCGATGAAAGATAACATCGAAAGAGTAGAATATGCGAGCATGCTGTACGATTTCTATGGAAGCCTGCTCAATGAAAGCCAGAATGAAGTAATGGCGCTCTATCATGAGGACAATCTTTCTCTTTCAGAGATCGCCGAAGAGCTGGGGCAGACACGCCAGGCAGTCCACTACAATCTCAGGAAGGCCGAGAAAGCTCTGGAGTCCTACGAGGAAAAGCTTGGGCTAGTAGCCACCTACAGGGAAAACAGACTGCTGGCACAAAAGCTGTTCAGTATCATCGATTCTGCAGGCATTGCAGAGCACTATGCTGAAATGATAAAGAAGATTATCGAACAGATCACGGAATAATTTTTCAACCGGCGGCCGTGAACAGGCCGGGATAGGGATAAAACGAATGGCATTTGAAGGATTATCTGAAAAATTACAGGGCGCATTCAAGGATCTTAAAGGCCAGGGAGTAGTCTCCGAGAAAGACTTTGACAACGCTATGCGTGTCGTCAAGATGGCTCTTCTCGAAGCTGACGTAAACTTCAAGGTAGTTAAGGAATTTGTTGCAACTATAAAAGAGAAGGCGCTCGGAGCCGGAGTTCTGAAGAGCCTTACTCCTGACCAGATGGTAATCAAGATCGTTAAGGACGAACTGGTCGAAATGATGGGAGGCACAGCAAGCAAGCTGACCTTCTCGCCAAGCGGATTCACGATCATCATGCTGGTCGGTCTTCAGGGAACAGGTAAGACCACGACCGCGGGCAAGCTTGCGGCATGGCTCAAGCAGACAGGCAAGCATCCGATGCTGGCCGCCTGCGACATCTACAGACCCGCCGCTATAGATCAGCTTGAGATCGTCGGTAAGGCGGTCAACACTCCGGTCTATGTCAACAGGGACTGCAATGATGCGGAGCAGATCGCTTCGGAAGCTATTAAGGAAGCACAGAGGCGTGGCTGCAACGTGCTTATAATTGATACGGCCGGACGTCTTCAGATAGACGAGCAGCTCATGGACGAGCTCAAAGTGCTGAAGTGGTCTGTCAGACCTCACGAGATACTTCTTGTAGTCGACGCTCTCACCGGTCAGGACGCTGTCAACATCGCCGATGGTTTCAACCAGGCTCTCGGAGTCGACGGCATTATCATGACCAAGATGGACGGTGACTCAAGAGGCGGTGCTGCACTCTCAGTAAAAGCAGTCACCGGCAAGCCGATCAAGTTCATGGGTACGGGCGAAAAGTACAATGCTCTTGAGCCTTTCCACCCTGACAGGATCGCGTCCAGGATCCTCGGAATGGGTGACGTCATGTCTCTCATCGAGCAGGCTGAGAACGCCTTCGACGAGGAGGAGTCGCGCAAGCTCGAGGAGAAGATCCGCCGCAACAAGTTTGACCTTGAGGACTTCCTCGGCCAGATGAGACAGATCAATAAGCTCGGAGGACTTTCAAAGCTTATCGACATGATACCGGGCATCTCGGCTGCACAGAAGAAAGAGATCAACTTTGAGCAGAGCAAGGCAGAGCTTAAAAAATGGGAGGCTATAATCCTATCCATGACACCTTTCGAAAGAGCAAAGCCGAATGTGCTCAATGCATCGCGCAGAAAGCGCATTGCCGCAGGATCGGGTCATACCGTTCAGGAAGTAAATCAGCTCATCAAGAAGTACGAAGAGATGAAGAAGCTGACAAAAGTAATTGCAAATCCGGATTCGAAGAAAGCGCGCTCTATGATGCGCAACCTCGGATTCTAGTGATAATAAATGATACTAATTAAAAACTTATAAATGGAGGAACAAAAATGGTAAAAATCAGACTTAAGAGAATGGGAGCTCACAAGAAGCCTTTCTACAGAGTAGTTGTTGCTGACTCAAGAACACCGAGAAACGGAAAGTTCATCGAGGAAATCGGAACTTATGATCCACTGAAGGATCCAAGTGAGATCATCATTGACAACGAAGCTGCAAAGAGATGGCTCGCTAACGGAGCTCAGCCGACTGATACAGTAAGAGCACTTCTCAAGAAGTCCGGCGCTATCGAATAAGGAGGCTCGGCATGGGAAGTCTGGTAGAAGTAATCGCGAAAGCGCTGGTCACTAAGCCGGACGAGGTCCTTGTCACCGAAGAGACTGACGGAAGAGACATAATTGTCAAGCTCAAGGTAGCTGATGAAGATATCGGCAAGATTATCGGAAAGTCGGGAAGAATAGCTAAGGCGATCAGGACCGTGGTAAAGGCTGCGGCCATCAAGCAGAATCTCAGAGTGTCGGTAGAGATAGTTGAAGAAGACTGATAATACGAATGAGACGGTCTTAATAGGCAAAGTCGGAAGCCCTGTGGGGATCAAAGGCGAAGTCAGGATCACACTCTATGCGCAGGATTCGACCAATCTGAAGGAGGGCAAAGTCCTCCTTCTTGAGCGTGCAGGAAAAACCATAAGCGCGGCTGTAAAAAGGGTGAGATATCAGAAGGACCGGCCGGTTGTGAAGCTTGAGGGCGTCGATGACCGCAATCGCGCTGAAGAGATCAGAGGCATGGAGGTAAGCATATATGCCTCTGACCTCGAAGAGCTTCCTGAAGGAGAACACTATGTGCGTGACCTCATCGGATGCAGGGTCATCGACATCACTGACGGCAGGGAAGTCGGCACGCTCAAAGATGTTATACAGAATACTGCTCAGAGCATACTCGAAGTCGTGACTGCCGACGGCAGGAGTGTTCTGATACCTGCTGTTGACGCATTCATGAGAGGCATAGATGAAGAGGCCGGCATCATAGAGGTGGAGCTCATCCCGGGGTTTACAGACTGATATGAAGATAAACATTCTCACGATCTTCCCGGATATGTTTGCGCCGCTTCGCATGAGCATGCTGGGAAGAGCAATCGATAACGGAATCATCGAACTGAATATCACTGATATAAGGGACTATACGACTGACAGGCATAACCGCGTTGACGATACTCCATACGGAGGAGGCGCGGGCATGGTTATGCAGGTGCAGCCGATTCTTGATGCGTTCGAGGGAAGCGGCTTCGGCGGGGATGTAATCTACATGTCTCCACGAGGTGAGATGCTGTCCGGCGATCTGGCCAGAGAACTCTCCGGCAGGGATGAGATCACAATTCTGTGCGGACACTATGAAGGCGTGGATCAGCGTGCTCTCGACAGGCTCGGCGCGCGTGAAGTCTCGATCGGTGACTACGTGCTGACAGGAGGAGAACTGCCTGCAATGGTGCTCATCGACACGGTGGCTAGGTTCATTGACGGTGTGCTGGCAGGAGAGGAATCTGTCAGCGACGAATCCATATATTCAGGGCTGCTTGAGTATCCGCACTATTCCAAGCCGCGCGAATATGACGGTGATCCGGTACCTGAAATACTGCTTTCGGGAAATCACGGGGAAATAGATCTCTGGCGCTGGGAACAGGCCCTTTCGCTTACAAAAGAGAGGCGCCCAGACCTTTTTGAAGCTTACGTCAGGAGTGAACCTGCGCTGACGAAAAAACAGAAGGCGATACTGGCAAAATACAAGTGATCAGGTAATCACAAAATGTTGTTATTTCAACGCTCACGTATAAATACATATTGTATCGTGAGCCTTTTTTGTTGTATAATCTTTCTGAACTATGGAAACCAATCGAAGAGGGCTATTTAACAAAAAGTGGATAGTTGCGTTCCTGGTATATGTAGGACTTGTCGCATTGTGTTGTATAGCGCTCTATGTCGTACCTTCTGTCGTCGGCATGTTCGAAAGGACCTATATAGCGGAACATGGCAAAATAGACGTCGCTGATGAGGTCTCTGCTTTTATTGTGAGAGACGAAGTTGTGTACGCCGCTGCACAGAAGAGCAAAATCAACAGGCTTGCTGACAGCAACAGGCTTGTAAAGGCCGGAACCAAGGTCATAGAACTTACACCGACAGATGAAACTATAGAACTGGAACCTAAGGCTGATGAAGCCGATGCAGAAGCTGACGCTAAAGCAGACGGAAATGACACTGCAGAGGCAAAGGATAAGGAAAAGACTTCAGCTGATGGAGCCGGAGAAGCTGACGGGAAAAAGGAAGAAAAGAAGTCAGAAGGGGACACTGAGGCAGCCGAAGAGGCTTCGGAGCAGGATCCAAAACAGGGACTCCGGGGCAGCAAGTACTCGGGCATCATGAAAGAGCTCGGCGACAACTATAAGGTCACCGAAAACGGCAGCACACAGACGGCAGGCTTTGTCAGCTATTATGTAGACGGAGCCGAGGCCAAACTCAGTACAAAGGCGATAGAGAGTCTCAACTATAAAGACCTTAAAGATCTTACAGGACGTAAAGCTGTAAAGGTACCATCGAAAAACTGCGGAAAAGACTTTCCGGTATTTAAGATAGTACGCAACAGAAAGTGGTATCTGGTTTATTACCTGAGCAAAGAGGAAGCGACCAAGTACACACAGGGAGATTCCGTATTAATAGAGGTCAATG
>JBGUVT010000061.1:0-5690 GCA_045220485.1 Anaerovoracaceae bacterium | reverse complement strand
ATCGCCGCCAAGTCCGTACTTTCTGTTGAGTACTGATGTGATTGCTGCTGTAAGAGTTGTCTTACCGTGGTCAACGTGGCCGATTGTTCCGATGTTGATGTGCGGTTTGGTTCTCTCATACTTCTGCTTTGCCATTTAACTTCCTCCTTAAATAATTAGAACGTTCTACCGGAGGAGCTTGCCTCCGAAGGTCAAGGTCATCTTCATTACGGCGATGCCGTTCACCCACAGATAACCTTATTTTGAATGTTTAAAAAAGATTAGGGACAAGCGTCCCTGTCCCTAAGCGGGTTTGCATGGAGCTGATGAGCAGACTCGAACTGCCGAAACCTCTTCCTTACCAAGGAAGTGCTCTACCTACTGAGCTACATCAGCGCATAGCAAAAACGATAGTACAACATCGGCCCCCCGATGTCAAGTTCGCAAAATGTTTTTAACCGAGTCCAGTACCTGTTTCGGGCAGGAACCCGCGAGCATCATCACCTCGGTCTCAAGAGTGCTGATGCGGCAGCCCATTTCCTCCATCATCTTTATCGAAAGATCATGTCCGTCCGTGTCAGCCGAGTCGCAGCAATCCTTCAGAACCACTACCTCGTAACCTCTTCTTAGGAAGCCCGGTACCGTCTGCAGCAGCTCCACATTAGTGGCAGCTCCCGCTACGAGCACCTTTCTGCAGTCGATCGCGCCGGCAAACTTCTCAAGGTCCGGCGAAGTCCATACATCAGGATGGATGTGTCTGACTGTTTCTGCTTCGGAGGCATATTTTTTGATCTGAGGGAGTATATCTCCCATGTCGTAGGATTCTGCCAGGATGATAGGCAGATCCATTCTGTTTACAGCGCGGGTAAGTTTTTCCAGATTGCCGGTCAGCCTGTCCGCGTCCTTCAGGTGCACAGGCATCTTCTCCTGCGGATCTATGATAAGAGTCAGGCAGTCTGCTTCGCGCGCAAGTCCCTTGAGGCGCATCAGAGCAACTGGGTCTGAAAGCGTAGTCGGGATCGGTGAGACAGCAACATAGCTTGCAGCGCACCAGTCAATATCGTAGCGCATGTTGTCGTCGAGGTAATCCGCTTCTCCCGTCATCTGATAATTGCCGTTCTTTTTCTTTTCAAAGAAGAATCTGATTCCGTAACCGCGCGGGGCCGTCTCCGCGACGCGCACCCCTTTTATATCCCACGAAGGAACGTCCGGAGCATTCACACTGAGAATGATTCCCGGATCTATCTGCTTTGACATCTCCATCAGCTGAGGCAGCAATCCGATCAGATAATCGAAATGCTCAGCACTCATTCCATCCTGTCCCCCCACGGAAAGAGCTATCGATCTGATGCCGTTTATTGCGCCTTCTCTGGCCCCTGCAACAGTCCCCGAGTAATATGCCGCAAGACCGGTATTGAATCCCAGATTGATACCGCTGATGACAAAGTCCGGCTCGACTCCCTCTTCATCTCTCAGATAATCGATTGCCCACATAACGCAGTCAGCCGGTGTACCGTCGAGCACCCAGGCTGCCACAGCTCCCTTAACGTCGCGCTCCTGCGGAGTGACTTCACGCAAAAACGTTATGCTGTGGCTCTTTCCGCTCTGCTGATCGGCCGGAGCTACAACATAAACATCAGCATGTTCCGACAATGCGTCTACAAGGATCCTTAGTCCGTGAGCATCTATTCCGTCATCGTTTGTGACCAGTACCTTTGGCAGCATACCTTCTTTCACCTGTTTCTTCATTTTACCGCCTCTAATCCTGCTCCTTCTGTTGTGCGTATGTCGCCATCTGACAGCACAAACACGCCTTCTACGCCGTCCTGCTTTTCTATGAATTTCATTCCCTCGTCAGCGCCTTTAATAAGACAGATAGTGCTGAGTGCATCTATGTCTGCCGAGCGGCCCTTGTCTGCAATGAGTGTAACTGCATCAAGGTCGGTATTCACCGGCCAGCCTGTCTCAGTATCAAGGATGTGATGGTATCTCTTCCCGTCCACCTCTATCTGACGCTCATACACACCCGATGTAACAAGAGTCTTGTCTCTCGCATTTATCTTTCCGAGTATCTCTCTGCGGTCGCTGAACGGCGCTTCTACTCCAATGGTAAAATCGTCACCGTCTGTCTTGCCTCCGACACAGATGACATTTCCGCCGAGGTTTATCACGGCTGAAACAACACCTTTGCTCTCGAGGAGCTCAGTCATCCTGTCTCCTATCCAGCCTTTGGCGATACCGCCGAGATCGAGTTTTGTCTCCGGGTCGGTCAGCCTCACCCGGTTGCCTTCAATAGCAATGTTTCTGTAGTTGATATGAGTCACGGCTTCTGCCAGAGCATCCGCATCAGGAACCTTGGCCTCACCCTCTGCCGCATGGAAATCCCATTGCTCCGTTATGCCTCCGACTGTTATATCAAAACCACCGTCAGACGAGTACGAATATTCCATGCCCTTCTGAATGAGCTCGCGCGTATCTTCGCTCACATCGACCCACTCGCCTTTTGCGCTGTTGAGTCTGCTGATATCTGAATCCTTGCGGGTGCGGCTTATCTTTGATTCGAACTCACTGCAAAGATCGAATGCTTCGCTTATAGCGGCTTCAGCTTCTTCGCTCATATCCGCTGCATCCTTCACCTCTCCCTGCGCGTCTGTCATGCGGTAGATGGAGATACTGCAGACTGTATCAAGGTAGTATCCGTCCTCCATTACCGGCTCAGGTCCGGATACACCCGTTCCGCTGCATCCTGCAAGAATTGCAAGCACCGCGGTCAGAATGAGAATATTCAGTTTTTTCAGAGCACGCTTCATACGGGCGCTTATCCTTTCAGCAGGTCCATGTTATACTATGTTCAATGAAACAGTTCATACGAAAAGCAGACATAATATTGTTCATAGTGCTGGTCGTCATCGGCCTGGCAGCTTCTGCCGCGCTCACTCTTTCGCATGGTGAGGCGGGAAGCGGTGCAAAGGTCATCATAGAGTCGGGCGGCGATCTCTACGCCAGATACACGATCTCCGAGGACCGCACTGTTGTGGTGCCTGCGCCTAAGCAGGCAGCTGTCGATGCACCCGAAGGGAATCCGGATGACGCAGCTTCAGCGCAGTACGACTATTACAACGTGGTCGTCATCAGCGGAGGTACAGTGTCTGTTACCGAGGCTTCCTGCAAGAACCAGGTATGTGTAAAGCACGGTGCCATTTCGAGGCCTGGTGAGAGCATCGTATGCCTGCCGAACCGGCTTGTAGTCCGCATTGAGGACGGTTCAGAGGAAGGAGGCGGCTATGACTCAGTCACCTCATAAAGCCTCGAAGCGTAAATCTCTAAGCGCATCATTCGTCGCAAGAGTCGGCCTTATGGCGGCGCTGGCTCTCATCTTTTCGTATGTCGAAGCCATTATACCATATAATCCGGGCATTCCCGGAATCAAACTTGGTATAGCCAATGTCGTTACCGTTGTGGCACTGTACAAGTTCGGTGCCAGGGACGCGGCAGCAGTCAGCGTTATACGCGTAGTTCTCGCAGGCCTGCTGTTCAACGGTCTCTTCGGCATGCTTTACGCGCTCGCCGGAGCCGTCGTGAGCCTTGCCGGTATGATTTTGCTCAAAAAAACCGGCCTCTTCTCAGTGACCGGTGTAAGTATGGCTGCGGGAGTCCTGCACAATCTCGGACAGCTGCTCGTAGCTGCCGCCCTTATCGAGGACCTTCGCATATTCTTCTATTTCCCTGTTCTGATGTTCAGCGGGATCGCCGCAGGGATACTCGTCGGTATCGCATCCGTTCTCGTTCTTAGGACTCTTCGCTGATCAGTCGTCATCATCACGATCGTTGTCATCATCGTCATCGTCGTGATCATCGTCATCATCATGATCGTCGTCATGAACATCGTCATCGTCGTCATCGTCGTCATCATCTTCATCAGCATCGTCATCGCCGTCATCGATATCTTTTTCCGACTGCAGTATCTCTCCTGTTGACGCTGCAATCTCATACTCGTATTCCTGACCGCCGTATTTGAAATCCACCTCATATATGATGATCCCGTTTTCACAGTCCATTTCCACTTCGGCGTCGCTGACCTGCGCACTGTCCAGTCCTGCATGACTGAGTGCTGTTGCAAGCGCGCTTTCGTATCCGATGTAGTCACCTGTGTAGGCCTCACCATACATTGTATCTTCGGAGACTTTGCGCTCCTGACCAAGAACTATCAGCTCCTGTGTAGACAGAGAGAGCAGTGCATCTTCTGTCATCTTTGTCCCACCGGTATTAAGCAGATTGCGTATGAGCCCCGCCTTGCCGGCAGAGATTCCATTCTTTGATGCAAACGCTTTCAGCTCATCGTCAGCATCGATATACTGCCCCATAACGGCTGTTGAAACTGCCGAACCATTTGCGTATGAATTAATGTAGTCCGAAAGCTCAGTCTCGATTTCCTGACCCTTTGCCGGATCGCCGGAGCTGACCGACAGCAGTATGGAATTGGACCGGTCATTCAGGTAACCTTTCGTAAGCATCGAACCGACGATGGCATTGCACGCAGTTTTCACATCGCTGCCCTTCAGATCCATTCCGTCAAGGATTTCTTTGCCGTCCTCATTAACTGCACTGGCTCCAACTACTCTCTCTTTATTGTTGATCGACAGCTCAATGCTCGGATTGACATCGAGGTCTACGACCGCCAGAACCTTCTCATTTGCGTTTTTCCAGACCGTGAAACCGCCTATCACAAGTATGAATGCGGCCGCACAGCTGACCAGGGTCCTGAAAGTTTTAGTGCGTACAAATGATTTTTTATATCTGTCCTGCTCACCGTCAGCAAGCTTTTCTCTCAGTGTCTGCTCAGGCTTCTCATTGAGATCCAGCTCCGCCATAAGCTCATCAAGCATGTCAGGTGCAGCTGCGTTAAGCGCAGAGGCAAGTCTTTTTTCGATCTCGTTATTATCGATCATCTTTCTACCCCCTTCGCTTCCATTTCTCTCTTCATTTTCTTTAACGCCCTGTTGTATTTTGACAGTACCGTTCCGGTCGGGAGATCGAGTATCTCCGCGATCTCCCTGTGTTTGAATCCGGTCATGGCATGTAAAATGACGATCTGCCTCTCCTCTGCATCAAGCACGCTCATTGCTGTCTCGAGAATCATCCTGTCGAGGACGGCATCGCTGTCGTTCAAAGCGCCTGCAAGATCGTCATACTCTGACAGATCTTCACACACTTTGCCTGCGCGGATCTTATTGAGGCATAGATTCCGCACGATAGTCAGTATCCATGCCATCGGATTCCCTGATGGCTTATACGTGACGGCACTCGTGTAGATCCTGATGAACGCATCGTGCATCACATCTTCAGCATCGTGCTTATTGCGGAGTATCGACATGGCGAATCCGTACACGACCCCTGATGTCTGCTGATACAGTTCGCGGAACGCTGCGCCGTCATTCGAGGCCATCCTGATTATTAAGTTTTCATCCAGCTGCAGTGTCGCCATTTTACCTTTTCAATCTGAATCAATATCCGTTTACTTTCCACTCGTATTCAATGATCTTGCCGGTAGGAGCAAGCACTTCATAGTTATAAACACGATCGCCATCTGTGAACTTTACTTCATAGGTGCCTTTTCTGTCATCATATTCATAGGTGCATGTGCCCTTGCTGATTATCTTATAGCTTATACCCGAGAATTTGGCAACTTTCTTTCTTGCGGCTTTCTTGCC
>JBGUVT010000060.1:0-11773 GCA_045220485.1 Anaerovoracaceae bacterium | reverse complement strand
TGACCTTACCTTCAGATGACCTGATGTCATATCCATATAAATTGGCGCCGCTATCTTTCTGGCTGAATGTGATCACATACGGGCAGTCTGCCGAAGCAGCCCTTATACGCTCCTGTTCCTCGCAGTCCAGATTTATACATGCCTTGCGGCAATGCCCGAAAAGTCTCAGCTTTGCCTCAAGATAATCATTAAAATCAGGATGCTCTATCGCGCTTATATGGTCACTTCCTATGTTAAGAAAAGCTCCCGCAGCGAATTCAATTCCTGTTACTCTGTCGTATTTGAGCGCCTGGCTCGAGACTTCCATCGTCATGTACGTAATGCCGCTGTTAAGCGCGTTGTTCATGTGCTGATAGAGCTCCATGATCTCAGGCGTGGTAAGATGCGATTCTTCTTCAATTACTCCGTCGTAATTATCTATTCCTGAGCAGATCGCGCTTCTGCAGCCTCCTGTGCCGGCCATATAGTCATCCAGGATGTATCTCATGAAATAAGCTGTGGTGGATTTGCCCTTTGTACCGGTGATGCCCACCATGCAAAGATCATCGGACAGTTTACCGTAGAAAGTCTCGGCGATTACAGGCATTGCCTTGCGGACATCTTTTACCCATATGTCCAGGCAGGAGTCTTTTGCCTTTTCCAGGATGCGTTCTCCCGCAGCCAAAGCTTCTTCATCGCTTACTATTCTGCATTCTGAAGTTTCACCTGCATCAGGATCTTCCCTTACATAGCATACCGCGCCGTTTTCTATCGCGTCATTCAGATACTGCTCCCTGAAGTGAGCTCCCTTTACCACAAACAGAGACCCCTCCGCAGCTTCCCTGGAATTGTATGTAACGCCTTTCACCTCACATGCTCCGAGTTCCTTCATTCCCGGAACGGTGTATAAAGCCATTATTGCGCTGCATGAAGGTTCACCCCCGACTGAGGTAAGAAGACCTGCCATGCCAAGTGAATCTATAAAATCCTGAATCGTAACTTTTCTGTCCATGTTTTTTCCGTTTAATTTCCGAAGTATCCTTCTGATTTCATGCTCGTAAAGCAGCCGTTGCCGACTATTACGTGATCAATCAGTCTTATTCCCAGTATCTCCGACGCTTTGATAAGTCTTTTGGTGACATCTATATCCTGCGGACTCGGCGAAGGGTCTCCGCTCGGATGATTGTGAGCAACAACTACTGCCGCAGCTCCTCTTCTGACAGCCGGACCGAAGACCTCTCTCGGATGCACAGGCGCGCTGTCCAGATTGCCTATTGAAATGACTGACTTCGACTCCACCTGCATTTTGGAGTTCAGATTGAGCGTCATGAAAAACTCACGTTTTTCATACATCATCTCTTCCATCAGTATCTCAGCCACCTGTCTGCTGTCTCTTATTCTTACCTTGACAGTTCCCTGGCGTCCGGCTATAAGCCTCTTTGAGAGTTCCATCGCTGCCACAATCGAGCAGGCTTTAGCTTCTCCGATACCGTCGATCTCTGTGAGTTCCCTTACTTCCGCAGCTCCGAGTCCGCCGGTGTTTTCGTTGGCATATGATATCACTTCATCTGCCAGCCTGACTGCCGACTTGTCACCGGTCCCTGTCCTGATAATCAGTGCAAGCAGCTCGGAATTGCTGAGTCCTCCTGCTCCGCCGTAGAGCATCTTCTCCTGCGGCCTTTCAGCCTCAGGCATCTTTTTTATCTGCATATTTACTCCTTCCCGGAGCACACATGCTTATAATACTACCTAAAAGGCCACCCCCACAAGGACGTGGCCCAATCAACATGTGCCATAATTAACGTTACGCGCTGCGTCCCGTCCTGGCGGTTATTATTTCTGCTACTGCATCTATGTTCTCATCTATCGACATGTCGGATGTGTCGAGGAAAACAGCGTCATCAGCTGCCCTGAGCGGGCTTACCTCACGGTGCGAATCCTGATAATCCCTTGCCTGGATTTCATTGAAAATGGTGTCATAATCCGCTTCCTTACCGGCAGCAAGGAGCTGTTCATAGCGTCTTTTTGCCCTTACCTCAGGGGAAGCTGTCATAAAGATCTTGACTTCGGCATCAGGTATTACTGTTGCACCTATATCCCTGCCTTCCATTACAACATCCTTTGTGGATGCCAGGAAACGGCTTACCTCGTCCACCTTGGATCTGACTATGGCAAGTTTGGAAATGTTGGAAGCAGCCATCGATATCTCGTTTGTCCTTATAAGACCGCTTACATCCTCACCGTCAAGATGGGTGTGTCCGCTGACGAAATCGATAGACGTCTCAGCCAGCATTTCTCTGACAGCATCCTCATCGAACTCATCCACACCGTTTCTGCGTGCTTTAAGACCAAGAGCTCTGTACATTGCTCCTGTATCTATGTATTCCAGTCCGAAACGGACAGCAACAGCCTTTGCTATGGTGCTCTTGCCGGTGCCTCCCGGACCATCTATTGCAACTCTTAGCATAATGGATCTCCCGTCTTATTATCTATTTTTTGCTTTTTGTCAGTTTATTGATCTCGTCGATAAATGTATCGATCGTCTGGAATTCCCTGTATACCGACGCGAATCTTACATAAGCTACCTGGTCAATGGCTTTGAGTTCTTCCATGATCAGGAGACCAATATTAGTGGACTGGATCTCCTTTTCCATGGTGTTCGAAAGTCCGCGCTCAATATTGTCAGCAATTCTCTGAACATCCTCGTAAGTGACCTTTGTCTTCTGGCATGCCTTCATTATGCCGTTGACGATCTTGTTCTTATCGAAGCTCTCACGTGTGCCGTCCTTTTTGACTACTACAAGCAGTGAATTCTCGATCTTCTCAAAAGTCGTGAATCGCTTGTGGCATTTTGTACACTCGCGTCTTCTTCTGGTAGCGAGTCCGTCTTCAACAGGTCTCGAGTCGACTACCTTTGTGTCTTCAAAATTGCAGTACGGGCATTTCATATCGGTTTCCTCCATTGTTTCGGACTCCGTAGCAGAGTCCTATTTCCATATGCAAACCGATGTTATCACAATATGTAGTGGTATAACACTCTTCTTAACAGAATTTGAGTTTATATGAGCAAGCGAATGCCCGCTTATTGTGAAAAATGCTTCACATTAGCCTAATAATGTCTTCACATTAGGATGCTATTATTCAGGTGTCGAAAGTATTCGACGATTTACCTTTTTCTTTTGATTGTTCTTTCTTAGTTAGATATTTTCGCAACAGAAAAACTCCGGCCGCAAAGCCGGAGTTTTTCTTTATTTGTTTTTATCTGATTCAGTTTCCTTATGCGGCGCTTTCGCTTCCGCGGCTCTACGCCTCGCCTCAGCTCTCTTTCTGATAAGCATGGCGTTCCTTTCAGTCAGGAACCACCAGGCTACTGCGCATACTGCCACGAAAACCGCTGCAATAAAGATTATTCCTAAATGGCTGACGAAATAAGTCATTAGTTGAACTTCTTAGCTGTCTCGCAGAGTTCAGCGAAACCTGCTGCGTCAAAGATTGCCATCTCGGAGAGCATCTTGCGGTTGATCTCGATGCCTGCCTTCTTAAGTCCGTTCATCAGCTTGCTGTAGCTGAGTCCGTTAGCTCTCGAAGCTGCGTTGATTCTTGCGATCCAGAGTCTTCTGTATTCTCTCTTCTTGTTCTTGCGGCCTACATATGCCGATCTCAGGCTTCTCATAACTGCCGGGTTGGCGGCTCTGAATGTGTTCTTTCTTCTGCCGTAGAATCCCTTAGCCTGCTTCAGGATCTTCTTATGTCTCTTATGCGCGTTTACGCCTTTCTTTACTCTTGCCATTTGTTACACCTCCCCGATTATTTAGCCATTGATCTCAGCATACGCTTCAGATCTGCACTTGTAAGAGTAGTTGCCTTGCGCAGACCTCTTTTTCTCTTTGCGGTCTTCTTTGTGAGAATGTGGCTCTTGTAAGCCTTGTTTCTCTTGACCTTG
This sequence comes from Anaerovoracaceae bacterium, assembly GCA_045220485.1. Lineage (GTDB taxonomy): Bacteria > Bacillota > Clostridia > Peptostreptococcales > Anaerovoracaceae > Crickella. The sequence continues at coordinate 7,851 of JBGUVT010000060.1, read as the reverse complement.
CCGGAGCCTGTAACGTGCAGACGCTTCATAGCGCCTCTGTGTGACTTCATTTTGTTCTTAGCCATTTGGGTCATCCTCCTGTATGTAAATCTTATTTTTTGTCTTTTTTAGGTGCAAGGAACATGTTCATCCTGCGGCCTTCCATTTTTGGCTCTTTCTCGATTACACCGTAGTCTGCCACCATATCAGCAAACTTCTTCATTGCGTCAAAACCGAGCTGTGTGTAGTCGCGTTCTCTTCCGCGGAATCTCAGCGAAACTTTTACCTTGTCGCCATCCTGCAGGAATTTGGTCGCTGCCTTTGCCTTGACTTCTACGTCATGATCTTCGATCGAAGCACTGAGCCTGATTTCCTTGATCTCAGTCACATGCTGATTCTTCTTGGCGTTTTTCTCTTTCTTCTGCTGCTCGTAACGGTACTTTCCATAGTCAAGGATCTTGCATACCGGCGGATCAGCGTTAGGCGAGATATTCACCAGATCGAGTTCTGCCTCTTCTGCGAGCGAAAGCGCTTCATCAATGCTTACGATACCGCGCATCACTCCTTCTTCGTCAATTAGACGTACAACATCAGCCCTGATCTCATCATTGATCTGTGTCTGATTTTTTTTATTATCTCTGGCGCTAATGGTTCTGTTCCTCCCTTTCCAAATAGAGCACCTGAATCTTTCAATGTCCGTAATAAAAATTGCGGACGCACAAGCATCCGCAAATAAGACATTCTGAAATCTTATGTGGCCCTACCAACGCTAGTCTGTAAGGCGAGAAGCGGATAACTTCTGCTTTGACCTCGGTTATTATATGCACCGATCACTGTAATGTCAACAGTTTTCAAGTATTTTTTCTATCCTGTAATACGGAAGTCCCACGACATTCTCATAGTCACCTTCTATGTGATCTATGTATCTGCCGAAGTATCCCTGAATAGCGTATGCGCCTGCTTTATCGTATGGTTCTGATCTTGATATGTAATCCTCGATATCCTCATCAGTATAGTCTTTGCACCATACCCTGGTAACATCGCTAAGCACCTCTTCACTCCCGCTGTCTGTGTCTATAAGGGTGATCCCTGTTACTACATAGTGGTAAGTGCCTCTGTATGACCGCAGCATGCGTCTCGCATCCTCTGCGTCTACAGGTTTACCCAGTATTCCGTCCTTGAAAACTATTGTGTCAGCCGCGACGATCATATATCCTGCATACCTGTTGTCTTCTTTTATACTGTTGTAGCAGGCCAGAGCCTTTCGACACGACAGGTCTTCCACGACTTCTGTCATGGAAGGATCGCCTGTAATGGTCTCATCCGCGTCCGTAGGCATTACCAGTGGCTCCACCCCATGCTTATTCATTATTTCAAGCCGCCTCGGAGATGCCGAAGCAAGTATCACTTTTCTCTTCATCACTGTATGTACGGAACCGCCGTCCTCCTGAAAGCATTCACCATGCGCATTATTCCCGTGTAAGCAACACCGAGAGCATAAATATATATTACTCTGAATATGTCCTCTCCGGTAAATCCGAAGATTATTGCCAGTACACCAAGGGTCAGATTCCCCAGACCGGTAAAAAGCTTTATCCTCCATGATTTGCTTTTCAGGCTCCTTGCCCGCAAAGCCACCATGATATCTGTTGCACCATAGAAAGAATGGATCAAAAGCAGATAGATCATAATATATACCGGAGGAAAGCTCTGCATCATATAGGCGCACACACCGAGATCTGTCAGTATTATTCCTGCAAACAGCGAGTACTTTCCTCCCACCATGTGCCTGGACATCGTGAAATAGAAGTACAGGCTTCTGATTCCCATAAGCAGAAGCGCGGCAGTCATGACAATCGAAATCATGTCAACACCCATAAACGGAGCCCAATACAGGGCAAGCCCGAAAAATACTGTAAACAGGCCTCCGATGAAGGAATTGAATCTCTGAAGTTTACTCATCAGTCGCCCTCCTTTTCCTGCAGGAGCCTTGCATAATCCTTTATGCCTCTGAATCCCTTCTCACCGATGTCGATCGAATAACCGGCCGCTCTGTTGCCGGACTTATATATTCTGTTAGTCACCATGCTCTTCTGAGACATGGCAGCCAGTATAAATCTTCCGAGAACCGTTTTGTTTTTGCTGTCTTCATCCGCAGTCAGGTATTCATCCTTATATTTATTGATATCAAAATCCTCGACCTGATATCCCGAGAGTTTCTCTCCGAAAGCCTTCCATTCAGCGCAGACATCAGTTTGTCTTTTGCAAAGGATCCCGAGGATCTCATCCCTGTATGGATCTATGGAATCCATATCATATTTTTCTACATCAAACTCCTCAATATCCCCCTTAAGATACTTAAGAGCATATATCATCTGTGTGAATGCCAGAATATAATCCGCCGGATTGTCCTTGACCACTTCATTGTAATCCGCCCATGCCGGCATGTATCTGTATCTCGCAAAGCTGTAGTCAGGAAAATGCCCTGCCCGGCCGTGGCCGAGATTCATTATGGATTTCTCGCTGTTCTGGAACACTGTACAGGTATATTCCATTTTCTCAAGGTTATCCGCAGTAGCAGGATTATGATTAAACCTGATTCTATGCTCCTCCTTCTTGCCATCCCTGCAGATGATCTCATAGAAATATTCGTTTACATTGTTTATTACTACGGAAGGAGTTCCCGCAAAGTACTGATGTGCCCAGGTGTCAGCAATGACGTGCATGGCAATTCCGGCAGCTTCAAGGCCCTTCCCCTTTGCAAGCCTGACCGTTTCAGCTGCAAGTTCCCCGTTGGGGCCGCATATAAGGCGATATTTCCTCCTGTAAGCGCGCGAGCAGCGCCGTTTGGGATTTCTGTACAGATCACGGGGAAGAAAGTGAAAAGAAGCCCATATCCTTGTAATATCCTGAATGCCGGGCAGATCTGTCCTGGCGTCTGCCAATTCCTCCTGAAGCTGTGTGGTGGCAGCTGAAAGCGGTCCTTTTATGCTCTTGAGATATGTTCTGGTACACTCATCTACAAACTGCGCACTATAACATATGCCCATGCTTTCCTCATGGCTGTATCCGGCCAGATATGCTGCCGCATATGTAGCGTAATAGTGAAAGTCCATTTGCATCAGAGCTCTCCTCCTGATTCCCGTGCTGTTATCTCTTTCCTGACTTTTCTTAATCTGAATGCGGAAGCAATCAATTCACACAGGATAACAAACGAAGTAACATCAAAAATTAGTTTAAGGACACCCTGTACGTCCGCTTCTTTCCTTACTGCCTGATAGATGAAATATGCGACGGCATATACACCGTATGCTAAAAGTATAATTGCACATACAATGTATCCGTTTTTACTCTGCCCGCTTAATGCCTCCCTGTTGGCACCTCTCCATACCAGGTACCTGAAAGAGATTCCGATTATAAAGAAAAACGCAAGTACCACTGCACTTCCGAAGATGGCAATTAAAAGCGGGACTTCATCTGCTAAAAGCTCACTTCCCATATCACCAATCATTCCCATAAAGCACTTTATGAGACTCCAGATGCCCATGACAAGAGTCCCGTTCGCAGTCAGCTTAAGAATGCTGGAGTAGCGTCTTTCATCCACGTGGAACTTGTCGTTTCTTGCTTCTGCGAAGGAGCCATAAGTATTTATCAGATAATCATGTTTTTTGTATTCTTTTCTCAGTGTCATCCGCTTCCACCTTTTCATTCAGTTCATCAGACAAGCGGCCAGGGAGGCCGGATTCAAAGCCTTAATTGGCAGATTTCACTCAATCATAATAAAGTATACGCAAAAAACGGGCTGATGAGAACAACTCAAATGCCCGCTTGAAACACCGCGCAAAAATTGGTCACGCGATGGAATGAAACAATCCGGCTCACCGGACTGTTTTTGACTTTTTCAGTTGAAGTATCTGAATACTCCCTTTACTTTTCCGATTACTGTGACATCCCTTGCGATTATAGGATCCATGTAATCGTTTTCAGGCTGGAGTCTGATGTGATCTGCTTCTTTGAAGAATCTTTTTACAGTAGCGCCTGTTTCATAATCGTCATTGACAAGAGCCACGACGATCTCGCCGTTCGACGCTTCGTGAGATTCCTGAACTATCAGGTAGTCTCCATCATTAATGCCGACATTCACCATGCTGTCACCGTGTACAGTCAGGATGAAGTTTGTACCCGACCCGACGAAGCGTGCCGGTATAGGCATTTCATCAACGATATTCTGCTCTGCCAGTATCGGTTCACCTGCTGCGACTCTTCCAATGACCGGAAGTGCTACCGTATCATATGAAACTTCAGAGGTTTTCACATACTCATTCTCTACAGGAAGTACTGTTCTCGGCTTTGCAGGGTCTTTTTTGACAAGACCTTTGTCTTCAAGTGCCTTGATGTCGCTGTGCACTGTTGAGGTTGATTTGATCCCGAGTGCCGCGCAGATCTCTCTGACTGTAGGCGAGTAGCCTTTTGAAGCTATTGTCTTTTTCATGAATGCGAGGATGTCGTTCTGGCGCTGCTCACTCTTTTTCATGGCTTTCCTCCGCTATTTGTACTGATGATCCACAAGATCATTGATGTTCAGCTCATGGCCGTATTCGTTCCAGTCATCATAGATGCGGCCCGTCTGCCTTATAATGATATCGCCTACAACGCCATCCACTTTAGCAAACGGCAATGTCTTGTGGTACGTGATTTTGCTTCCTTCGCGTTCAAATACAAATCCCGTTCTGAATCTCTCCTTCTCAAGAGGATACTTATACTCACAGATTTCAGAGATCAGCTTAAAGAGATTGTCATTTTCAGTATCGAATACGTTCTCCAGGGTGAGGAATGAATAATTAGCTCTGAGCTGTATTTCATGTCCCTTAAACCTGTCAAGGAATTTTATCAGCTTGTCTCTGGTTTCAGGATCCTTTGCATCTTCAAATACCACGCAGTTGATCCTTGTTCTGAACTTCAGGAGATCAAAAATCTCGTCAGGGCATTCCTTTACATAGTGTTTGAGGTGTCTGGATACATTGATGCAGCTGATGCGGTCTGCATACTTATTGAGCACCGCGGCAACGTCATCTATAGTCTGCCCCTCTCCTACCGGCATCGTAGTATTAATATAGATATGATGGCCTTCTTCAATATGATCGAGTATGTCCTGAAGTGCCTCAAGTTCTGCCAGAGGCTCCCCGCCTGTAAGAACGATATCGTTATTAGGGAATATCCTGTTCATGAGGTCGAGAGATCTGTAGCATCTCTGAAGGTCAAATTCAGATGTGTCTCTGTACTCTTTTTTATTTACGCAAAACGGACATGCATTATTACAGTCGTACGGTACAAACATGGTGACCGTAGGACCGATCTTTGGAAAATCTTTTTTCATCTACTTGTATCCCTGTTTTAACGGCCTTCGATATGGATTGTTAGTGTGCTTTACCCGTAAATAATAGCACTTGAACATCTGTTTGTAAATAAAGCGAATAATAGTTTATAAAATAACTTGATACGACATATACTGCGGGTGTTACAATAGAAATGCAATCATTAACATCAACTTGAACACGGAGGCATAAATTTATGAAAATAGGATTTCTTGGTGCGGGCGCAATGGGCGGAGCTATCCTTTCCGGCGCTATCAAGGCAAGCGTAGTAAAGCCTGACGATGTATATGTATACGATGTTTCCAGAGCTATCACAGACAAGTATGCAGAGCTTGGATGCCATATCGTATCGAGCAATAAGGAGCTCGGTGAAGCAGTGGATATCCTTCTCTCATGCGTGAAGCCTCAATATGCGGCAGGAGCTCTCGCAGAACTCGGCGATACTCTTGACGGCAAGGCTATGATCTCTATCATGGCAGGTCTCACAACTGAAACGATCCGTAAAATGACAGGCGGCCATTTCAGGCTGCTCAGGCTCATGCCTAACACCCCTGCCCTCGTCGGTATGGGAGCTTTTGCCCTTGATTCAGGGACAGACCTTACTGATGAAGAAAAGGCCTTCGCTCAGAAGCTCTTCGAGTCTCTGGGAATCGTCGAGTGGATGTCCGAAGACCTTATCGATACTGCGTGCGGTCTTTCCGGAGCAGGTCCGGCATATATCTATCTGGTAATTGAAGCTCTCGCTGACGGCGGAGTTGCCAAGGGGCTTCCACGCAAGACAGCTCAGAACCTTGCAGCACAGACTGTCATGGGAGCTGCTAAGATGGTTCTTGAGACAGGTCAGCATCCTGGATTCCTCAAAGATCAGGTATGCTCGCCTGGAGGCAACACCATCGTGGGCATCAAGACGCTTGAGGAGCATGGAGTCCGCGGAGCGTTCATTGACACAGTCATAAAGTCTACTGAACGCACCAAAGAGCTCGGCAAAGGCAAGTAAAAACAGGCACTATAAAACCCGGTTCTGCTGAACTGAACAAACCAGTTCATTCAAAGCCGGGTTTTTTATTGTCTTTTCAGAACAGAGCGCCTGCCCCGTATGTCACTGTAGTCACGATGACTCCTGCGATCAGAACGCCCAGTATTATGGCAGGCATGGCTCTCTTAAGCCTCATATCCATCATAGCGGCTACAAGAGCTCCCGTCCATGCTCCGGTTCCGGGCAGCGGTATTGCTACGAGCAGTACAAGTCCCCAGAATTCATATTTCATGACTACTTCCTTGTTTTTTTCAGCCTTTGCCTCAAGCCTGCTTACAAACCGGTCCAGCCCTTTACTGATTGTTCTTAGCCATTCAAATACTTTTCTTGTGAAAACAACAAGCACCGGGATAGGGACAAGGTTTCCTATCACCGCAATTATGAATGCTGCAGGCACACTAAGTCCTGCGATCACACCATAAGGGATCGCTCCTCTCAGTTCTACCACCGGCACCATGGCCATTAGAAATGTAATAATTGCTGCTTTGAACAACTGCTATGCCTCCACGCTTTTTATTATGCTTCAATCAGAAAAGCCTTGTATCCTTTATAGGCCTCATAAAGATCGGACTTGCTGAGCGTCTCCCAGGGAGAATGCATCGAGAGAATCGGCACTCCGCAGTCTACTACCTGCATGCCGTACAGAGAGAGAATATACGCTATAGTCCCGCCTCCGCCTACATCAATTTTTCCAAGTTCTGAAGTCTGGTATACAACACCGTGCCTGTCCATTATTTGCCTGAGCTGTGCCAGATACTCTGCATTTGCATCATTGGCGCCGGATTTTCCTCTTACACCGGTGTACTTTTTAAAACTGAGGCCGTGTCCGAGCTTTGCAGTATTCTTCTTTTCGAATTTGTCTGAATAAAGAGGATCGAAAGCCATACTTACATCAGAACTGAGCATGCGGCTGTTTCTGAGACATCTTGACAGGTTGATTTCGCTGTATGCGCCCATTCTGTCGAGCAATTCCCTAACCATATCTTCAAAAAAGCGGGACTTCATGCTTGTAGCTCCTACGCTGCCGATCTCCTCCTTATCTACGAAAAGACTGCATGCAGTCGTCTCAGGATCACTGACCTCCATCATTGCTGCAGCTGCAGAAAAAGAGCAGCTTCTGTCATCATGCCCATAGCCCACTATCATGGAACGGTCAAAACCCGCCTCTTTTGCCTTTCCGGCAGGCACAGCTTCTATTTCAGCTGAAACGAAGTCATCCTCTTCTATATCATATTTATCCTTGAGGATACTGAGGATCGCTGCTTTGACAGCATCCTTCTCCACACCATCAAGAGGCTTGCAGCCTACAAGAATATCGAGATTCTCACCTTCGATAGCAGTTGCTGCAGTTTTCTTCATCTGTTCAGCTGAAAGATGCACCAGCAGATCGCTTATAATAAATACAGGGTCATCTTCCTTTTCACCGATATTGATATTTACTGTTGTTCCGTCCTTTCTGAC
>JBGUVT010000059.1:0-7866 GCA_045220485.1 Anaerovoracaceae bacterium | reverse complement strand
CCGATTTCGCGTGCTTCGGACTTAACGATAGCCATAGCGTACGAGCTTCCGAGATAAGGCAGGAATGTACCCGATGTGGTGTATCCTACGATCTCGCCGTCTCTGTAAACATCGAGGTGCTCTCTGAGGATGCCGCGGCCTGTAACCTTGAGGCCGACTCTTCTCTCTTTAAGAGGCTGATCTGCTTCGAGAGCAGCCTTGCCGATGAAGTCAGGCTTGTTCATCTTTACTGCGAAGCCGAGACCTGCTGTTCTTGGGCTGATCTTGTCATTGAGCTCATGTCCGTAGAGAGGCATTGCAGCTTCCATTCTCAGAGTATCTCTTGCGCCGAGTGCGCATGGGATGAGGCCGTCATCCTTACCTGCAGCGATCAGAGCTTCCCAAACGTCAGGAGCCTTATCTGCCGGCATGTAGATTTCGAATCCGTCTTCACCTGTGTAGCCTGTACGGGAGATCATTACAGGAATGCCCTGGAAATCTCCGTCGAAGATGCATGTGTAGTAGCCTGCAGGTATGTACTTCTCGTCAACTACTTTTTTCAGAACGTTCTCTGCATTAGGACCCTGGAGAGCTACCTGGCCGTACTGGTCACTTACATTAGTAAGCTCTACGCCGTCGATCTTGTGATCGCACATCCATGCGAAGTCCTTATCTGTGTTAGCTGCGTTGACTACTACGAAGTAATCATTCTCGCCCTTCATATATACAATGAGGTCATCGACGGTTCCGCCGTTTTCATTGCACATTGGGGAATATCTTGCGAATCCCGGCTGAAGGTCTGTGTAATCATTTGTCAGGAGCATGTTGAGGAAGTCCTTTGCCTTCTCACCCTGAACGAGTACTTCGCCCATGTGGGAAACGTCGAACAATCCGCACTGAGTCCTGACTGCCATGTGCTCTGCCTTGACACCTGAACCGTACTGTACAGGAAGCAGGAAGCCGCCGAATTCGACTATCTTGCCGCCGTACTTAACGTGGGTATCGTAGAGCGGGGTTTTCTTTTCCATCGCTGTATACCTCCGTAAATTATATATTTTTAGCGCAAACCAACACACCCTTTTTGGCATGAGGGCCTACTTTCCTAACGTATCTTAATAATAGCACCACCGCAAAGAAGCGTCAAATAATTTGAATCTATTCAAAGCCTTGCAAATACTGCAATTCAATGTATTTTCTTGCACAAAAAATAAACAAAATTTTGTTTGGTTACACAAATAAAAAGGAGGCAACGTTACATGTGTGACACAAAAGCATATGCAAGCTTTTTGATGAACTACAGTAATCGACCGACTTTTGCTCACAGCAGCACTTTATGTGGTAGAATATACGCATGAACACAATTGAATGGTGGATGATTGACGGAGCCGTAGGACTGATCGTTCTCGTGACAGTTCTGAGAGGCGCTGTTAAAGGCGTAGGCGATACGCTATTAAAAATAATCAGTATATTGGGCGGCATCGGCCTTGGAGTCTATTACAAGGACAAGCTCAAGGTCTTTTTATTGCAGACAAAACTGGAGAAGACGATGCACAGTCACATCTTTGAGCTGCTCCGCGGCGATGAAGCCATGTCTGACCCGTCGTCCGGGGATGGTGTCAATTCGTTCTTCGGAACGATTATTTCGCCTGACGGCACGGGCGAGGGAGTCATCTCAAAATCGCTCGGAGGCATATTCAATGATGCTGCTGATAAAGCTGCGGATGCAGCGGCGGAAAGACTGACAGAGATCGCAATGGGTGCAATTGCCCTTGCGCTGATAATTCTGGCAGTCAGTCTGGTTATGTTTTTAATCAGAGTGATCATAAGGAGTGTCCGCGACAAGATCTTCGTGATAGGTTTTGCCGACAGGGTACTTGGAATGGTTCTCGGTCTGGTGAGGGGGCTTATGCTGGCATGGATCGCCGTAGCGCTGCTGATTCCGGTCACTACTCTCGTCTCGCCGGAGCATGTTCCGGCAATGATGATTGCGCTGCAGCATACCACTGCGGCAAAGGTGCTGTACGATGTGAACCCGTTCTTCTATGTACTCAAGTACGCATTTATATGATGTGGTTTTTGTTGATATTTCAAAGGGGTTTGTGATACAATATTTCGGCTATGGTTTTTGACGAAATTATATGCGCAAGCGATGATGAAAGATTCATGCTCGAGGCGCTTAAGGAAGCAGCCAGGGCTGCCGAAGAGGGCGAGGTGCCCGTCGGCGCCGTTGTTGTGAAAGACGGGCAGATCATCGCGCGGGCGCATAACATGGTGGAGACCGCACGAAGATCATCCGCGCATGCGGAGATGATCGCCCTTGAGGCCGCTGAGGCTGCGCTCGGAGCAAAGTGGCTCCCTGACGCAACCATGTATGTGACTCTGGAGCCCTGCAGCATGTGCTCCGGTGCTATGGTCCTCGCAAGGATGGCGAGACTGGTTATAGGCACCGACGATCCAAAGACCGGGGCATGCGGATCCCTTTACAACATAGCAAACGACGAAAGGCTTAACCACAGCATAGAAATAACCAGAGGCGTGCTTGCCGGGGAATGCTCGGCTATCCTGAAGGAGTTCTTCAGGAGCAGGCGCTCATAACGGAGGATCAATTAATGAAGAAAATAAGTCTGATCGCAATTCTTACGTCGATCATGATAATGGCAGCCTCGGCATTCTGCTTTGCCGAAGGCGGATTCGATCTGGTATCGTCATACCCTGAAGACGGCCAGACAAACACATCAATGGAGAACCTCGGCGTAAAGCTGACATTCAGCAACGCGATGGATTCCAGCGAAGCAACTGCTGCCAATGCAGACAAGTTCGCTATCTATGACCCGGACGGAAAGACCATCCCTGTACAGGTGCTTTTCAGTGATAAGGAAAAGGGACTCGTTCTGGTTCTTGCAGACACAGACAAGGGCTTTGTAGCTAAGAACAACTCTGAGTACAGGCTCGTCATCAGCGGTGATCTTGTCGACAACGAGGGCAATGTTCTCGGCGCAGACAGGACTGTATCGTTCAAGACTTACAACCAGAGAGTCAACAACATGGTCAACATGGCCATGATGTTCGTAATGTTCGGTGGAATCATGGTGCTCTCGCTCCGCCAGAACAACGAGAAACAGGAAGAAGAGCCTAAGGATGAGCCTAAGGAGCAGGCATTCAATCCTTACAGAGAGGCAAAGAGAACAGGGAAGAGCATAGAGGAAGTCAAGGCTGAGCAGGCAAAGAAAGAGGCAAAGGAAGCTAAGAAGAAAGCACGCAAGGCCAAGAAAACTGCGGAGCAGCCGCCTCAGAAAATTGATAACTGTGCGGAGCTCCTCAACAACGTATATCACGTACATGCACCGGCTCCTGTCAACAAGGAAGACCGTTCCATAGAAGCCCTGAAAGCTGCCAGAAAGGCAGAAAAGAACAGCTCCAAAAATAAGAGCACAAAGAAAAAATAAAAAGAACGACTTCAGGGGAGAGCAACCTCCCCTGTTTCATTGACCATGGATAAAATAACCCTTAACGCTCATGCAAAAATAAATCTGTCCCTCGAGATCACCGGAAAAAGGCCTGACGGCTATCATGATATAGTCTCGTTCATGCAGGGCCTGGGACTTCATGACGTGCTGAGTATAGAAAAATGTACTCAAAAAGCAACAAAATACAAGCTTCCTCATTGCACTGTAAATGGCATTGTTGTATATTTATGTACGGATGCAAAAACAATCCCGACGGATATGGACAATCTGGCATTCAGGGCTGTGAAGGTCTTTACGGATGCACTGGGAGAAGATTATCAGGAAAAGCATGGACTGACAGATGCTTTGCTGATTGATATCCGTAAGGATCTGCCGGTTTCAGCGGGTATTGGCGGAGGAAGCGCCAATGCAGCAGCCTGTCTCCTGGGCCTCAATGAGATGACAGGAAGACCGTTTACGCTGAGACAGCTTATGAGTATTGGGGGAACCTTCGGAGCAGATGTGCCGTTTTCGACATTTATGAACGCATACCGCAACCGGGATGTGCTTGAAGGACTCGAAGGTCTTGATGAAGCGAGCGACGCAGCATGGACTTACGGCATAGGCGATATAATCGAAAAGGCAGAAAGCATCCCGAGATATGTTATTATGGCTAACCCGGGCACAGCAGTTCTGACAAAGGCTGCCTACAAAGCATTTGATGAAATTGGCTATACTGACCCGGACAGTGCCGGAAAGCTCTTCGTCAACGATATGGAGAAATATACTCTCAAGGCAGACAAGAAGGCGGCTTCATTAAAGAAGCTAATGCTGGAAGAACTTGACGCTGAAGAAGTGCTTATGAGCGGAAGCGGTCCTACAATGGTTGCTTATTATAAAGATATAGATAAAGCCGGAAAAGGACTTGCCGCTCTTGCTGAGATGGCAACAAAAGATGCCTCGATCAGGGCGTGGCTGACTGATACAGGCAAATAAATAGAGAGGGAAAACATGACTGATATCCAACTTAAGGTGCAGAAGCCATTAAAAGATCTGGTGTATCTGGAACTGAAACACAAGATTCTTACGGGTGAGATCGTATCACAGACAAGACTGATGGAGATCGATCTTTCTGAGAAAATGAATGTAAGCCGTACACCAATAAGAGAGGCCATAAAAAGACTCTCCGATGACGGACTTGTAAAGGTGGAGCCAAGACGCGGCGCATATGTTGCAAATATCTCTATCAAGGACATGCTCGACGTGTTTGAAGTAAGAGAAGACATGGAAGGTTTTGTCGCAAAGCTTGCAGCTCAGAGGATCACCGACGAGGAGAAAGTTAAGCTCAGAGCTATCGCAGCTGAGTATGAGGATGCGATCGAGAAGGCTGACGACAAGGAAAACATCATTGCGCTCGATGAGAAGTTCCATAACTTCATCGTAAAGTGCAGCGGCAACGAGACACTGAGCGAACTGGTCAAGTATGTACAGGAGCTCTCGCTGAGATTCAGATATCTGTACTATGATGATTTTTCGCTTTACGAGTCGACAGCCGAGCAGCACAACCGCATCATGGAGGCTATCAATGCCGGACGTGACAGCGAGGCAAGATACGAGGCTGACGCACATGTAAAAGCTCTTAAGGAGTTCGTCTTTGCGCTTGGCAAAAAGATGGAAGCCATGGGAGAGATCGAGTAGCATTTAAAATCTTTCAAAAATTCAAAACCCCGCGCTATCGCGCGGGGCTTTTTTATGACTGTGACACGCTCCGTTTATGGCTGCGGCTGCTGTTGCTGAAGTTCTTCAAGCACAGTCTTGATCTCGATCTGCTGGCCGCCTCTGCTTACAACTATTGTTACTGTGTCACCGACTTTGCATTTTCTTACCAGAGTGATGAATTCACTGCTGTTTGAGATCTGAGAGCCGTTGAACGATACTATGCGGTCTCCTTCCTGGAAGCCTGCCTTCATGGCATTCTCGCCTGTGACCTGAGCAATGTATACGCCTGCGGATTCAAGTCCGTAGTACTGTGCGTTCTCTTCAGAAACATCACTTATCACTACACCTACCGCCGGAATACCATCCTCTACCTGAGCCTTTCCGCCGTTTTCGATGAAGTCATTTATGATAGGCGCAACGGTGTTGATAGGAAGAGCGAATGCAAGTCCTTCGACGCCTACCGCGGATGCCTTGGACTCGACGATACCGATCAGCTCTCCCTTGCTGTTGAAGAGACCGCCGCCGGAGTTTCCTCCGTTGATGGCAGCGTCTGTCTGCATAAGTGTCAGCGTGGTTCCTTCTACGTCGAGTGTTCTGTCAAGAGCACTGATAATACCCGTAGTAGCTGTACCGCCGAGCTGCCCGAGAGGATTGCCGATGGCAACTGCCAGATCGCCTACATCCACAGTGCTGCTGTCGCCGACTGTTGCAGCGGTGAGACCTTTGGCATCGATCTTGATTACTGCGATATCGTTGGACGGATCACTTCCGATTATCTTTGCAACGTAGGATTCTCCATTATGAAGTGTGACTTCTACTTTGTTAGCTCCCTGAACAACATGATAATTGGTAGCAATGTAGCCGTCTTCCCTTATGATGACGCCCGAGCCTGCACCCTGTACCAGCTGCATCTGTCCCCACATGTTCTGCTGCGTACCGGACATAAGGATCTCAACTACTGCATCCTCATTTTTGTCGACTATCTGCGAAACAGTCAGTTCACTGCCTGTAGCATCACCCAGATCGAGCTGCGACAGCTCAGAGTCATTTCTCTTTGCTCTGCCGTCAGAAGTAGTTTTAGAGAAATATGCACCGGATATAAACGCGCCGAGCAGAGAGCTGATGATCATTGTGAGAATCATGCATGCAATGAGCGCACCCTTGGTTACGTATTTCTTCTCCTTCGGTTTGCTGTGGGCAGGGCCTGTCGGAGCAGCGTGAGCAGGCTCGTCTATGATCGTCTTAGGATATTCTGTTTCCCTGGGATAGTCTATTTCGACTGTCTTGACCGGTTCCGGTTCAGGTTCCTCGATTGGCCTGTCAAAACTGACTATGTTTTTTTCATTTTCATCCATTTTACGTTACCTGTTGGGCAGCATTTTCCGCTGCCGCTTCCTTTCCATATATATAATATAGTCCAAAACTAAAATTAAACTTAAAAATTATAATAATTGTACATGAATAATTAAAGTTTTCAAATATGACGTTATTGTGTCAATTATGTCAAATGTTATAAAATATTTCTGTTATGAAAAAAAGCGTCAATCTGAAAATTACAAGTACCCAATATATCGAGAACCTCAAACCGAGCGGCGAAGCGTTCCGCCGCGAGCTTGAGCTTGAGGACTCGATGGAAATCCTGACCGAAGGCACTGTATATTCGCGCAACAACGCGACGTACATCACCTATGAGGAGGCAGAGACTTTCGGTACGGAAGACATCCGCACTCTGTTCAAGCTGGAGGACGGCTCCATTCGCATACGCAAATATGCCAGGGATGAAGAAGACGAAGGTATGGATATGACGCTAAAGCCGGGCATCCTCAATATTACCAGATACCAGATCCCGATGATGTCATCGGTGAACCTTGAAGTATATACCAACAAGCTCGAGGACAATCTCGACGAGGAGGGATATGGCAAGATTTCGGTGGACTATAAAATCAGATTCGATAAGTTCTTCTCGAGACGCAACATACTCGAGATAGAGGTAATGCCTTCATAAACGAAATGAGGTCGATATGAGAAAAGAAGGTTTCAGCGCAGAACAGTACATTGAGCAGCAGTCAAAATACATCCTTGAAAGGATAGAAAGCGGAGAGGGCAGACTCTATCTTGAATTCGGCGGAAAGCTGGTCGGAGACAAGCATGCCATGAGAGTGCTTCCGGGATTTGACGAGAATGCAAAGATCAAACTCCTGCAGAGGATGGGTGACCAGGCGGAGATCATTATCTGCATCTATGCTGGTGATATCGTCAAGAGCAAGACCCGCCAGGACTTTGGCATCACTTACGATCTGGAAGTAATGAGGCTCATTGATGAGTTCAGAAGCTATGACCTTTCGGTCAATTCTGTCGTTGTCACCAGATATGAGGACGCTCCGTCTGTTAACCAGTTCATGGCCAAGCTCGAAAGACGCGGTATCCGTACTTATAAGCACATGTTCACCAAGGGATACCCGACTGACGTTGATACTATCGTTTCCGAGGCAGGGTACGGCGCCAATCCGTACATAGAAGTGTCGAAGCCGCTGATAGTCGTGACCGGACCGGGAGGAGGATCCGGCAAGCTTGCGACATCGCTTTCGCAGGTATATCACGAATACAAGCGCGGCCGTAAAGCAAGATATGCCAAGTTTGAGACATTTCCTATCTGGAATCTGCCGCTCAAGCATCCTGTAAACATTGCTTACGAAGCAGCTACGGCAGACCTCAAGGATTT
>JBGUVT010000058.1:0-11309 GCA_045220485.1 Anaerovoracaceae bacterium | reverse complement strand
TTCTTCAGACAATCCGGCTAACATGACTGATGCGCAGTTCGAAAATTATCTGAACAGCGAAGGTTTCCCGGAATCATACAAGACGAGGCTAAGAACGCTTCACAAGGCTTATCCTAACTGGGGATTTGCAGGGTACCGGACCGGTATTTCATGGTCAGCAGCGCTTTCAAAACAGACGAGCGGAGGCACTTCTCTTGTTTCCGGATCCTATCCTTCATCATACAGGGACGGCAGCAAGCAGTATGAAAAGGGCTGGTACAAGGCAAACAGCAAGGTAGTTGCTTATTATATGGATCCGCGCAATTTCCTGAATGCAAACAGCATATTCATGTTCGAGGATCTGTCATATAAGCCTAAATATCAGACGGTATCAGCTGTCAATGCCATTCTTTCGCCGACAAAACTACCTTCGTGTGGATTTACCGGCAACATATTCGTGAATGCAGGAAAGGCAAATAACGTCAGTCCGGTTTTCCTTGCTTCAAGAGCAAGACAGGAGACCGGAAACGGCGGGGATGCAGTAAACGGCACCAAAATCCTCGGCACCACGGTCTATAATCCTTTCAACATAGGAGCTTTCGGCGGAACAAATCCTCTGTACAACGGTCTGGTATATGCGTACGGAAAGGGATGGACGACTCCGGCCAAAGCTGTAGAAGGAGGGGCTCAGGAACTGTCTAAGAACTATATCAATAAGGGACAGTTTACTATCTATTATCAGAGATTCAATGTAAGAAACGGTGCGGGTAAAGCCGGAACGCATCAGTACATGACCAACATCATGGCACCTTACAGTGAAGCCGGTTCAACAAAGAATTCATATTCGAAGTACGGCATACTCACACAGCCTTTAGTATTCGAGATACCGATATATGAAGGAATGCCGTCCTCAACAAAACTTCCGTAAAAAAGGGTCTCCGAACGGAGACCTTTTATAATGCAGCTCCCTGACGTGTATCACGTTCTTTCAGCTCGCTGTTTATCATGTTCAGTATTGTGCGCTTACGGTAGCTCCATTCCGGAGATACGAGTATCTTACGAGGCACATCGCCGGTGAGCCTGTGTATGGTTACCTCAGGAGGTATGATCTCCAGGCACCGGACAACGAGATCAACATATTCCTCAATTGAATCAAATGGAATGTAGTCCGGCATCGCCCTGTAAAGAGGCGATGTCTTTACTATGTTCATCAGATGCAGCTTCAGACCGAATACCGGGAGCCTGCAGACCTTTCTGACAGACTCGAGCATCATATCCTGAGATTCTCCCGGAAGTCCGAGTATAAGGTGTGCAACCACACGTATGCCGCGCGATATGAGCTCTGAAGCAGCCTCTTCATAATCCTCATATGTATAGCATGTATTCATCGCTGCAAGGGTTTCGTTATGAGTACTCTGAAGGCCAAGCTCTACCCACATAAAATGATCACGGTTTATCTCTTCAAGAAGATCGAGCACATCGTTTCCGAGGCAGTCCGGCCTGGTAGCAATGGCAATGCCGCTGATACGGGGATCATCCAGAGCAGCAAAATACTTTGACCGAAGCACTTCAACGGGCGCATATGTATTGGTAAATGACTGGAAGTAGGCAAGGTAGCATGCATCCGGCCATTTTTCAGAAAGACGGTCTATCTGCTCGGTTATGGATGCAGAGTAATCGGCTGATGACGACGCATGTGATGCAAGTTCACCGGACCCGCCTTCGGAACAGAACGCGCATCCGCCAAATCCTGAGGTACCGTCTCTGTTAGGGCAGGTGAAACCGGCGTCAATGCTCAGCTTAACAGTTTTGCAGCCGAACTCTGACTTAAGATAATCGCCTATGGAATTAAATCTTTCACCACCCTGCATGTATCACGTAACCTCCTTTTGTGTTACAATAGTATGAATTGTTGCGTACATCTATGGCCGCAGATAACGGAAAGGGAAAAGCTTTGAAAAAAACCTCAGGCTGCATTCCGCAGATCAACTGTGAAGAACTGAATCTGATATCAGGGGAACTATCCGGTGTGGCGCTGATGCCAAAAAAGCCTTCAGTCCTGATGCACGCCTGCTGCGGACCGTGTTCCACGTCATGTGTGGAGAGGACTGCTTCTGACTACGCTCTTACCCTGTATTATTATAATCCAAACATCACTGACAGAGAAGAGTACTACCTCAGGCGTGACACACTGCTTCACTTCCTTGATGCCTTCAATGAGGAACATAAGAACATGTATACAGTGGGATATGTCGAAGGAGCGTATGAGCCTGACAGGTTCATAATAAAGGCATCGCCGCTTGCGGATGAACCGGAGGGCGGAAAGCGCTGTGACCTTTGCTTTGCCCTTAGACTTGCCGAGACTGCCAGAATGGCCAGGGAACTCGGAATGGAGTATTTCACAACAACGATGTCGGTCAGTCCGCATAAAAACTACGACAAAATAAAAGCGCTCGGACTTGCACTTGAAGAAGAGACCGGAGTAAAGTTCCTGGACATAGACTTCAAGAAGAAAAACGGATTCGGCCGCAGCGTGGAGCTTTCGAAGAAATACGGACTATACAGACAGAACTTCTGCGGATGTGATTTCGCAAGGTATGCAGCTAAATAACCAATGGGGACTAAGATATAAGGAGAAAGAACTATGAGCAAACTATTCATTCCAAAAGATTACACGCCGCTGCTCGACCCGACAGAAACACAGAGAGCCATAAAAAGGATCAAGGACCACTTCCAGAAAGAGCTTGCACGCAATCTCAATCTCGGAAGAGTTTCAGCTCCTCTGTTTGTTATCCCTCAGACAGGACTCAACGACAACCTGAATGGTTACGAGAGAAGAGTAGAGTTCACCATCAAGGATATGAACGAGCAGAATGTCGAGGTTGTACAGTCGCTGGCCAAGTGGAAGAGAATGGCGCTCGGAAGATACGGTGTAGAACCGGGTCGCGGCCTTTACACCGACATGAATGCTATCAGACGTGATGAAGAACTAGATAACATCCATTCGATATATGTTGACCAGTGGGACTGGGAGAAGGTAATCACAGCTGATCAGAGAAACGATGAATTCCTTGAGCATACCGTCAGAGTCATTTACTGGTGCCTCAAGGATCTTGCAGATTATGTGAACGATCATTATCCGCATATCGGTATCGAGCTCCCTGACAAGATCAGATTCATCGATTCACAGGAACTTGAGAACTGGTATCCTGACAATACTTCAAAGGAAAGGGAGCGTTTTGCTGCTGAGGAATTCGGAGCAATTTTCGTAAAGCGCATAGGAGGAAAGCTCAGATCAGGCAAGCCTCATGACGGAAGAGCTCCTGACTACGACGACTGGGAACTCAACGGAGACATTATCCTCTGGAACCCTGTACTGGAAGACGCATTCGAGATCAGCTCAATGGGTATCCGTGTCGATTCCGAATCCATGATTCGTCAGCTTGAGCTTGACGGCAAGGAAGAAAGAAAAGAGATGAAATTCCATCAGGATATTATCAACAACAGGCTTCCGCTCACTATAGGCGGAGGTATCGGACAGAGCAGGCTCTGCATGTACTTCCTTAAAAAGGCACATATTGGTGAGGTGCAGGTCTCTGTGTGGCCTGAGGATATGTATGCGGAATGCGCTGCAAATAACATATTCCTTCTTTAGCACTTGTGAGACATTAAATGCAGTACATCGACGTAGTCATTGACAACAAAAGCGTTAATACGGACAGCTTCTACACCTATAAGGCTCCTGATGAAGTGAGCGTGGGAGCTAAACTGACAGTTCCTTTCGCAAGAAGGAAAAAAAGTGTCGATGCTTACTGCGTAGATACGGGTGTCACCTGTGCCCTGGATGACTCAAAGATGAAAGTGATCGATACATATGAGCCCGAGCGGTCTCTCAATGAAGAGATGGTAAAGACGGCCATGTGGATGCGCAGACGCTACGGAGTCAAGTACATAGACGGGTTAAAGATGTTTGCGGTGGAGGGCAAGCGCGAAAAAGCTCTTAAAACCGGTACCGGTGTCAAGGCGTCGGATCCGGACTTTGAACTTACCTCTGAACAGAAAGCGGCCGCTGAAAGAATATGCGGATCGATCCAAAAGCGCGAGGCAAAGACGTATCTGATTAAAGGCGTTACAAACAGCGGAAAGACTGAAGTGTATATGCAGGCAGCAGCCAGAGCTCTTGATACAGGCAGAACCGCAATAATACTTCTGCCGGAGATCGCACTGGCATCACAGGTAGCCCAGCGTTTCAGGGAACGCTTCGGAAGCGACAGAATTGCAACGCTTCACAGCCGGCTGAAAAAATCCGAGCGGCTTTCCGAATGGCTCAGGATAAGACGCGGCGAAGCAAAGATCGTAATAGGTGCAAGGACATCGGTTTTCGCACCTCTTGACAATATAGGCGTTATTGTCATTGATGAAGAACACGAAAGCACGTACAAATCCGACCATAATCCTAAATATGAGACTGTAGATGTTGCTTTCAAAAGGGCTTCGCTTTCCGGTGCAGTACTTGTGCTCGGCAGCGCAACTCCGGGTGTCACCTCATATTTCAGGGCTAAACAGGGCATATATGAGCTTATAGAGATGAATGAGCGCATAGGCGACAGCGAGATGCCTAAGCTCGAAATAGTCGACATGAGAAAGGAAGCTGCTGCAGGCAACATGAGCGTTATATCCAGGGAACTTGCCCGGAGGATCGACGGTGCTCTTGCACGCAGAGAGCAGGTGATACTGTTTCTTAACCGCAGGGGATTCTCTACACGGATACTCTGCCCGGACTGCGGATTCATAATGACATGCCCGGACTGCGGTATATCGCTGACATATCACAAGTCAGTGAACGCAGCGGTCTGCCATTACTGCGGACGAAAGTTTCCCGTACCGGATAAATGCCCGGACTGCGGAAGCAGGTTTATAAGATACGCGGGTGCAGGAACCGAGAAGGTTGAAGAAGAGGTAAAACGCATCTGGCCTGAGGCCGGAGTCGACAGGTTCGACATAGACACAGCTTCAGCTGCTGATGACCCGGTCAAGGTTATAAATGATTTCCAGAAAGGAAAAACAGATATACTGGTAGGCACGCAGCTGCTTGCAAAAGGACTGGACTTCAGGAATGTAGGACTTGTAGGTATAATAAATGCCGATGTAAGTCTCAATATCCCTGATTACAGGTCATCGGAACGCACATACCAGCTGATCACTCAGGTTGCAGGACGCGCCGGAAGGGCCGGCGGTGAAAGCAGCGTTCTCATCCAGACATACGAGCCCGGAAGCGATGTTATACTCGAAGCCGCGGCAGGGGATTATGAGAATTTCTACGAGTCGGAACTTCTTCACAGAAGCATTATGAATTATCCGCCTTACTCTGATATAATCTCCGTCGGACTTGTCGCGGATGATGACGAGACGGCGATGGCCTACGCAAATGCGTTCAGAAACAGACTCACCGGTCTGAAATCAGCACCTGAGGGAGCGATGGTCATGATGCCCCGCCTCGATGAAAAACGAAACGACGGAAGAGCCAGGGCAGTGTTCATGATAAAAGCACCGCAGGGGAGCCGTGCGGGGTACGTGAGCGAATACATGGCGTTCCGCGACCGCATGACAGAAAACAGGGCTCCTGCCTTCATAGAAATAGACATAAACCCTTACGGGGCAATTTAAATTACAGGAAAGAAGAACTATGGCACTTAGAAACATAACTATCAGAGGCGATGAGATACTCGCAAAAAAATGCAAACCGGTAAAAGATATAACTCCGCGCATTGCTGAGGCATGTGCAGACATGGTTGAGACCATGCTTGCTGCCGATGGAGTGGGCATCGCTGCTCCTCAGGTAGGCATAATGAAGAGATTCTTCATCGCAATGCCGCATGTAGATGCCGAAGACGAGGAGACAAGAGACAGAATATACGTGATGATCAATCCTGAGATCACTTACAGGGAGGGAACTCAGGAATCCAGCGAAGGCTGCCTGTCTGTACCGGGATACATGGGACTGGTAGACAGACCTTATAAGATAAGGATAAAGGGTACGGATCTCCAGGGAGTGGAGCATGAGTATGAATTCGAAGGCTTTGAGGCTACAGTTTTCTGCCACGAATACGATCATCTTGACGGCATCCTGTACTCGGACATCGCAAAGGACATGATGACTGTAGAGGAGTATTCTGAAATACTGCACGAGCTGCAGGAGCTCCACGGGAATGACGATGAAGACACAGACACAGATAACGCGGAGATCTGGGAAAAGAAAAAAGAAAGAAGCAATCAGTAAATGAGAATAGTTTTTATGGGCACGCCCGGATTCGCGGCACGCTCACTTCAGAAGTTAATAGATGAGGGCTACGATATCCCGCTTGTAGTTACACAGCCTGACAGAAAGGGCAACCGCAATAAGATGGTGCTGTCCGAGGTCAGAAAGCTGGCGCTGGAGCACGGTATAGAGACTGCGCAGCCGGTAAGGATAAAGAAGGATCCGGAGCTGATAGAACGCTTAAAGGAGATCGCTCCCGACATGATAGTCGTAGCAGCTTTCGGCCAGATACTGCCTAAATCGGTACTGGACATCCCAAGGCTGGGATGTATAAATGTACACGGCTCGCTGCTTCCTAAACTCAGAGGCGCTTCGCCTATGCAGGCAGCAGTGCTGAATGGAATGGACGAGTCGGGCATCACCATAATGCGTATGGCTGAAGGACTCGACACAGGGGATATGATCAGCAAGAGAGCCTGTGACATTAAGGGCAGAGACTTCACGGAAGTGTCTGAAATACTTGCAGAAGCAGGTGCAGATCTGCTTGCGGAGACCATCCCTCATATAGCTGACGGAACTGCAGTCTATGAGGTGCAGGATGATGCCGAAGCCACTTATGCAGGTATGATCTCCAAAGCTGACGGCTATACGGATTTCAATGAAACAGCTGAGTCTGTTGAAAGAAAGATAAGGGCTTTTATAGAATGGCCGGCATGCTACAGCTATCTTGACGGACAGCAGGTAAAGTTTTACAGGGCGGAAGTTATTGATGAGGAACCCGACGGTGAGCCGGGAACTGTAAGCAGAACAGATAAGAAGAGTTATTTCATCAATTGCGGGAGCGGCAAGCTGAGAGTTTTAGAGCAGCAGCTCCAGGGCAAAAAAAGAATGAGTGCCGGAGATTTCATGAGAGGGCATAAGCTCTCGATCGGAGACAGATTCGGCGCAGAGGAGGGTGAATAATGTATTATTACTATGATTATTCGTGGTTTGTCCTTATACCGGCGATCCTCTTCACGATGATCACACAGGCAAGGATCAACAACGCATACAGGACTTATTCGCAGGTACCTGTCAGCACCGGTGTTACGGGAGCCGAGGCTGCAAGAGCCATGATGGATGCAAACGGACTTTCCGGCGTTGCCATAAATATCCTGAACGGCGGCAACTCACTGGTAAACTATTATGACCCTAAGACAAAGAGTCTGAACCTCTCAAGAGAGGTCTACGGATCGCGTTCAGTCGCATCAGTCTGCATAGCATGTCACGAAGTAGGCCATGCTCTGCAGGATGCTACGCATTACGCTCCGCTCGCACTTAGAAACGGCATAGTTCCTGTGGTCAATCTTACACAGATGGTATCCTGGCCACTGATCTTCTTTGGCCTCTTAATGTCTGCGGCATCGCCTTACGGAAGCCTGCTCTACCTTATCGGAGTCGTCTGCTTCCTTTTCGTAATATTCTTCCATCTGATCACACTGCCGGTCGAATTCAATGCTTCGAACCGCGCACTTGCAAACCTGAGAGAGCTCAGGCTTGTGAACGAAGATGACTATGTCGGATCGAGGACGGTATTGAAGGCAGCGGCTATGACTTACGTTGCTGCGCTCGCAACTGCAATTGCCAGCCTGCTCAGAGTCTTTGTGCTCACAGGCAGGAGGAGATAAGACCGGATGAATAAGGACTGGCTGGCGGTATTTGAAGCGCTGAAGGCAGTATATACTGACGGAGCTTATTCCAACATTTCAATCAACGAAGCTGTTTCGCGCCATAAGGGTCTGCGGGAGAGCTTCGTTCGCTCATTTGCAAAAGGTGTTCTCAGAAGCAGCATCAGGCTGGATTATACGATAGATACTCTTGCCGGAAAGGGCATAAGCAGTATAAAGCAAAGGCCTCTTATTATTCTGAGGATGGGCATCTACGCTATAGATGAGCTCGACAGCGTACCGGATCATGCTGCCGTGAACGAAGCAGTCGAACTTGCTAAGAAAGTTGCGAAGGGCAGTGACCGCTTCGTGAACGGAATGCTCAGAAACTACCTGAGACGCAAGGATGAATTTGCTCCTGACAAACTGGAACCGTATGTACGGTATTCCATGAGAAAAGACATATTTTCGCTTCTGAGCGAGCAATACGGAGATGAGGCAATCCGTATAGCGGAAGCGCTCAATGAGCCGTCAGAGGTCTTTTTACGGGCGAATACACTAAAGGCAGACCGAGATGAGGTTATTAGAAAGCTTGCAGAGTATGGAATAGAAGGCCGCGGAGCGGAAGAAAACAGCGAAGCCATACTTGCAAAAGGGAGCGGCATTGTCAGCTGTGAACTTTACAGGCAGGGCTTCTATACGATACAAAGCCTTTCCTCAATGATAGCCGTAAAAGCCCTGGCGCCGCAGCCGGGAAGCAGGGTGCTCGATCTGTGTGCCGCTCCCGGAGGCAAGACAGGATACATGGCTGAGCTGATGGGAAATAAGGGCAGCATCACAGCCTGTGACATTCATCCGCACAGGCTGATGCTCACGCAGGCTGCTATGAATAGAATCGGCGTGAGCATATGCGCTCTGGAAGAGCGCGATGCTGCAATATACGATGAATCGCTTGCAGATTCTTTCGATTACGTTCTTGCTGATGTACCGTGCTCCGGACTGGGAGTTACGGCCAGCAAACCGGAGCTGAAGCTGACAGCGGATCCGTCCGCATTTGAAGGACTGATCGACATCCAGAAAAGAATACTCGACAACGCTCTTCGTTATACAAAACCGGGCGGAAGGCTTGAATATTCAACCTGTACGCTTAATAAGAATGAGAACGAAGTAGTTGTTAAACATGTATTAAGTAAAGAAGGCACTTCAGCACGTGTTATTGAAATGAAAACTCTGATGCCATATAATGGCAAAGTAGGATTTTACTATTGTATTATAGGGAAAAATGCAATTTGACAGGACGGAGAACTGATTGACATGAATATTGGTTACATGACAGACAGAGGCAGACGCAGACCAACCAACGAAGACTCACTCAGAGCTTGTGAAGATCTTAATTTTTACATGCTCGCAGACGGAGTAGGAGGCAACAGGTCGGGCGAGATCGCCAGCCAGTCGGCACTTGATGCACTCGAAAAATTCGTTCGCCATAATCCGCCTGAATGGCTTGGATCACGCGATGAAGTGTTCAGATATTTCAGAGCTGCCGTCAACTATGTCAACCAGTTCATAATCAAGCTGTCAGGCGCAAAACCTCAGTACGCAGGCATGGCTACTACGCTTACATTTGTATATATCAGAGGCGACGAGATGTTTGTTGCAAATGTCGGAGACAGCAGAGTATATCTTGCACACGGAGACATGATACAACAGATCACAGATGACCACACATACGTCAATGATCTGGTGAAGATGGGTGCCATCACCAAGGATGAAGCTCATCTGCATGCGCGTAAAAATGTAATAACAAGAGCGATCGGAGCCAACGCCAATAACGAGCCTGACTGCTTCAGCGTTCCGGTCGAAAAAGGTGACCGTATTCTGTTATGCAGCGATGGTCTCTACGATGAAGTCGACGATGACACCATCCTTTCAGTGCTGAACAGATACAAGGATATGAAGGTCTGCGCAGAAGACCTGGTTTATATGGCTAACGAAAACGGCGGTAATGACAACATTTCCGTTATCTGCGTTGATTTGGAGGATTAAGTATGGCAAGCAGGATACTATCCGGGCGTTATGAACTTCTGGAGAAGATCGGCGACGGCGGTATGGCTGTCGTATATAAAGGTAAGGATAAACTCCTTAACCGCTTTATTGCTGTCAAGATCTTAAGACCGGAGTTTACAAAAGACGCGACGTTCGTTGAGAATTTCAAAAGGGAATCGCAGGCGGCTGCGGGTCTTTCTCATCCGAACATCGTGGGTGTTTATGATGTAGGCCGTGAAGGCAACATCAACTATATAGTCATGGAGCTCATTGAGGGCGACACTCTTAATAAGATAATCGAGAAAGAAGCACCAATGGATTACCGCAAGGTTATCGACATTTCAAAGCAGGTTGCTTCCGCACTCAGAGTAGCTCATAAAAACAAGATAATACACAGAGACGTAAAGCCTCACAACATTATGGTGACCAATGACGGAGTCGTTAAACTCGCTGACTTCGGTATCGCAAGAGCTGTAAATGATGCAACTCTTTCTACCGGCAGCAAGATCGTCGGTTCCGTGCATTACTTCTCGCCTGAGCAGGCAAGAGGAAACTACGTAGATGAACGATCCGATATTTATTCACTCGGTATCGTCATGTATGAGATGCTCACAGGAAAGGTTCCGTTCGACGGAGACAATCCTGTTACGGTCGCTCTGAAGCATATAAACGAGGAGATCGTTCCTCCTAGGGAACTTGAACCGAGCATACCTCCGGCGCTGGAGAGAATCGTAATGAAAGCCACCAGCAAGTTCCAGACCAACAGATATGCGAATGCTGACGAGCTCATCCAGGACCTCGACAATGTTTCATTCGTTACGGCCATAGCTCCGGATTCGATCTTCGAATCGACCACGGTAGTTGAAAAACGTAACAAGCGCAAACAGGATCTTGAAAAAGACATCGAAGAGGTTGTAGAAGCCCGTGAACGCGAAAGAAAGAAAAAGCGCAGAAAAACTACCATTATCACAACAATAATAATTCTTCTGCTTGCAGCCGCGGCGGGAGGCTATTACGCATGGAAGATGGGCGCCTTCTCTTCAACCAAGGCTGCTCCGGAACTGCTCGACAAAACATTCGAGGAAGCTACGGAAATCGCCGAAGCTGAAGGCTTCAAGGTAAAGAAAGGCAACGATATTTATTCGTCTGAATACGCGGAAGGAAGGATATGCATGCAGGATCCTGAACCGGGTGTTGAGATGCCTAAGGAAGGGACGATCACAGTCAACGTCTCAAAGGGAAATAAGGAAGGACTTGTCCCGAGCGTTCTCGGAATGCAGGAAGAAGACGTAGAAGCATACCTTAAGGCATACGGATATGTATTGGGTAATGTCAAGACCATAACTTCGCCTGAGAAAGAGGGAATGGTTCTCGAGCAG
>JBGUVT010000057.1:0-10326 GCA_045220485.1 Anaerovoracaceae bacterium | reverse complement strand
TTTGTGTGAAATGTTTCAGTATACCAGGCTGCTGTTATTGTGTGCTGCAGACAGCATCAAAGTCTGGTGGTGAAGCTGAACTCCGCTCTGTCACATCGCACAAAGCTTTCTATGTATTCCACAGGCTGCCGTTCCGAATCGACCCCTATAAGTTCGAAGCTGAATGCCGGATGGTCCACAGGGAGTTCCAGATATCTGGCCTCCTTAGGAAACAACCTTACTACGCGAAGCCTTTTGTCATACTTTTCAGGTAAATGGCCTTTGTCCTCCATATATTCATATAGCGATACCATCCTGAAGTCGAACGTTTCAATATCCGGGAAGATTTTTTTAGGCACATAGGTATACTCTATAGCAAGAGGTTCCTCACTGCCGTAGCTTACCCGATGGAGTGCGAATACGGGCTCGCCCTCCTGAAGATTCAGTTTGTCTTCAAGAAACCTGTTTCCTGTGATGGTTCCGCTGACCAGGACAACATTTTTGACCTTAATTCCATATGAGCGTACAAGTCCCGAGATACCTTTATTTTCTTCCAACGAAATGTCACTGATGTTCATCACCTGTTCGTGTTTCCTGCGGATAAAGGTCCCTCTTCCTCTGACCCGGTATACCACACCTTCGTCTGCAAGCTTTCTGAGGGCATACTGAATGGAAGAGCGCTTCACGGAATACTTCTCCGCAAGCTCCCTTTCTCCCGGCAACCTTTCTCCGTCAAGGCATTGGCCATATTCATCAATTATCCGTTCTCTGATCTGCTTATATATGCTCATTTCCTTTGCCATGTCCGCATATGATCCCTTATGCGAAATCCCTTATGTGAAACTCAATGTTATCAGGCATTACAACGTTGTCAAAATACTCTATGAGTCTGTCCTTTCTGTCATATATCATTCCATCATATCTGATAAGCGGCTCATCCTTGCTTACTCTAAGAAGCTCAGCTTCCATGTCGTTTGCGTATACCTGTGTGATCCGGTGATGTACGCTTGAAAGAGAAATCCCGTATCTGTTCTTCATCAGCGAGCCGAGAGTATCTAGTTCCAGGTCTTCCCTGCTCATGCCCGGAACATGCTCCGCTATAAGGTATGACCTCTCGAGCGACATAGGCCGGTTGCTGTCATATCTTATGCGAAGTATCTGATAGCAAAGAGTCCCTACAGGCAACTGTGTGACTTCTGCCAGTTTTTCACTCATGCTTATCATTTCAAGATTCAGCATTATCGACCTGTTATCGTTTCTGACTCTCTCTATTTCCCTTATGATGGATCGGATTTGATCGAGGTTGATTTCTATCCTTCTTGGCGCCACAAAATGGCCCTTACGCGGTTTCCTTATCAGAACGCCTTTTTTGATCAGTATCTCAAGGGCACTTCTGACGGTATCTCTCTGCACACCAAACTCTTCTGCCAGCTGTCTCTCGGAAGGCAGTCTGTCCCATTCCTTCAGGCGCTCTTCCCTGATACGCCTTTCTATTTCGCGTGAGATCTCTTCATCTTTGAACAGTATGCGCTTTCTCATTGTTTCCCCTTTTTCTTTATATTGTTAACAATAAGCCGTAAGACTCGCTTCGTCAAGTCTATAGTGCAATTGATTTTGATCAATGTGGAGAGTATGATTTTTTTATGGAAAACAAGGTGATCGACGTTCTGAATATGACAGCATGGCGGATGGATCCCCCGCAGCTCTTCGGAGGTTTTCATATTATTGCATCTCTTCTGGCCGCTGCGCTTGCAATATTGGCAGCTGTTCTTTTCACGCGCCGTGCCGGTTCTGAAAAAGATGTCCGCAGGATACTTGTTTCAGCAGGCT
The DNA here is from genome assembly GCA_045220485.1 of Anaerovoracaceae bacterium. Lineage (GTDB taxonomy): Bacteria > Bacillota > Clostridia > Peptostreptococcales > Anaerovoracaceae > Crickella. The sequence continues at coordinate 8,517 of JBGUVT010000057.1, read as the reverse complement.
GGATACTTGTTGTTCTTGAAGTGTACAAGCAGGTATTTATTTTTTACATAGTTAATGACGGAGCCTACGACTTCTGGTTCTTCCCTTTCCAGCTCTGCTCAGTGCCTATGTACCTCTGCATACTCCTGCCATTCCTGAAGGAAAAATCCCGTATTACCCTGATAACCTTCATGAGCGGATACACTTTTGTCAGTGCCGTTGCCACTCTCATATATCCGGAAGACATACTGAGGACGTACATTTCTCTTACTGCTCACGGGTTTATATGGCATGGAATACTGCTTTTCATAAGCCTGTTTGTTGTCCTGACCGGCCGCACAGATTCAAGCTATAAAAGCCTGCTCAACACGGCATTTCTCTTTATGATCCTTGGTATCATAGCGCTTATCATCAATATAGCAGTTGAACCTGTAATGCCGGCAATACATGCCGCACATCCGTCTGTCTCACATATATGGGCTGCTATGTTTTATCTGAATCCTTTCCACATTTCACCACAGCCTGTCATTTGCGACATACAAAAAACCGCGGGTATCCCCGCGGGTCTTGCGCTGTATATGCTTGTAATTGCATTTGTCAGCAGTGTTGTTATCAAATTGTTCAAAGCCATTTCAAGGCGCTAGAAAGCTATCTCTCCAGAATCCAGCGGAATCCGTATGGCTTCATCATGCTTCCGCCTGCCCAGGAATTTACCCACACTTCATCAGGTGAGAAATTAAACAGTCCCAGCATGCGCTTTCCATTATAATCTCTGGCTATTCCCAGCACTCTATTGTCACCTGTATCTATCGGATAAACGTGCGCATCGGAATGGAATACCTCGTTGAATCTGCGGATCATTACGAGCTCGCGCAGTTCATGGAATATCTTTCCGGTCGGAGTGGAAAGATCCTTTCTCTCCTCCGCTTTCTCCCAGTCCATCTTTCCTCTGTGTATATTGCGGCTGTCTGCCCATCTGCCCGGATCATCATGATATCCGTAATCATTCAGCATGCCCAGCTCGTCACCGCTATAGAAAACAGGTATCCCGCGAAGTGTAAGCATGCAGGCGTGGAGCATGACGACAGCGTCAATGGACCTCTGCACTAATTCCTCATTATTCTCATACAGGGCTGCTTCAAGTCCGCAGAGAGAAGCTGTTGTACCGCAGAGTCTTGCATCACGCAGCCACTCTGAGTCGTTATATAGTTCACCTCTTGCCGGGCTTCCGTAATACTTGCCGGTGAACCAGTCATTAAGGTACTTCTTATGCGAAGCTTCACCCATGCCGTATTGTGAAAGGAACCCGTAATCAAGTCCCCAGCCTATGTCGTCATGACATCTGAGATAATTCTGGAATATGCAGTTTGAAGGCAGATTCTCTATCTGCTGCAGCTGGTGCCTGAGCAGTCTTACATCACGTGTTGCCATGGTATGCCATATGGAAGCCATAGTTGTGACGTTATAGAGCATGTCGCATTCAGGCTTCTCTTCCGTGCCGAAGTACGGAAGCACCTTGCTCGGCTCCATGACCACTTCTCCCAGAAGCAGCACGCTCGGGCATACGATCCTGCAGGATATGTTCATCATACGGACAAGCGTGTGCACCTGCGGCAGGTTGCGGCAGTTAGTGCCCAGTTCTTTCCAGATATACGGAACAGCATCGAGCCTCACAATATCCACTCCCCTGTTTGCCAGGTAGAGCAGGTTTTCTGTCATGTCGTTGAAGACTGTCGGATTTGCATAGTTGAGATCCCACTGGAACGGATAGAAAGTCGTCATGACTATCTTTCCGATGTCTTCGAAATACGTGAAATTGCCCGGAGCTGTCTCAGGGAACACCTGCGGCATCGTCTCTTCGTACTGTCTTGGGATGTCCCAGTTATCATAGAAGAAATATCTGCTCTGAGCCTCAGGATCGCCGGCCCTTGCGGCCTTTGCCCATTCATGCTCGTCACTCGTATGGTTCATCACGAAATCGAGACAGACCCTTATCCCCCTCTTATGGCAGTCACCTGTGAGTTTCTCAAGGTCCTCCATGGTACCGAGGTCTGACCTCACCTTTCTGAAGTCAGAAACAGCATATCCGCCGTCACTTCTTGCGCTGTCTGCCGGAGTATCCAGAAGCGGCATAAGGTGAAGATATTTGACTCCACACTCTCTGAGATAATCAAGCCTCTCCCTAACGCCCGGAAGATCACCGGCAAAATTCTCAGTGTAAAGCATCATGCCCATCATCTTGTTTGAATGATGCATGTCAGGATGGGCCGAGCGTCTGACATCAACACTGCGAAGCGACGCTTTGCGCTCTTTGAAGCTCCTGCGCAGCATATTGAGGAAGTATTCAAAGGCCTCCTCATCGTTGTACAGTTCCATGTAGAGCCACTTGAGCTCATCATAATATTTTTCCAGTCTTATGTCGAAACTGCTTTTTTTCTTTCCGGACTCGTTACTCATTGAATTCCTTCTCCATTTCAGCAAGTGATGGCATAGCAGGGATCGCTCCGTGGCGTGAGCATGTCAGTGATGCAGCCTTGTTTGCATAGCGCACCATGCCCAGCATCTGTGTCCACACATCCTCTGATGCGGCTACACCTTTAGCGATCTGCATAAGCATTGCTCCGAGGAATGTGTCGCCGGCTCCGTTTGTATCCGCTACCTCTACGCTGAAGCCAGGCACAGTTGCCGTGTGGCTTCCCATGCGGACGAACACACCGTCTGACCCAAGAGTCACCATTACAAGGCCGCAGCCGTACTCAGCAAGAATGCGGCTTCCCTCTTCGAAATTGTCTGTCCCTGTCAGCATTACCATCTCTTCATCTGACACTTTCAGAATGTCAGCGTACGGGAGGAGCACCTTCATCATCTCTATAGCATGCTCTTCACTATCCCAGAGTGCTGCTCTGTAATTAGGGTCATAGCTTATTACCGAGCCATTCTCTTTCGCATATTTAACAGCTTCTTCGCATGCTTCTTTTCCCGGCGAAGTAGTCATCGACAGCGAGCCTACGTGCAGGATCTTCGGCAGATCTGCAGACAAAGCTCCTACAGCCTCATCAACAGTCAGCTGAGTATCAGCACCCGGTTTTCTGTAGAATGAGAAATCGCGCTCACCGCTCTCATCTACCGAAACGATAGCCATGGTTGTCGGCTGATAGTCATCATAATACAGCCCGTTTATATCTACATTATCTTTCTTCAGTGTATCCGCGAGGCTGCGTCCGAAAGCGTCATCTCCAACCTTTCCGATAAAGCCTGTTGACGCACCGAGTCTTGATGCTGCAACTGCAACATTCGCCGGAGCGCCGCCCGGATATGCAGTGAATTCACCGTTTCCGTTTTCGTCAGAACCTCTCTGAGTAAGATCTATCAAAAGTTCTCCGAGTGTAATTATATCTGTCATATTTATTCCCCTTATCTTTCCGCCGGTGCGTTATGTACGACACTTAATTATACATTGAATCGCCTTATTTTTGTATATGATATGCTACAATATCCATCGCTACGATGCCATCAGCCGAGAATGTGATTCCTTCTGCATCGGCAGGAGTATAGTAAGTAAGCGACAATGCCTGCTCGCCGCCGTTGACGAAAACTTCAGCGCTCCACTTGTCTATCAGTATCCTGAGGCTCAGACTGCCGTCCGCATACTTCGCTCTGTAGCTCCTCCTTGCAGTGATCTCGCTGCACTGGCCGCTTCGGCTCCTGTCTATGGAGATCAGAGATCTGGCAGGTTTGTAGCTTAGTCTTATGTAGTGATCTTCATCCTTAGCGAAGTCTATGGTGAACTCCCTGTACAATGCAGCGCCCACCTCGCACGGAGCGATCTCAATTTCCAGTTCTATTGATCTGCCGGATATGCCGTCAAAGCTGCGCTTCTCATCCTTAAGCAGTACCCCGTCATAATCCAGCCTGTCCTTTCTGTATTCACAGAACTCCCTGACCGGCCACTGGTAAAGCTTTCCGTCCCTGTAGCTCAGTTCTCTCGGAACGGTCATCTGCCCAAAGGTATGTGCGCCTTCAGCTCCATGTACATATCCATCCGGATGGTCCATAGGAACAGCATACAGAAGCCCCGGCCTTGAGAGATCTTCGTGTGCATCTGCGAAATTGCCGTTCTTCGGATCCTGCATCCAGCCGATCATGATATGTCTGCCGTCCGGAGCCTCCATCACCTGAGGAGCATAGAAATCGAGACCGATGTCTACCGGCTCATAACCGCCGTCAGGAGTGAATGTATCCGTTTCTTCATTATATTCACCCGCAATGCAGCAGACGTTGCTTCCCTGAGGAAATCTTACGGATCCGATCGCCTCATCAGCTTCCGCATGCATGTCCATAGGGCTGGCGATCAGTATCTGTTTGCCATCCAGTTTAAAGAAATTAGGGCATTCCCACATCACGCCTATCTTGCGGTGATCCTCAAAAAGCACCTTTTCATACTCCCAGCTGAAGCAGTCATCGCTCCTGAACAAAAGGAGCTGAGTGCCTTTCTCATGGAGATAATTTCCGTCTTCTCCAATCTCACCCGTCCTGCCCGCTGCTGCAAGCGCTCTGTACGTACCGTCCTGGCTGCGCCAGATATAAGGATCCCGGAATTCGTATGCATCGCAGTGTTCAGGGAGATCCTTCTCTTTTATGACCGGGTTTCCCTCATGCTTCACATATTCAATGCTGCCGTCATCCTGTTCTTCCGAAACCGCAACGCACTGTGTCTGGAGCCATCTTCCCTTTTTCAGAGGATCTTTGCTGTTGTCGCCGCAGCCGGTGTACATGAGGAGCTGCCTGCCGTCCGGCAGTGTCATTGCTGTACCCGAAAAGCAGCCCGCCCAGTCATACTCCGTGTCGGGAGCCATGGCAGCCGGTAAGTATTCCCAGCTTATCATGTCATCGCTTACAGCGTGGCCCCAGTGCATCGGGCCCCAGTAAAAGCTGTAAGGATGATACTGATAGAACAGATGATATTGCCCGCGGTAAAATGAGAATCCGTTAGGATCGTTGAGCCATCCTATGCGCGGGGAAAAGTGAAATACCGAGCGCTCTTCTCCTGTAACGAGTACGGATTCGCGCTCCTCGTATTCTCTTACATGCTGTAATTCCTTGCTGATCAATTGTTTCTCTCCCTGTTATATCCTGATTATGTCTAACTGTTGCGCCGGATAGTCCCCGGTCAGCTGAGGGAAAGTATACCCGTTCTGCATCAGAGTCCTGCCGCGGCATTCGAACTCGCCTCCGACAGAGTACATCGCATCAGGATCCAGTCCCTTAAGTTTCACATGTACAAGAGTGTAATTTGCCTGAGGGTCGGTCACGACAACGCTGAGTATGCAACGGCTTCTGTCCTGACTGACGTGTTCCCAGCAATAATACCTGCTGTTTTCCGACGGGTCGCTCAGTCTGTATAAGCGGCCGCCATGGACCACAGGTTCTATGTCCTTATATCGCTTTATCTGATTTCTTATCTCGCCGCATTCCTCTACTGTGAGTTTTGTAAGATCAAGCTCATATCCGAATGTACCTGCCATGGCAGATATGCCTCTTGTTGACAGAGGAGTTTTACGGCCTGTCTGATGATTAGGCGAGGCGCTTACGTGCGCTCCCATCGAAGAGGACGGATATCCGAACGACGTACCATACTGAATGGCAAGCCGTGCCACCGGATCGGTGTTATCTGAGCACCATACCTGCGGTGAGTATTGAAGCATACCTGCATCAAAGCGTCCGCCGCCGCCCGCGCATCCCTCGAACAGCACGTCAGGGAACTCCATGGTTAGCCTGTCGTACAGTTTATAAAGGCTCAGGTAGTAGCGGTGAGGAACCTCTCCCTGCCTTGCTGAAGGGGTTGAATGCGAGTAAACATCCGATATAGGACGGTTGAAATCCCATTTTATATAGTCTATGTCGTAATCCCTGAGCAGTCCGGCTATGGTGTCATATAAATACTCATGCACATCATCGTTTGAAAGGTCCAGCACAAGCTGGTTGCGTGCCATCATCGGCGCACGTCCCGGAGCTGTCAGCGCCCACTCAGGATGCGCCTTGTAAAGATCCGAATCTTCACTTATCATCTCTGGTTCTATCCAAAGCCCGAACTTAAGACCCATTCCTTTGACCTTCGAGATCAGTCCTCCGAGGCCGTCAGGCAGCTTATCTGTGTCGACCACCCAGTCGCCCAGACCGCCATTGTCATCTTTTCTGTTTCTGAACCAGCCGTCATCGAGCACAAACATCTCTATGCCGAGATCCTTTGCTATGCCACAGATTTCGAGGAGTTTATCTTCCGTGAAATCAAAATATGTTGCCTCCCAGTTGTTGACCAGCACCGGTCTGTGGCTGAGCTTGTATTTACCCTTTACAACGTTGTTGCGTATGCAGCGGTGATAATTATGCGAAAGCTCAGTCAGTCCGTCAGCGCATGTAAGTATCACTTCAGGTGTATGAAGCGATGTGCCCGGTTCGAGCTCCCAGCGGAACCGGTCGTCATTGAGTCCCATCACTACACGGACACTCTCAAACTGATCGCGTTCAACCTCAGTTTTGTGGTTTCCCGAATACATGAGCATCATACCGTAGCATATGCCGCTGTCCTCAGTAGCATTATGGTCGCATATGATTATAAAAGGATTTTGCTGATGACTCGACATCCCGCGTCCTGATATAAAGGTGTGAACGCCGTGGAACATGTTTATGCGCTCCACCTGCCGCTCCATGCAGTGCCTGCCGTGGAAATGGATCAGGTCCCAGTTGCCGTAAGGCAGATCGAGGCACATGGAGGACGCTTTGCGCAGCCACACCATTTCTGATCCTGCATTGATTATCTCTGCTGACCTGGTAATTATATCCAGATCTTCAAACACACCATAATAAAGCCTGATGCTCATATTGGCCGCATTGTCGGTCAGTGTCACTATCAGTGTCTGCGCCTTGCCCCCATCATCATAGACCGACGGAAGACCCGGTATGCTGTACTTTCCGCTTACTATTTCATGGGACACATACTTGAATTCCGCACAGCGGCTTCCGTCTGAGCACGATGCCGCTATGCTGTTTACACGGAAATCCCCTACGCCGAAGGATGTGTATTCCTGAGGCATGGAATCAAGAGAATATGTCCTGTCATATCTCATATCATAGGGATTGCCCGAAAACCCCCTGTCATAATAACGGAACGCGTAGGACAGGTTGTCCTGTCCCGGCTTTGGTCCGTAATACATATGCTGAAGATAGCCCAGATGGTCGATCTTCATATGGTAACCTGAATTCTTTGTTTCAAGTATCAGATGTTTCGTCTCTTCTATATAACGTATGCTCATTTTTCTCTCCTCAGGGTGTTATATATATACGAAGATAATATCAAAAAAAGAGCAGGACTGCCACCAGATAGTGACAGTCCCGTAAATGATTATTTAAGTACCGGATCCTTAAAATCCTACCACTCTTTCCAGAGGAGGCTCTGCTCTGTCTCCTTGTCGAAAAGCTGGAGCTTGTTAAGATCAAGAGCCATTGTTCCTTCCATTCCAACATAGAGGTCAACGTCGGAAGCAACTCTTGCTGTGCACTGCTTGCCTCCGAGTGTGAAGTACAGATAAGCCTCTGCGCCGAGGAGCTCACGTACTTCGATAGGAGCCTTGATTGTAACGAAGTCTTTCTCCTTGTGGTTGATATCGTTTGTCTGTCCCTCTCCCACCGTAAAGATATGCGAAACTTCATCACGGCCGAACAATTCGTTGATGTATTCATGGAGATGCGGTCCGAGGCTGTTCTCTCCCTTTTCAAAATCCTTTGAGATGCAGTCGATCACATCGATTCTGAATCCGTCAGCACCTTTCTGCACCCAAAAGTCCACAACGTCCTTCATCGCACGCCTTACAGCCGGATTATCCCATTTAAGATCGGCCTGTTCCTTTGCGAAGGTATGCAGATAATACTGGCCGCGTACTTCGTCATATTCCCACAGGCTTCCCCTGAAAGCAGATTCCCAGTCATTAGGTGTTTCATCATACCAGTAATAGAAGTCACTGTTTTGATTTTGAATGATCACCTTTTGAAGTGTATCACTCCCGGATCTATTTTCGAAAGGTCAGAGCACCCTGTAAAAGCCATAGCCTTAGCGAGCTCTGCGTTTGCCTTAAGAAGATAATCTCTTACTCCGTTTTCAGGATCATTTTTGATGGCTGCCATCAGCGGACGTCCTATGCAGACACCGGCAGCACCGAGGGCAAGGGCTTTAAAGGCGTCCATGCCAGTCTGGATCATACAGTCAGCAAATACCGGTACCCTTCCTCCGGCAAGTTCGGATATCTCCGGAAGCACCTGTAATGGCGGAACAGCAAATTCTATCCTGTTTCTATGGTGTGAAAGGACCAGCCCCTCCGCGCCTGCAGTCAATGCCTCATTCGCGTCATAGCAACTGAGCACGCCCTTTACTATTACCGGAAGATTTGAAGTCCGGCATATTTCTGTAAGTTCTGCTGTTGTCAGGGATTTAAGCGTATTTCCTTCAATTTCATCTGCAGTGCCGTCATCAGTAAAGCCATG
>JBGUVT010000056.1:0-4998 GCA_045220485.1 Anaerovoracaceae bacterium | reverse complement strand
AGGAAGAAAAGCCGCAGGCTGTTCTGATAGCAGGAGATGTCTATGATAAGCCGGTCCCGCCGGCAGAGGCTGTGCGTCTTTTTGATGATTTTATAAGCCGTCTTTCAGAGACTGACGCCGAAGTGTTCATAATAAGCGGCAATCACGATTCTGCGGAAAGACTGTCATTCGGATCTCAGATAATGGACAGGCAGGGCATACACTTTGCCGGAGGATATGACGGAAATACACGTTGCTTCAGCCTTGACGATGAATACGGAAGAGTGAACTTTTATATGCTGCCCTTCGTAAAGCCGGTACATGTCAGGCAGGCATTTATCGATGATGAAAAAGCATCCGGGATAACAACTTTCTCAGATGCCATAGGCTACGCGATAGATAAGATGGCAGTAGATGTTGAAGAACGCAACGTTCTCATCGCGCATCAGTTCTGTACGGGTGCATTCAGATCGGAATCTGAAGAGATATCAGTGGGCGGTCTCGATAATGTCGACACCTATGTTTTTAAGCCGTTTGATTATACTGCACTCGGACATCTGCACGGACCGCAGCCTGCAGATACTGACAGAATAAGATATTGCGGTTCTCCGCTGAAATATTCATTTTCGGAAGCAGATCAGGTCAAATCTGTAACAGTTGTTGAGCTGGGGAAAAAGGAAAACGGTGTCTGCAATTTCCGTTTAAAAACACCGGAGCTTGTTCCTGCGAAGGATATGAAGGTGCTGAAGGGCGAGTTTAACAAGTTGACAAATATAAATTATTACAAACATATCGATAAAGAAGATTATCTGCGCATAATCCTTACTGACGAAGAGGATGTGATCGGTGCGCTTGGCAGTCTGAGAGCCATATACCCTAATATAATGAGACTCGAATATGACAACACAAGAACACGTGCGGCAGCTATTGTTCCCGATGCTGAAGGAAATGACGGAAGGACTCCTCTTGAAATATTCGGCAGCCTCTATGAGGCTCAGAATGGGAAGCCAATGGATGAAGAACAGTCCGGCCTGATATGCAGCCTGATAGAAAAAGTATGGGGTGAAGACTTATGAGGCCGCTTAGACTTAAGATGACGGGCTTTGGTCCGTACAAAGATACAAATATTATTGACATGGAAAGCCTTGGCCGCGGAGGTCTCTATCTCATAACCGGTGATACGGGTGCCGGCAAGACATTCATTTTCGATGCCATAACCTACGCTCTTTATGGTGATATGAGCGGCTCCGGGCGTGACAGTAAAAGCGTCAGATCACAGTATACTGCGGATGGAGAAAAGACCGAAGTAGAGCTTGTTTTTGAATATTGCGGACATACGTATACGGTGACGCGCAATCCGGAATACTACAGAGCAAAAAAGAACGGTGCCGGATTTACAAAACAGCCAGCCGGAGCAACCCTTATAAAACCGGATGGAAGTGTTGCAGACGGCTCATCGAGAGTCAATGAAGAGATCAAAATCATTCTTGGTATAGACAAAGGACAGTTCTGCAACATAGCGATGATCGCCCAGGGGGAGTTCAGGAAAGTTCTTAATGCCGGTACAGATGAGAGGCAAAAGCTGTTCAGAAAGCTTTTCAATACACAGCCTTACAGCAGACTGGCAGATGAGCTGAAAGACCTGAGCAGAAAAAACCTTGAAAAATACAATGACGGAATACGTGCAATGAGTCTTTCTGTTGCTTCAGTAAACTGCAGCTTTGACGAAGAACTTTCGGCTAAGCTTGATGAACTGAAAGAGCGTTCAGATAATAATACTGCCACACCGGAAGAGATATGCGATCTGCTCGGATCAATAATATATGCAGCTGATGAGAGGTCAGGATACGTTGCAGATGAACTTGCAGCAACAGATAAAAGACTTACGGAACTCAACAATAAAATAGCTCTCGCGAAAGATCACAGAAAGAACGCAGCGAGCCTTGAGGAGGCCAGAAACGCCATACCTTTATTTGAAGAAGAAGTAGAAAAAGCAAAATCAGCTCTTGAAGAAGCAAATGCCGGGAATCCTTTTATTGAAAAGCTTGAGAACGAGGCTGCGCTGATAGATGCTTCACTGGATTCGTATGATGAGCTTGATACCATCAGTGCGGAAATAACAGGCTTAAGAAAAGAAGCAGAAGCCGTTACCATTGATCTCGCGAACGCACAAAACGAAGAGGAAACTCTTAAAAAGAAACTTTCAGACAGCGAGTCGCTTCTGGTGCAGCTCCGGCAGTCAGGTGAAGAACTTGCAAAAATCAAAAACAGTATAGAAAAAACGGACAGCCGTATTACAGCACTCAGAACACTTTCAGATGATATAGAAACGGTTACAGTGATGAGCGAAGCGCTGAGAAAACAGCAGGATGAACTGGAACCTTTGATTGCTGAAGCAGAAAGGCTTGCTGGTGAGTACAGCAGAATGCTGTCTGCATATATGAAAGAGCAGGCAGGTATACTTGCAAGGGCTCTTTCTGATGGAGAACCTTGCCCGGTATGCGGTTCAGTTCATCATCCTGCACCGGCGGAACTCAGTCAGGAAGCCCCATCTGCAGAAGAGCTTGATGCTAAACAAAAGGATGCGGAGGCTGCAAGAAACACGGCTTCAGACAAAATGAGTGAAGTCAGTACTTCAAAAGGCAATCTGGATGCAGTAATGGCTCGTACCATGGATGAAGCGGTGCGTGAAACCGGAAGTGAAGACCTTGCATCTGCCTGTGAAGCTGCAGAAAAGGAAGTTTTATCACTGAACGAAACTCTTACAGCAATGCGTAAAGAAGAAGAGGAGCTCAGGCAAAAATCTGAAAAAGCAACGGAAATGAACGCTGCTGTTCCGAATCTGCGAAAAGAGCTGGAAGAAAAAAGTTCAGAAGTGAAGAAAATCGAAAAGAATCTCACTGCAGTCAGTGCATCATTGGCCGCTGCCGAGGCAAGGTATAAACAGGTCAGGAAAGACCTTGCTTTTGACTCGAGGGAGGATGCGGAAAACAGCCGGACCGGTAAAGTGAAGGAAGCGAAGAGACTCAGAGACGGGATCGGAAAGGCTATGAAAGCTCTGAATGACGCTGAATCCGGGAGAGATGTCAATGCAGCTAAGATAAACGAGCTCGAAAAGGTGGTTGAAGGATATAAACCTGTAGATGAGAGCGCTGCTGCTGAGGCAGCGATTGCTGCAGAATCTGAGAAAAAGACACTTACTGAATTAAACATACAGCTTGCAGCTGATATGAAGTCCGCGGGAACCGCATTGAATCTGGTGAAATCGGGGGCTGCGGATCTTGAGCGGATCCGCAGGGAACACGATATAATCGACTCCCTCAGCAGAACAGCAAACGGATTGCTTACAGGCAAGGAGAGGATCACTCTTGAATCATATGTGCAGTCCTTCTACTTTGAGCGTATTATCAGGCGTGCGAATATAAGGCTGAGAATGATGTCTGACGGCCAGTACGAGTTCGTACGGACGAGTGAAGCGGGTGACAAGCGTCACCTGTCCGGGCTGGATCTCAGCGTACTTGATCATTACAGCGGAACGGAAAGGTCTGTGAATACACTTTCAGGAGGAGAAAGCTTTATGGCCTCACTGTCACTGGCTCTGGGCCTTTCTGATGAGGTTCAGGCTTCAGCCGGCGGTATAAGACTCGATACCATGTTTGTAGATGAGGGCTTTGGATCACTTGACTCAGAAACTCTTGAAAAGGCCATACGTACGCTTACCGAGCTCTCTGATGATGATAAGCTGGTAGGAATAATATCGCACGTTGATGCACTTAAATCCCGCATAGAAAAGCAGATCGTGGTCACTAAAGACCGCGATGCCGGAAGCAGAGCTTCAGTAATCATTTAATGCTTTAATCCGGAAGCACAATTTGCTAAAATTAATAAGATAGAACGATATATCCAAAGGCATATACATGCCGCTAAGTAACGATAGTTTTTTCTGTAACAACAAAGGAGAGTCATATATGAAAAAGACTATTAAAGACATCGACTGGGCCGGCAAAAGGGCAGTAGTAAGATGCGACTTCAACGTTCCGCTCGACGGTGATGTTATTACCGACGACATCCGCATCAGAGCAGCTCTTCCGAGCATCGAGTATCTTCTTGAGAACGGAGCATCAGTAGTTCTCATGTCACACCTTGGCAGACCAAAGGGTGAGCCGAAGCCTGAGTTCAGTCTTGCACCGGTTGCAAAAAGACTTGCTGAGCTTACCGGAAAGGAAGTCAAGTTCGTTCCTTCTGACGTAGTTGTAGACGATAATGTAAAAGCTGCGGCAAAAGATCTCAAAGCCGGTGAGATGCTGCTGATAGAAAACGTAAGATATAAAGCCGGGGAAACAAAGAATGACCCTGAATTCGCAAAGGAACTTTCGGAACTTGGCGATATTTTCGTTCAGGATGCGTTCGGATCTGCTCACAGAGCACATTCTTCTACTGCAGGCATAGCTGATTATATTCCTGCTGTATCCGGATTCCTTATTGAAAAGGAACTCAAGTTCCTCGGAGAAGCAGTAAACAACCCGAAGAGACCGTTTGCGGCTATCATGGGCGGCGCAAAAGTAAAGGACAAGATCCCTGTAATCACAAATCTGCTCGACAAAGTAGACATCCTCATTATCGGAGGAGGAATGGCATATACATTCTTCAAGTCACAGGGCTACTCCATCGGAAAATCACTTCTTGATGAAGAAGGCCTTGAGCTTGCCGGAGAGATCCTCAAGATGGCAGCAGATAAAGGTGTTAAGTTCATGCTCCCTGTAGACGTTGTAGCTGCTGATGAGTTTTCGAATGATTCGCCTTATGGCGTATATGATGTTGATTCTATCCCTGATGACAAAATGGGCCTTGACATCGGACCTGAGACAATCAAGCTTTACACCGATGCTCTTAAGACTGCAAAGACGGTAGTATGGAATGGTCCTATGGGCGTCTTCGAGATGGATAATTTCGCTGTAGGTACAAAAGCTATTGCAGACTGCCTGGCAGAGATCGATGCCACTACTGTTATCGGAGGCG
>JBGUVT010000055.1:0-26024 GCA_045220485.1 Anaerovoracaceae bacterium | reverse complement strand
TGAGGGCCCTAACACCATCAGACGAGTACCTAAGCCGATCGATATAAAGGCCGGCATGGTAATGTCAAACGAGCCGGGCGTATACATTGACGGAAAGTTCGGCATCAGAACAGAAAACCTCATGATCTTCAAAGAAGACGAAGAGGGCAATCTTGTAAATGAACCTCTTACCTGCGTTCCTTACGAGAGAGCTGCCATCAACAAGTCACTGATGACAGATGAGGAGATCGCATGGGTCGATAATTATCATGCATGGGTAAGAGAGACACTTGTTCCGCTGCTTGACGATGAAACCGCAGAATTCGTAAGGCAGGAGACAATGCCGCTGTAGGATACAATAGAGTTTCAGATCCCCGCCACCGCATCAGAGCGTGGCGGGGGATTATAATTACGAGGAGAAAAGACCAGAAATGACTGAAAATGCAAAGAGAGTCGCAAAGCTCAGACAACTGATGAAGGAACAGGGCATAGACGCGTATGTCATCCCGACAGCTGACTTTCACCAGAGTGAATATGTAGGTGAGCACTTCAAGGCAAGGGCGTATATAACGGGATTCTCGGGATCATACGGCACAGCTGCAATCGCAATGGATGATGCAGGTCTGTGGACTGACGGAAGGTATTTCACCCAGGCCAATACAGAGCTGGAGGGAAGCGGCGTACATCTGATGAAGATGTTCGTCGACGACACTCCGTCAACTACGGAGTGGCTCGCAGAGATTATCCCTGCAGGCGGCAAGGTCGCCTTTGACGGCAGAGTCCTGTCCATGGGCGAAGGCCAGGAGTATGAGGAAGTGCTCGGCGCAAAGCGTATCAACATCGAATACATGGTCGATCTTGTCAGCGATGTATGGGAAGACCGTCCGCCGCTTTCAGAAAAGCCGTGCTTCTACCTTGAGGAGAAGTGGACGGGCGAGAGCACCGCAAGCAAGCTTGCTAGAGTACGTGCAAAGATGGATGAGTGTGGAGCTACTGTGCACATCATAGCATCGCTCGACGATGTCTGCTGGCTGCTCAACTTCCGCGGCGATGATATAGACTTCTTCCCGCTGGTACTTTCATATGCAATCGTCTGGAAGGATCATGTCGATCTCTATATGGACGGACGCAAGCTCAATGACGAGATCAGAGCTCACTTTGCTGAGGACAATGTGATCGTTCATCCATATAACGACATCTATGAGGATGTTAAGAAGATCGGTGCTGATGAGACAGTACTTATCGATCCTATGAAGATGAACTACGCGCTCTACAAGTCGCTGCCTTGCAAGGTGGTGGAGGGACAGAACCCTACTATTCTCATGAAGGCCATGAAGAATCCTGTTGAGATCGAGAATATAAAGAAGGCCGAACTCAAGGACAGCGTAGCTCTTACAAAGTTCATATACTGGGTAAAAAACAACTACGACAAGCAGGAGATCACAGAACTCAGCGCTTCGGATAAGCTCACCTCTCTCAGACAGGAGCAGGAGGGATATATCAGGGATTCGTTCGAGCCGCTGCAGGCATTCGGCGAGCACGCCGCTATGATGCACTACTCGCCGAGTCCGGAGACAGACGTCGTGCTTAAGGAAGGAGAGATGCTCCTCTCGGATACAGGCGGCGGATATTATGAGGGGTCAACAGATATAACAAGGACTACAGTTCTCGGACATATCGGACCTCAGATGAAGAAGTACTATACTGCTGTCTTCCGCGCGATGCAGCACCTCAGTGCCGCAAATTTCCTTTACGGAAACCACGGATGGTCGCTCGATGTTCTCTGCCGTCAGCCGGTATGGGATCTCAACAAGGACTTCCAGTGCGGTACAGGTCACGGCTTCGGATATCTCGGGAGCATCCACGAGCCTCCTACGGGCTTCAGATGGTATATCGTTCCTTCGAAAAACGAGCACCATCAGTTTGAAGAGGGGATGTGCGTCACAATTGAGCCGGGCATCTATGAAGAGGGAGACTTCGGCATTCGTATTGAAAACAACGTGGTGACTGTCAAGGGTGAGAAGAACAAGTACGGACAGTTCATGCACTTTGAGACTATGACCTTTGTACCTATTGACCTTGATGCTATCGATCCGGAAGAGCTTACAAGATCTGAAAGGGAGTGGCTCAACGACTATCACAGACAGTGCTATGAGAAGCTCAGTCCGTTCATGACAGAAGAAGAAAACGCATGGCTCAAAGAATATACCCGTGCGATCTAGTACGTTTTACTGATGAAATTACATAAGCTTTTATAAGATGGAGGACGATATGGGAGTATTGAGTAATCTTGAGCCGAAAGAAGTATTCGAACAGTTTGAAGCTCTTTCGATGGTGCCGAGAAGGACTTACAGGGACGAGAAAATAAGTGACTATTGCGCTGAGTTTGCCAAAAGGCACGGACTCGAGTACGTGCAGGAAGAATCCGGCAACGTTATAATTTACAAGCCGGGCACAGCGGGATATGAGGATTCAGAGCCTGTGATCCTTCAGGGTCATATGGATATGGTGGCGAGCAAGACTCTTGATTCTGACCATGATTTTGATACCGAGCCGCTTGAGCTCTTCGTGGAAGACGGCTATATAGGCGCAAAGAATACGACGCTTGGCGGAGACGACGGTATAGCGCTTGCTTATGCCATGGCTGTTCTTGCCAGCGACGATATCCCGCATCCGCCTATCGAAGCTGTCTTCACGGTAGACGAGGAGATAGGCATGGGCGGAGCTCATGCTCTCGACACTTCACTCCTGAGGGGCAAAAAGCTTTTCAACATAGATGGTGAGGAGGACGGAATTCTTACAGTAGGCTGCGCCGGCGGAACTGTCTGCACGGTCGTCATACCTGTTTCCCGCAGACACAGAAACGGTATCAAGGTCACAGTCACATCCAGGGGATATGTCGGCGGCCACTCCGGAAACGATATCCAGAAGCAGAGAGGCAATGCCATCAAGGACATGGGCCGCCTGCTCCATTCGCTGAGCAAGAAGATCGACTTTTCGCTGCTGTCCGTAAACGGCGGCAATGCTGCCAATGTCATATGCCAGTACTGCACCGCAGAAGTGGTAATGAGCGCTGACAGAGCTGACAACTTCATTGAAAGACTCAATGATCTCGTAAGCATCCTGAAAGACGAGTACGGAGACAGCGAGCCGGGACTTTCCATCACTGCTGAGGCCGGTGAGGTCGATGACTACAGCGTTTTCAACTGGGAATGCACCGTGAATACCATCTGGTATCTTTACGGCGCACTCGACGGTGTGCAGGCGATGGACCGCCATGTGGAAGGAGCTGTGGAAAGCTCTCTCAATACCGGTATCGTTGTTACAGAAGAGGCTTTCTGTAAGGTAACTTACCAGGCCAGGAGCTCTGTTGCGAGCAAGCTCGAAGAGATGCTGCAGAGACTCGGCCTCTGGAGCGAGATAGTCGGCGGCAGGCTCGAGGTTGAGTCGTCATACCCTGCATGGCCGTATAAGCCTGAATCAGAACTGAGACCTTTGATGGTAGAAGTCCATAAGGAGCTGTTCGGCGATGAGCCTCGCATCGAGGTAATGCACGCCGGTCTTGAAGGCGGCATACTTATGGGCAAGAACCCTGATCTCGACATAGTCACATTCGGTCCGGAGATGCTGAACGTCCACACACCGGGCGAAAGACTGAATATAGAGTCGACAGCCAGGAACTGGGAGTTCATCAAGGAAGTACTCAGAAGACTGAAATAAACCATAATACTAAAAGCGCCCCGCATCAGTGATGATGCGGGGCAAATTTTTTCTGTTACGAGGCAACTATTTTTTCCCGAGCTCCTGAGCTCTTTCGGTCGCCTTTACAACAGTATCGATGAACGCGCCTCTTACTCCGTGCTCCTCAAGAGTCTTGATGCCAATGATGGTGTTGCCGCCCGGCGAGCAGACCTGATCCTTAAGGAATCCAGGATGCTGACCTGTCTCGAGGACCATTCTGGCAGCGCCCATAACAGTCTGAGCTGCCAGATTCTGTGCAGTCTTGCGAGGAAGTCCCTTAGCGACTCCGCCGTCTGCGAGTGCCTCGATAACGAGGTATATATATGCAGGGCCCGCTCCCGAAAGACCGCAGGCAGTATCGATGAGGTTTTCAGGCATCCACTCTACAATGCCGATCGACTCAAAGAGCTTCTGAGCGAATTCCTTTTCTTCTGCAGTGAGATCTGTGCCGGAATCGAGCGCGAAAGCTCCGCATCCTACAAGGGCAGGGGTATTTGGCATGAGTCTCAGGAGTCTGAAGCTTCCGCCTGTCATCTCACGGAGACTTTCTGTTGTGAGGCCTGCCATTATGGATATCATGGCTTTGCCGTCCAGACTGTCGCCGAGCTCTGAAAGAGCAGCTGCAGCATACTGCGGCTTTACACATGCAACCAGGATATCGACAGATTTGCCGAGTTCCTCATTGCTGTCTGCGATATGGCATCCCATTTCCTTATATTTTGCTTTGATTGCGTCGGAAAAATCACTTACGTACACATCCTCCGCCTTAACAACGCCTGTCTTTACTGCGCCGGAGAGGATAGCTCCGCCCATTGCGCCTGCGCCCAGGAATCCGATTTTCATTTGAGTCCTCCGTTCAATAATAGTTGTCTTACATACTTGTTATACTACGGTCTAAACCGCGTTACAATATCATTTTATACTATTTATTGTATATGTCAATAAAAAAGAACACTCCGGTTTTCCGGAGTGTTGAGAGGCAGTCTAAGTGATCAGTAATGGCTCTGCGCATAGTCCTGTATATATCCGTGCAGTCTCTTGGTATCGCTCCAGCGCGAGAATCCGTATCCGCTGCCGAGTACTACAGTCACATAAGTGTCACCGTTGAATGTGTAAACACCGGTGAAGCAGCATCCCGCGTTGTCCTCAGTGCCGGTCTTGCCGCCTAGGAAATTGCTGATGTAGCCGAAGATGGCATTGGTAGACCACAGGTGCCATCTTCTGCCTTTTTCAAGGCTCCTGATGGACTTGTACTGGGTAGCCCAGCAGTCCCTGATTTCAGGGAAGGTGTATGCATATGCTGTGAGTATAGCAAGCTCCTTAGCTGTAGTATAGTGTCCGTCAGCGTCCAGACCATGAGGATTGCAGAAATGTGTTCTGGTCAATCCCAGCTTATACGCCTTGGCGTTCATCATGTTGACGAAAGCCCCTTCGGTGCCGCCGACTCTTTCAGCAACAGCAGTAGCTGCGTCATTGGATGATGGCAGCAGCATAGCGTACAGGAGGTCTCTGGTATTGTAGATATCTCCGACGGCCATGTGACCGCTGCCGTAAGGAGTGGCAGCAGCATGAGCTGAGACCATGGTAGTTGAATCAATGAGCCCGCTCTCCATCAACAGAACTGCTGTCATCAGCTTGGTGGTGCTGGCCTGAGCAAGCTGAGTGGATGAATTTTTGGAATAGATCATGGTGCCCTGACCGTCTCCGTCTATCCTGTATACGCATGCAGCTCTGGCGGATAAGCTGATTTTTTCCAGATTGCGCGTGGTGACAGTGATTTTTTCGCTGGATGCTGCGGAACCTTTCTTCGTACCATTAATATGGATACGCCAGGTAGAAGTAGTCTTCTGACGCTCTTCCTGAGGGATGTTGAAAGTTACATGGGCGACCCCGTCTTCCTCTGTCAGTGTCGCAGGATCAATGCTCAAAGCAACGCCCGTATCAGCAATAGTTTCAGCTGCACCTGCTGCTGAAGCTGTATCTGCAGCGGCAGTCTCAGCTTCTCCTGAACCCGCAGCCTGCTCTGTAGCTTCAGCCTGAGCCGCAGTTTCTTCTGAATTCTCTTCTGGTTCCGTGACCGGATCCGGAGCAGGGCTTGCAGTCAGAATTGTGGTCCAGCTATCTTCTTCGCTGTTATATCTCTGCAGCTGCACATCTCTGCCGTCAGCAGGGGTGATGTCAGCCTCAATCAGAAGATCCTGATTGTAACGCTTGTTGTAAGACGTCTGGTAGCCGGTGATCGTAGTCTGAATCTTTGCGGTTTTCGCCTTTTTTTCAGATCCGGAAGTATCCGTACCTGTTTTCTCTGTATCAGATTCCTTTGCGTCGGCATCCTTTTGGATCTCTTCCGCAGCAACGGATTTGTCCTCGTTACCTGCATATACATTAATGCCTGCCATCGGCATGACAAGTGACATGCAAAGTGCCAGTACCAGCAGCATGACTGAGATTTTATTTATTACGAAAGCATTCGTTTTCTTGTAGTTCATTCTGATTTCCTCATATATCCGGACAACAGCCGGAGTAAAGCATTTTTATATTTGAAAGTTTATCATAGCGAGAGTGTCAGAAATCTTAAACTCTGTTTATGTGCAGATAAACCTTGACCGTGAGGCAGCATCGTAGTTTAGTATATGACTATGGAGAGGAACAAAAAATGAAGATAAATGAACTTGAGGATTTACTTGGTGTTTCCGGAGCGACAGTAAGATACTATGAAGAGCAGGGTCTAGTGACCCCGTCCCGTTCAGAGAATGGGTACCGTGATTACACCGATGAAGAGGTACGGCTGTTTCAGAAAATTATCATTCTGAGAAAGTTGGGAATCGGAGTTGCTGAGATAAGAGATTTGATAGAGCACAAAGCGGACCTTCATGAAGTGCTGGAACATAATGTAGAGAGGCTGCGCATTCAGCAGACTGAGATTGCTTCAGCTATAGAAATGTGCGAAGAGCTGGATGCCGAAGCTGCGGATTTTGCCGTTATAGATTCACCAAAATATCTTAAAAGCATATATGAAGCGGAACAGGAAGGGACACGCTTTGCTGAGACAAAAGAAATAAGTCCCAGACAGCTCAACTTCGCTATCACACTGCTGGGGGCGCTGTGCGGAATGGCAATTCCACAGAATAACAGGTATTCAGAACATGGGAATGATCCGATTCCGGCTGATATAAGAGCAAACAGGAAAGAAGGCGATGAATACGATACGATTGGTGATGTACTCAGAAAAGGCGGCATATGCAAGGCCATCGTCATAGTTACAGCCATACTGCTTGGTTTGTATCTGCTGGTTAATGGGCTCTTCAGATGGTGGGGTGTTTTCCCAAATTGATCCGGATGTCGATAAAGTGGATGCTATGCAGTTGTTGTTCAGGGGAGGTAAACATGGGAGCAACAGAAATCTTAATAATTGCAGTCTGCGCCGCATTGGTAATAGGCGTATTCGCATATTCCATAAAACAGAATAAAGATGAAAAAAGGCCGCCGGTAGATTTTATAAGAGAATTTTTCAACCATTTCGGTGATGGATCGAACTACAAGCGATAGATGCTGAGGACATCGCAGGATGTCCTTTTCTATTATGTACAAATGATTGTCCAACAAAGTATAATATATGGCAAGTTGACAACAGTTAAGGAATAATAAAAGCAGACCTGATGAAGGGAGCCGTTTATGAACTATATAAACGATGAAAAGGACAGACAAATAATAGAGGAACAGGCTGTAACGATCCGTCTTCTTACCGATCTGACAAAGGCGGGAAGCTGGGTTATAAACTATGCGCCGGACGGCACTTTGGCATCTGTACAATGGGGAGATGGCTTCCGCAGGCTGATGGGTTATAGTGACCAGAGTGATTTTCCGAATGAAATAGAACCCTTCTTACGAGGCATTTACCCGGAAGACAGGGATATGCTGATTGATGATATGGCCGCCAGTGCTTCTGATAAAAATATCATGAGCACAACGGGTAAAGAATTCCGCTTTTGCAGAAAGGACGGTTCTGTCCGGTGGTTTCGCAGCAGCGGTATACTGTCGCGGGATCCTGAAGGCAGGGTGGTGCAGCACAGGGGCGTGACCATCGACATTACCCAGGCGAAAGAAAATGATGATCTGTATGCTGAACTGCAAAACGAAGCTGCGTCTCTAGACACCATACATGAGATGCTGGGATCCGGCAAATGGACTATGAGTTTTGATGAAGCAGGCGTGATGGAGCGGGTCAGCTGGAGCGACGAATTCCGGAGAATGCTCGGGTATCAAGAGGCGGACGACTTTCCGGACGTACTTGAATCCTGGTCCGATCTTCTGCATCCTGATGACAAGGAGCGCGTACTGAAGGAGTTTAATGAAACGATTTCAGACTATACGGGCAGGAAGACCTATGACGTAGAATATCGTCTGCTGACTAAGAACAGAGGATATCGCTGGTACCGGGCTGTCGGTAAACCAACACGCCGTTCTGATGGTTCGCCTATATCTTATATAGGCGTCTTTATAGACATCACCGAACAAAAGGAAATGATGCAGGAACTTGCGCAGCAGCGGGAATCGCTGAGCAGTGCGCTTGAAGAGGCCAATCAGGCAAACAAGGCAAAGACGGCTTTCCTGTCTAATATGAGTCATGAAATCCGCACTCCAATGAATGCGATCATAGGACTTGACCGTATCGCATTGAATGATCCCGGCATATCTGACGCGACGCGGGAGCATCTTGAGAAAATCGGGCTGTCAGCCCAGCATCTGCTCAGCATAATCAATGACATTCTTGACATGAGCCGCATCGAATCCGGCCGCATGACCGTGAAGAAAGAGGAGTTTTCTTTCGCAAAGGTGCTGGCCCAGGTCAATACGATTATAAGTGACCAGTGCAGGGATAAGGGCGTTGAGTACGAATGCCGCGTAAACGGCACGATCGACGATTATTATATTGGCGATGAAATGAAACTGCGGCAGGTTATGATCAATATCCTCGGAAACGCGGTCAAGTTTACACCGCCAGGCGGTTCCGTCACATTTGTCGTGGAAACGATTGCCCGGTTCAATGGAAGATCCACACTTCAATTTATCATCAGCGATACAGGGATTGGTATGAGCCGGGAGTTTCTTCCTAAGCTGTTCGATGCATTCAGTCAGGAGGATTCGTCCAGCACAAACCGCTTTGGGAGTACAGGCCTGGGCATGGCCATAACCAGAAGCATCATAGAGCTGATGAACGGAACGATTGCGGTAGAGAGTGAAAAGAATAAAGGAACAACGTTTACCGTCACAGTCACGCTGATCGACAGCGACCGCAAAAGCACCGGGGAAGAGGAAGATGTTCTGCATCCACATGAGCTGTGTGTACTGGTGATCGATGATGATCCGATCGCCTGTGAACATGCCCAGCTTGTGCTTGGACAGGTGGGCGTGAACTGTGAAAAGGCGTTGTCTGGAGCAGAAGGCGTACAGATGACGAAAGTACGTCATGCAAGGCGTGAGCCATATAATTTGATACTGGTGGATTGGCGTATGCCTGATATGGACGGTCTGGAAACGACACGTCAGATCCGGGCAGCAGTGGGCGATGAAACGCCTGTTATAATACTTACCTCATATAACTGGGATGATATTGAGGATGAAGCGAAGGCGGTAGGAGTGGACACATTTGTTGCAAAACCACTCTTTGCCGGGAAAGTGCTTGATGAGTTCAGGGAGGCTTTCATAAAGAAAAATGCTAAGCTTGAACGTGAAACTGCGGATCTCAGATACCGCAGAGTGCTGCTTGCAGAAGATGTCACAGTAAATGCCGAGATTATGATCATGGTGCTATCCATGCGTGAGATACAGGTAGATCACGCAGAAAACGGGCGTATTGCTGTAGAAAAATTTGAGAAACATGAAGAGGGTTATTATGATGCTATTCTGATGGATATGCGGATGCCTGAAATGGATGGACTGGAGGCGACCCGGAGAATCAGGGCTATGAACAGATCTGATGCAAAGAATATTCCTATCATAGCGTTAACGGCAAATGCCTTTGATGAAGATGTTCAGCAAAGCATGCAGGCAGGTCTGAATGCGCATCTGAGCAAACCGGTGGAGCCGGAAATATTGTTTGAAACATTAGAAGCGCTTTTATACCATTGATCAGGACGGTTTAATGTCTTCCTCTGTATTCACCGACGAAAATAGCCCGCAAGGGCTTTTTTTCGTCTGAGACAGAGAACCGTCTCCGGTCCCCTGATAATGCCTGTTAAAATATTATTAGAATTGCAAAGAATATTTGCAAAGCATATATTTAAGATGTAAGGAAAGAAGTAGGCTGTCCTACAAGCATAGAGAAAGGGGGGAGTAGTAATGGGCTTGTACCTGAAAGACCTTTTTGCAGCCATCGCTGTTGTCTTTAACGCAATTCCGATGGCCATGTTTTCACTGTCATATGGATTTGCTGCATTTCCTACTGCACTTGGCTTCATAGTCGGCGGCTTCGGTATGCTTCTGACTCACCAGATCGCACCGATCTCGCTGCAGGCAGAAAGTATCGTACTTGCAGGAACCATCAGTCATGACCGTAATGAAAGACTGAACATCATCTTCTACAGCGGTATCGTGATGGCGGTTCTGGGACTATGCGGCGTGCTGACAAAGACCATGGATTTTATCGGTCCATGCATCCTGAACGCCATGCTGGCAGGCGTAGGCCTGATGCTGGCTAAGGCGGGATTTGACATGATAAAACAGAACAGATTCGTTTCCGGCATTTCCATGGCATCAGCAATTATTGTCTATTTTGCAACCAACGACCTTATCTGGACGATAGCAGTCTCTGTTATTGTCAGTGATGTTGCACACCTTATCAAAGTCAGAGTGACAGGCCAGCAGGATCATTTGCTGGAAGTCGACATGAGTAAGGAAAAGCTCATACCGCTGAAACTGACCGTTAATCCGCATATCATCCGCAGCGTACTGGCTGTCTGCACTCTTC
This sequence comes from Anaerovoracaceae bacterium, assembly GCA_045220485.1. Taxonomy (GTDB): domain Bacteria; phylum Bacillota; class Clostridia; order Peptostreptococcales; family Anaerovoracaceae; genus Crickella. The sequence goes on along the minus strand of JBGUVT010000055.1, from coordinate 15,334 downwards.
AGATAGGCGGAAATATCGCTTATGCCACCATTACGGCAGGTATTGCAGGAGAAACGGCAAATGTAGACGCTATCACCGTTTATTCCGGTCTGGCAGATTCGGCAAGCGCATTCTTTGGCGGTGGTCCGGTAGAGGCAATCATAAGCGGCACCGCAGCTGCACCGCATCCGCTGCTTGCAGGAGTGTTACTGGTTGCGATCGTGTCGGCGATATTCCTGACAAAAACGATCACAAAGCTGGCTAAGCATATTCCGGCAGAGACTATTTCGGGCTTCCTGTTTGTACTCGGAGCGTTCGCAGTCTTCCCTGAAGATGCAAAAGCTGCTCTCACTGAAGATCCGGTTGTAGGCGCCTGTGTAATAATTGTAACAAGCTTCTCCGATCCGTTTATCGGTATGGTATCCGGCATCGCACTTAAATATGGACTGATGTTCCTCGGAGCATAAGACTGCAGAAACATCCTGCATACAGATGATATAAACGTGCAGCCATGGCAATTGCCATGGCTGCACGTTTTACGGTGTATACTCAGGGGCTCGGTTTATCCTTTGTTCTGAAGGTGTTCTTGGTATTTTTCGCAGAAGATTTTTCTATAAGCTGCAGGAGAGAGCCCCTTTTGCTTCTTGAAAAGACGGCTGAAATAGAATGCATTGTCATATCCGACCATAGAAGCTATGTTGGAAATATTGTAATCTGTTGTTTCCAGCAGGACCTGTGCATTCCGGATCCTTGTGGAAAGTATATATTTCATAGGTGTTGTTCCTACTGCTTTTTTAAAGCTTTTGTTGAACCAGCTGGCGCTTACATGCCGTGAAAGCGCATATTCCTCTATACTGATTTCTTCGTTATAGTGCTCAGTGAAGTATTCCTTGGCCAGATCGATTTCCTGGCTGGTAAAGCCTGAAAGACGAGGGAGATTCTCTTCCATTCGCCGGTGCATGGTCATCAGGAGTTCACGGAGCAGATAAGAAAGCATTTCCTCATAGCCCCATCTGCAGGCAACAAGTTCATCTCTCATTTTGCGAAAATAATCTTCATACTCCCTGGACAGACCTGTACACAGAATGTTGCTGTCCATAGGAATCTCATAATGCTGAAGAATCTTCCTGACCTCCCGTCCTGTGAAGTGCACAAACCATACCTGAGTCCGGTCCTCGCCAAGATAGTAATAGCGCTGTTCCTTTTTAGGCTGGTACAGAACCATATTGCCCGCAGGAACAATGACTTCCTTATTATCAAAAATGAAATAACCCTTTCCTGCAGCGATATATATCAATTGCCAGTCAACACGGCCTCTCGGGCGCCATGTCGGGAGTTTATGCAAACTATGAAGCTGGTAAGTGCCGGCACTGGTGATTCTTAGTGGTTTAACCTTTTCCTTGAAAGGCGTTCTTGAGTTATGAAGATAGCCTGAATTCACATACATTTCCGTAACCTCTTATGTCTTTTGCCGCTTATTTTACTAACAGTCCTGAATACTGGCAATGCCTGAACCGCTAAATACCAAACTTGTGCATGTTTAATACTGTTTTGTGCATATGTTTTAAAAAAGCCGGTTTTTATAATGTTTTTAGATTGAAATCTTATGTATTTAAGCATGTTTCTCTGATACAGGAGGCAACTGATGATTGTACCTAGACATTATGAAAATATGGCAGTTTTACATGAAAATACTGAGCCATACAGATGCTATTACATTCCGGATTCGGGGAGAAATGACCATCTTGTAAACCTCAGGGAATCATCCCAGAGGCTTCAGATGCTTAGTGGATGTGAATGGAACTTTTCTTTTTTTCAGAGCATTCACGATCTGAAAGAAGAATTCTTTCTTCCTTCTTATACGGCCGGAGACTGGTGGAATAAGGAGTACGTACCGTTTTCATGGCAGATGAAAGGCTACGACAAAAGCCAGTACACTAACATTCGCTATCCTTTCCCATACGATCCTCCCTATGTGCCCCAGGATAACCCTTGCGGAGCTTACAGACATCACTTTCAATGGCATAAGGACCAGAAAGCAGGATGCACTTTTCTGAATTTTGAAGGTGTGGACTCGTGCTTCTTTGTCTGGCTGAACGGCAGATATGTCGGGTATAGTCAGATATCTCATCATACATCCGAATTTGATGTTACACCGTTTCTTGTCGAGGGAGACAACCTGCTTGCTGTTCTTGTACTCAAGTGGTGTGATGGCAGTTATCTGGAGGACCAGGATAAATTCCGTATGTCCGGTATTTTTCGTGATGTATATCTTTTGAACCGGCCTGCGACCGGGATACGCGATTATCAGATAACAACTGAAATCAGTCCGGATCATAAAACCGCTGTTTTAGAGATCTGTCTTTCTTTTGCGGGAAAGCATCCTGTGCCGGTGACAGCATCTCTGCTCCATTCTGATGAAAACGGCGGGGAACATATGGATGCCAGAGCAGTATTGCAGGATGATTCAAAAATACGTCTCATGGTGAATAATCCCATCCTGTGGAATGCGGAGAAACCTTTCCTATATAAGCTGATCCTGGAAACCTCAAATGAGGTCATTAATGAGCGGGTCGGATTCAGAACTGTAAGTATCAGGGATAACAGGATACTTCTGAACGGAACACCGATTACATTTAACGGAGTGAACAGGCACGAATCAGATCCGGTGACCGGAGCCGTTATGGATTATAACCGGACGCTTTCGGATCTGATAATGATCAAAGAAAACAACTTTAACTCGGTACGTGCAAGCCATTATCCTGCTGTGCCGTTTTTCTATCAGCTGTGTGACAGCATAGGCCTTTATGTAATTGATGAGGCTGATAATGAGAGCCATGGAACAGAAGAGCTTTATTTCTATGAAGATGACTATTCCAGGAGAATGCAGTCAGCCCATGTGAGGATCGCCGATAATCCGGATTTCATCGAGCCCACACTGGATCGCATCAGAAGTATGGTAACCCGAAACAGGAACCGCCCATGCATACTGGTGTGGTCGATGGGAAATGAATGCGGCTATGGCTGTACTTTTGAGAGAGCGCTCGAGTGGACAAAAAAGACTGACCCGGGCAGGCTGACCACATATGAAAGTGCATATTATCGGTCTGATGACAGAGAGTATGACTGCAGCAAAATTGATATTGTCGGAAGAATGTATCCGTCATTTGAAGATATCAGGGAATATCTTGATAATGACCCGGCGGCACCTCTTTTGCTTGTTGAATACTGCCATGCTATGGGAAACGGACCCGGAGATATTGAAGATTATCATAAACTGATCGAAGAATATCCTGCTTTGTGCGGTGGCTTTATCTGGGAATTCTGCGACCATGCAGTATATGGCGGAAGGACACGGGCCGGTAAAGACATCTATTTATACGGCGGCGACAATGGTGAACTGCAGCATGACGGAAATTTCTGCCTGGATGGTCTTGTATACCCGGACAGACGTCCTCATACCAGTCTGTTTGAGTACAGGAATGTGTACCGCCCGCTCAGAAGCAGCTATGACTTAGCGTCGAGAAAACTCACAATAAGCAATCACATGGATTTTACAGATCCGGAAAAAGTTATAAGTGCTTCATATGCTTTGGTTCTTGATGGAAACAGAATCGCAGAAGGAATACTGACGATACCCTCAATAAAACCGAGAACAAGTGTAAGTATAGATCTTCCATTGAATATTCCATCTAAAGGGCGGTGCTTTTTATGGATTTCATATGTAATTAAAAAGTCGCAGGGAGCCTTGCCGGCGGGTCATGAGCTTGGGTTTGATGAAATCAGGATCCCGGTTGCAAATCCGAGATATGCCAGGACTCTGATGGCAATGAACAATGCATCCTGCGATACGGGATATCCTCTGTCACATCAGGACAAAGGCAACCTGATAATTATAAGCGGAAAAGGGTTTAATTATAAATTTGATAAGCGTACGGGCATGCCGGCATTAATGAACTTTGAAGGGGAGGAGCTTCTTGATAAGCCAATAGAGTTCAATTTCTGGCGTGCTCCGGTTGATAACGATATGTTCGTTGTCGACATATGGAAAAAACAGAGGCTTGATCATACAACGACACGTGCATATGAAGTGAACTGCATATGCTATGCGGATTTTGCTGAAATACATGTGAGACAGTCCGCAGGAGCAATGTCTGTCCAGCCTGTAGTAAGAATGGATACAGTCTGGGTAATAAACAACAGCGGCGCGATCACGCTGAAGGTGAACGCGACAAAGGATCCTCAGATTCTTACTCTGCCAAGAATCGGTATACGCCTGTTCCTGAAAAAATGGCTTAAAGTGATTTCATATTACGGGATGGGGCCGATGGAATCATATGTGGATAAACATCAGGCCGCAAGGCACGATTCTTTTACAGCCACAGTAGGGGAACTCCATGAACCGTATATCCGTCCACAGGAAAACGGATCACATTATGACTGCGACTATGTCTCTGTCAGAGGGAAGGGCATGTGTCTGCATGTCATTCCTGCAGATGAAAACACTCTGTCCTTCAATGCCTCGCGCTTTACCCAGGAAGAACTTGGGAGTAAGGCGCATGAATATGAACTGACAAACTGCGGAAGTACAGTACTTTGCATAGATCACCGCATGTCCGGCTTAGGATCTGCAAGCTGCGGACCGGAAATTCAGAAAGCTTACAGGATCGATGAAGACAGTTATAGCTTCGCATTTATGATAATTCCGGAGAATCTGAACAAACAGGTATGACTTTAGGAGGTTGTGATGGAAGAGAAAACATATTTAAAATGGTATAACAAAATCGGCTACGGATCAGGTGATATCGCGGGTAATGTAGTATACGCACTGCTTTCAGCGTTTGTGATGATTTTCCTGACCGATACGGTCGGCATGAATGCAGGTGTCGTGGGTACATTGATAGCAGTATCCAAGCTGTTTGATGGTGTCAGTGACGTATTCTTCGGCTCTCTGATCGATAAGACTCAAACCAGGATGGGTAAGGCAAGGCCATGGATGTTTTACGGATATTTCGGCTGCGCGTTATGCCTGGTTGCTATATTCTGTATTCCTGCTAATATCAGTGCAGCTTCACAGTACGCATGGTTTTTCATCGCTTACACAATGCTGAATGCGGGATTCTATACGGCCAATAATATAGCGTATTCAGCGCTCACAGCATTGATCACAAAGAATAATCATGAGCGTGTGCAGATGGGATCGATCCGTTTCATGTTTGCTTTCGGCACAAGCATGCTGATACAGACGATCACGGTCGGACTGGTGGCACATTTTGGAGGGGGAGCGGCAGCATGGAGAACTGTGGCCATAATCTATGCTTTTTTCGGAATTATTTCCAACACCGTTTCCGTAATGTCAGTAAAAGAGCTTACGCCTGAGGAACTTGCAGAAGGAGAGACTGTCCATGGGCAGGCGGCAGAAGATCATACCGACGAAAAGTACAGTCTGGCAGATGCATTCAAACTGCTTATAAAGAATAAATACTATCTGATGATCTGCGGATCATATATTCTCATGCAGATATATACTGCGACACTTAATATGGGCATATACTACATGACCTATGTGCTCAAGAATGCAAATCTGCTGGGCGTATTCTCCTGGGCTATCAACATCCCTATGATTGTTGGTCTCCTGTTTACACCTGCACTTGTAATGAAATTCAAGGGCATGTACAGGCTGAACCTGTACGGATATACCGCTGGCACACTGGGCAGACTCGGTGTTGTCATAGCCGGATATATGGGCAGCATTCCTCTTATGCTTGCGTGCACAGCTATTGCAGCGTTTGGCATGAGCCCGCTGCAGGGTGATATGAACGCACTTATTGCTACCTGCTCTGAGTATACGTACCTGACTCATGGTAAACGTGTAGACGGAACAATGTATTCCTGCACCTCGCTTGGTACAAAGCTGGGCGGTGGTATTGGAACAGCCCTTGCAGGATGGCTGCTTAGCTTCAGCGGTTACATTGGAGGGGCAGCTGAGCAGACGGCTTCATGCATTAACATGCTCCATGTAATGTACCTCTGGCTTCCTATGATATTCAATCTTTTGATTACTTTGATCCTGACGAGACTGAATGTGGAAAAAGCTGTAGAGGATCTGAAAAAATAGGAGCAGCGGAAGAAACGTACATTAAAAGAGCCTTGGCGTCGATGCCAAGGCTTTTCTGGTGACTGATCATTGACCCAAAGTACAATGTGCATAACAGGTCAATACTGAGAAATCTTCTTTGAAAGGAAGTACATCATTGCAGCCAGATCCTGGCTGCTGAGCTGGAAACCTGTATTTATCCATTCACGCATCATGCCGACTGTTCCGTTGGCAATATAGATTTGAATTAAACGGGAGCTCTGTTCATCTGAATCACTGACGGGGACGTATCCGTTGCATAGAAATTCTACGAGCCTGGCAGTAAAGCTGTTTCCGGAGGAATCGTTGAATAATACCCGGAAAGTCTTTCTGTTTTCTTTTATAAAATCGAAAAAATCTGAAGTAGCTGTAAGGAGTGCTTCCTGATTCTGCTGATTCAGTACCTGAGGAGGAGCAGGAATCCGGTCCAGAAAATCCTGCTCGATTTCTCTGAACAGGTCGGACGGATCGGTGTAATACTTGTAGAAAGTGGAGCGATGAACATCGGCTGTTTCACAGATAGCTGTTACTGAGATGTTTACCAGATCCTGATGTTCCATAAGTTCAAGCAAGGCATCTTTCATCATGCGTTTTGTCATGCGCACACGCCTGTTTTCATGCTGTTCCGCCATTGTAGTTCTCCAATAACCGACAAAAATCGCTATAGTGTTGTTCCCAAAACGTCCATAGGGATATTGTCTGTTGATTTAACGACATACTGTAGTTATATTGATGTTACATTACCAAATGAAGTTAACAATGTCAAAATATGTTGTTCATATGAAAAAAGAAGCAATTATAAGAAAATGCAACATAATAATACTATCACTTTTAATGATCACCCTGTTCCTGGGCACTTCATTTGTCTCATCAGCTGCTGACTATGAATCCGTGTATGAGCAGGATCAGTTATCATTTTCAGAGGAAGGGCAGATTGGTCATGCAAAAATGATAAAAGTGCCTTTCCCGGGTGTAGATGAAAAGGTAAATGAATGGAAGTTCCCATACTCTGACGGATTCTTCAGCATTCCTTCAGATGAGTTCAGCATCACCACCGCACGCGGATCCATGGGACTGACCGTATCCGCTTTCCGCAGTACAAAGGGATCGGTAAGTCTTCAATACGAGACTTATCTGGGGAATGCAGGGTTTACCAATATTTATGCATTTGGCTATGACAGCCCTACTTCTGTTGATTCGCTGTCCGGCGTAATAGGAATGAAGCAGATAGGTGACTTCACAGTTATAGCTGCTGCTGCATGCGGACAAGGGTATGGAAATGAATGGGCAAGCAACATGAAGGTGGGTAATGGAACCAGACATGAGGGTTTCAGCAAAGCTGCCGGCCTGTTCAATGACTATCTGCAGCAATATATTACAGATAATGGAATAGGAGGAAAGAAGAAACTCTGGCTGACCGGTTTTTCACGTTCATCCGCAGTCGCAAATATACTCGCTGCGGATATGATCGAGAGCGGTGAATTTGAGGATGTGTACGCATATCTGTTCGGCGTGCCGAGAACTACAAAAGAACCTGTCAGATACAAAGGAATATACAATATCTGCGGACAATATGATCCTGTCCCGTTTGTTCCTCTGCAGAACTGGGGATATGAAAGATACGGAACGGATATCTTTACCCCTGCCCAGGAATCAGATGCGGATTATTCAAAGTATGCGGATTCAGCAAAAGAAGTAGGTGAAAAGCTTGACGGCAAAGGCTTTCATAATAATCCTGAGGTAAATTATCAGCTTCGTTTAATAATCGAATGCTTTGGGGAGCTGTTTCCTGAAAGCAGTGATTACCATGAAAGACTGCAGGATACCCTGGAAGATGTCATAATCCACCATGACGGTGATCATCTCCTTGATATCCTTCCGGGTGTGCTGTCAAAGCTGAAGCCTGAAAATGCTCAGGACAAAGCAAAGATCGATACACTTGTGGATTATATCGGTTACATTGCAGGCAGGCACCTGCGTGCCGATCAGAGCCAGATAGAGGAAAACGGATGGGATTCCGGAGCCACGGCAGTGGAAAACTCCGCACTTGAGCACATGCCTTCAACATATATCAGATGGCTCTTCTCTGAATCCCGGCCGCAGGATACTTTTACGACCGGTATTGTTACGCGAAGGCTGTTTGTTATTGGAAAAGCCGGTGTGGAAGTGCAGAAAGACGGGAAAGAAATAGCCCGCATCGACAAAACCGGTCGCCTGCAATATCCGGAAAAAGACAGTCCTGACAACCAGACCCGAATTCCGGAAGTATTCATGATGCGAAATGAGAATGAAACGGTAGTCAGCCTTCCGGGTGAAGAAGAATACTATGTGATTCTGGAAACAGACAATCCTTGTACTGTTTCGCTATATGGACTGATAAATACTCCTAAGAGTCTTGCTTCAGAGACGGATAAAATCAACCTGTACAGAATGTCTGCAGGCAGGTATGGATTCCATATAATGCCGAGGCAATCAATAAGTACAGCTCCTGAGGTCATAAAAGGCAAGTATACGATTCTCGGATCCAGTGACTATGAATACTCTGCAGCCTCTGTTATGAATGATGAGCTGAAGGCTACAAGTCATTCATTTTTGAGTCTGAAAAATGCGTATCGACTGGTGCGGAATGTGGTGGGAGGGCTCATCCTGTTCCTGCTGGCCTGCCTTATATCAAATCTTTATCACAGGTATAAGGTTAAGAGGGGGCACCCGCCTTACTCAAAATGGTATGTCATAACACCATATCTTGTTTCTGCGTTTGGTTTTGCTGTCCTTGCAGTGCTGCTCTCGTACCATCTTTTTGCTATCGATAAGGCAAGAATAATCAGCGCGTCCTTCTCAGTGCTGGCAATTTTCCTGCTGTCACTTCGCGGAACCATACGTTACAGGAGACCCGGAAGTGTACTGCTGACGACCATTCTGTTTGTTATGTTTGCTGTGACTTTCCTGTTCTTTAACAGAGTGCAGCCGGCTAAATTTTCATGGTTCTATGCATTGCTGTTTTTGCTGGCAGAGGGAGTATTCGCTGCAGCGGCGGTAATGACATTCCGCAATCCGGATAATACGATATGGGATGACAACAGGCATAAAAAGACAGAGTATACTGAGACGGGAGAAAGGATCGTAAGTCTGGGAGAGCCTGTGAAGAAGGGCATCGGACACATCATATTCAGCCGCTTCGGCGTGATAGTTCTGGTCCTCCTGTTACAGGTGGCGTTAATCTGTGCATTTATCTTTTATTTTCTTCACAATGCACCGGAGCTGCTGATCATTTTCTGGGTATTCACTATAGCTGTGATTATATATCTGCTTAACAGCAGCATGGATTATTCTGCCAAACTCACATGGCTGATCGTTATAATAAGCCTTCCGTTCGCCGGCGCATTACTGCTCCTGTTTGCGGAGTCAAATGCAGGACACCGCGCGGAGAAGCAGCGGATAGAAGCCCAGATCGAACAGTCTGGCGGAATGCTAATCCAGGATAACAGCGTGATAAAGAAGATAGAGCATGATGGTTCGGGCACGGATGATATCGGAAAATATCTTGAAAAGAGCGGATGCTTCCCAATATTCAACAGGACTCATGTTACCTACTTCCCTCTGGGAGAGTATAAGTTTGAGGCGATGCTTGAGGAACTCGAAAAGGCCGAGAAGTATATCTTCATGGAATACTTTATCGTCGAAGAGGGATACATGTGGGGCCGCATACTCGACGTTCTGATCCGCAAGGCAAAAGAGGGCGTAGATGTACGTGTGATGTATGACGGCATGTGTGAAATATCAACTCTCCCGGCTGCTTACTGGAAACTCCTGAATGCTGAAGGGATAAAAGCAAGGGCGTTCTCGCCAATCAGACCTCTTGTTTCGACACACTATAATTACAGGGATCACCGCAAGATCCTTGTTATAGACGGAAAGGTTGCGTTCAATGGCGGAGTAAATCTTGCTGACGAGTACATCAACCGCAAAGAGCGCTTCGGTCATTGGAAAGATGTAGCAGTTATGCTGAAGGGTGATGCGGCTAAAAGCTTTGCGTTGATGTTTCTGCAGGTCTGGAATGCCTGGGAAGACAAGCCGGATTACGGTATATTGTCTGAAACGGACAGCGACTTCGCCGGCGGGGAGGGTGGATATGTGATGCCATACTGTGACAGCCCGTTTGATGATTATAAAGTCGGGGAAACAGTATATATGGATATACTGAATCGCGCGACTGATTATGTCCATATCATGACTCCTTATCTTATATTGGACGGAGAGCTCGAAGCTGCGCTGAAATATGCAGCTTTGCGTGGAGTAGATGTGAGGCTGATCCTGCCGGGCATCCCGGACAAGAAGCTTGCTTATTCTCTTGCCAAGACCCATTACAGGCAGCTCATCTCTGCGGGCGTTAAGATATACGAGTATACTCCGGGCTTCGTGCACGCGAAGGTGTTTGTGAGCGACGATAAAAAGGCAGTCGTCGGAACTATCAATCTTGATTACCGGAGTCTGTATCATCACTTTGAGTGTGCTACGTATTTGTATAAAACAAGCTGCATAAGTGAAATTGAAAAGGATTTTCAGGATACTATGGCAAAATGCCGCGAAGTGACACCAGAGACCATCGGAGGAGAAAAACTATCAATGAAGGTCATTGGTGTTTTAGCCAAGTCAATGGCACCGCTTCTTTAGAGCAATCACCCGGTGTGCCGGGAAGGTTCAGCGAAAAAGGTCTTGAAGCTATGGACTTCAAGGCCTTTTCTGGTGAATGGCAGTGTCATTTTTGTTCTTTCCGGAGAGATGATATCAAAACGGCAGAATAGGTATATAATCATAATGTATAATATTCTGACAGCGGCGCCTGAACTGCTGCTTCATGTAGAATAGCTCAGAATGAAACAGGAGGTTTTATGAAGGACGTTCTCCTCTACCTGATGATATATTCCGGCAGCGCGCTGATGGCTTACAACATATACCGTTATGTGTGCTTCTCCAGAGATGTCCGTAAGCATGGGAACTGGGATCAGGAACAAAAGCTGTTTAATATTCCTATCATGCTGCTGATCTTGTTTTTCGTTGGATATCTGACTGTCGGACTTTTCGGGAATCCGGATCTCGTTATGGCGGGCATTCTGTTTGGCGGGAGCATTTTCGTATTTGTTATGCTTCTTCTCATCCGCCGTACATTTGACAGGATTCAGGAGAATGAGCAGCTTGAGGCGAGGCTGTTTGCCGCTGAAGAAGCCAGTAAAGCGAAAACATTTTTCCTGTCCAATATGTCCCATGACATCCGTACACCGTTAAATGCCATCATCGGTTACACCACGCTGGCAAATCGTGAAGGTGTTACCTATGACGAAAAAAGCGGATATATTGATAAAATCGGAATGGCTAGCCGTCAGCTTCTGGAAATCGTGAATGATGTGCTTGATATGAGCCGCATAGAAAGCGGGAAGTTCAGCCTCGAGCCGACCTGTGTGGATCTGGAAAACTGTATATTGGAAGCGTGCGATCTGGTCAGGGTACAGCTGGAAGCAAAAAAAATCGAATTGACTGTATCATGCAGTATTTCGCATAAATGGGTGCTGTGTGACAAGGTTATGCTGGATCGCGCTCTGATGAATCTGCTGTGCAATGCCGGAAAGTTCACGGAAGAAAACGGCAGTGTGTCCCTGGAACTGAATGAGCTTGCCGCTGGCGACGGGAAGGGCAGTTATGAAATCCGTATAAAAGATACAGGCATAGGCATGAGCCCGGAATTTGTGGAGCGCCTGTTTATTCCGTTTGAACGTGAGCGAACCTCGACAGTCAGCAGGATCCAGGGAACAGGACTTGGTCTGGCGATTACAAAACGTATTGTTGACATGATGGGCGGCAATATGACTGTTCAGACGGAGAAAGGCAAAGGCACGGAGTTTGTTGTTGCCGTAGACTTTCCGCTGATGGAATCAGAAGAAAAAATCCATCTCAACGAAGGGGACGAGATCTCATTTGAAGGTAAGCGTGCTTTGCTGGTCGAAGACAATATGATCAACATGGAAATTGCCCAGATGCTGCTCGAACAGTCGGGCTTCCTGATCGAAACGGCGGAGAATGGAAAAATTGCCCTGGAAATGACGGCGGCATCCGAAAGGGGATACTATGATGTAATACTGATGGATATACAAATGCCGGTCATGGATGGATATATGGCAGCGCAGGCGATACGAGATCTTCCCGATCCGGGGCTTGCCGGCATCCCGATCATTGCCATGACGGCTAATGCGTTCCAGGAGGATATAAAGAAAGCCGAGGAAGTCGGGATGAACGGACATATTGCAAAACCGCTGGATATACCGAGCATGAAAACCACTCTGCAGCAAGTACTGAAGAATGCGTCAAGATAAAAATATCCTGATTGGCATTAACTTAGACAAAACAAAACCGCAGCCTTTACTATTTTCAAAAGGCTGCGGCTTCTTTTCTATAGTTTTAAAGGTCTTCCATGGTTTGTACTAAGTTCAATAAATATGCTTTCCGAAGGTCAAAGTCTTCATAGAAATTACTGCCATATCTGAGTATCCCATTATTCTCATCACTGACCAGATCGTAAAGCTGCTCATAGACCGGATCCTGCTCAGCGAGAACCGGATACAATGTCCTATCTGCAGGCAGCAAATACTCCAGACCATCCTCACCAGTGCACAGATCGCGGACAAAACTGCTGTCTGTAACGATTTCCATTATATCCAGGCAATCAAGCAGTTTTTCGCCTGAGGTGCTGTATCCCATTGAAATAAAGTCAGTCATGAAAAGGGGCATCTCATTTACAGCGTTCTCAGAGAGGTTGGCCAGCTGAACGACATATTCATCCCGGTCAAGAAACCTCAGGTTTTCGGTGAAACCCAAAAGATATCTGCATTTACCGCTGCGGAACCTGTCTATGACTTTTTCCTCATCAAGCTTGGATTCCTCAAATGCCTCATGTCCTCCGATAGCCTTGAAAATCTTTTCAATCGCATTGATGCTGCCTCCTCCGCTGTCCTGATAATTGCAGAAGGCGAGTATACTGTAGTATCCGATCATAGATTTCAGAGGTGCTGACAGACCTCCCTCGATCTCAAAAATGTTGTTTACCGGAACATAATCTTTCTTTCTGCATATCAGCACGTTTGCGCATGTCATGAACGGAAAACCATATACTTTTCCCCTGATCCTGCTGCGGTCCAGAATCCAGTCAAACACCTTGCCTGTATCGATGATTTCAGGCAGTATCCGGATGATCCCTTTGTCGACAAGTGCAGACATGGTGCATGCGTCATACGCATAGATATCCCCGTCCGTATCAGGGATCTCATGATAGCAGTTCCAGTCCCGGAACTCGATCCTGCGGGTATGACCGGTATTTCTGAAACGCTCTTCCAGAAGCGTACGGAAACGAGCCGGATCGCGCAGGTATTCAAATGTGTAAAAAATGATAGGAGAGTCATCTTTTAAGGATTTAACATCAACAGTTTTTTCTGCTGCCATGAATACTCCTCCCTGTTAGCTTACTTTTGAATTATATAAATTAAGTATACAACAGACGGATAATATGAACAAAAAGAGAATCGCTGCAACTAATAACAACATAATATGTTAACTTTGGTTGGTTGTCCGCAGGGCAACCAACTTTTACAATATTCATAACAATCAAACAAATTGGATAAAACCAGAATGAAGTGTTATATAGCATATTGCGGGTTGGATTGTGAGACATGTGAAGCCCATATTGCAACTGTTAACAATGATAATGATCTGCGGATCAAGGTAGCAAAGGAATGGTCAGAGCTGAACAAAGTGGAAATCACACCGGAGATGATCAACTGCGCCGGTTGCCGCATAGACGGAGTGAAGACTCCTTTCTGCGACTCACTTTGCCCGATAAGGCAGTGTGCGCTTAGCAAAGATATTGAAACCTGCGGAGACTGCAGCGAAATGAGCTCATGTGTAAAGCTTGAAATGATAACAGGAAACAACGAGGAAGCCCTCAAACGGCTAAGAGGATAAGAATGAATAGAAAAGCACTCGTCGTCATCGACATTCAAAACGATATTACAAAGCATTACAGGGACATCATTGACAGACTGAATGCCGCCATCGAATGGGCGGTGGAAAGCGGCATGAAAATTGTGTATATTCAACACAATAGCCTGTCCGCCGGTACGCGCACATTCAAGCCAGGCACAAAAGGCGCAGAACTTGTGCCGGAGCTCAAGATTGTATCGGATCATATTTTCGTTAAGACAAAGGCCAACGCTTTGACCAGCTATGACTTAAAGAAGATGCCGGAAATGCTTGCCTACTACACGGACAAGGGCTGTGAAGTCAGAAATCTTGCCATTTATATGGGGGTGAAATAATGCGTATTTATGTTGATTTTGACGATTGCCTGTGCGAGACAGGAAGGGCCTTTTCTAAGCTTGTGCTGGAAATGTTCAATAAGCATGTTCCTTATGAACAGATTCGTTATTTTGAACTGGACAGGTCTTTTGACCTTGATGCGGAACAATATGAGCGGTTTATGCTTCGGGCGCACGAGCCGGAGATACTGTTGTCATATGATGCGACGCCGGGAGCTGCAGAGACCATAAACGAATGGATTTCTCGCGGGCACGAAGTATCGATCATTACCGGCCGCCCATCAAGCGTTTATGAGCCATCTCGTATGTGGCTGGATGAGCATGGACTTAAGAACGCCAGACTGTACTGTCTCAATAAATATGGAAGGAATCACTTTATCAAAAACAGTAATAGCACTCTTGAACTTGAAGACTATTACAGGATGAAGTTTGATTACGCAGTTGAGGATTCCCCAAAGGCGTTCAGGTTTTTCGAACATCTGCCGGAACTTAAGGTTCTGGTGTTTGACAGACCATGGAACAGAGAATGTGCTTTTCCGAATGGAAACTATCAAAGATGCGCCGATTGGGAGAGCATTCGCAAGATTGTTGCAGGTGAGTGAGAAAGAGACGTGCAATAAGAATCGGACTTTAATGCCGTATTCATCCAGTACTCAAAAAACACCATGCAACCGGTATTTTGAAAGAGTCACAATAAATGTATCGGGTCAAAACTCCGAGACATTTAATATACAACGAATATGGTATTATGAAGGAAACACAAGAACCAGACAAATCTTGCTAATGCTGTGTCAAGAGCTTTTTTGAAAAGCATATAGCAAATCAACGCATACAAACACATCTCCGCAGTTGCGGA
>JBGUVT010000054.1:0-7364 GCA_045220485.1 Anaerovoracaceae bacterium | reverse complement strand
GAATATCATTGATCAGTGTCAGCAGGTGATTGCTGGCAAGACTGATTTTCCGGAGACTTTCCCCTGTTGACTCCACATCTCCGAGATTCTTTTCAGCGATTGTCGTAAGACCAATGATGGCATTCATTGGAGTACGGATATCATGTGACATGGTAGACAGGAAGTCAGTCTTCGCCTTATTAGCGGACTCAGCTTCTCTGGCTGCGATCTGAAGACGCTTGTTAAAGTAAAGTATATAGAGCAGGTCGCTGAGGAACAGGATCAGCAAGCCCAGCGAAACAACTCCTATCAGCAGCCAGTTTTCTGTATCTGTATGAAGGTCCTTTGCCGGCACCAGACCCAGCAGGGTCCAGCCGGAAGTAGCCGAGACAGGGGTAAATGCAAGTATACACTCCTGCTCGTGTGAGTTGATCATTGAAACGGACCCTGTAGATGAAGTAATCCTGTCGAACAATTCACCCGACGTCTCAGGATCCGTTGAATTATAAGATTTGTAGAACTCAAAAAAGCTGGAGTTTTTAAAGCTGTCTCCTTTAAGGATATAATCACCGTTTGCATCGATCATGGACAGTTCCGCGTTCATCAGATCTGTCTGCGGGAAAACCCATTTCTGTTCCAGCACCGAGATAGGAATGACCCGCAGCAGGACCGCATCCACGGAAGTATCGTTTCCGGGATCACGCAGCTTAACGATGTTGCAGAAAGCCAGTGACTGCTCACCATTCATCGGGTTGGTGTAGGCACGGGTTATGTTGATTGACTTCCCGATTTCATCGATCCAGTCCACGTTCTTCAGGAGATCTACCCGTTCATAGGAAACAGCATAGTCATCGGCCGTACCCTGTTTTGAACGCGTAGAAAGGCCCTTGAGCGTGTCAAGTGAAATCAGATGCGCCGAAGTGTTCTCAACCACATGCGAGGAACGGATATAATCGGCGGCCTCTTCCATTGTCATGGTCTTATTATTTATATAGTGCGCCCAGATATCGCAGATCCTCTGCTCGCTTTCCAGATAATTTCCTGTCACACGCTCCATGGTGACCGTTGTGTCTTCAAAGTGTTCTATCTGCCTCTGGTATGAATCCCGGCTTTCCGATCTGGAGTAGAGCACAACAAAAATCAATATGGCAGCCATGATTACCACATTGACAATGATAATAAAAGTCTTTTTCATACTCTGATCTCCCGCAAAAACATGGCATGTTTGCCGGTGTTCAACCGTCCCGTTCGGCAATAATGCACTAGTATATTATATAACAAATGGTGCTCTTCGGTATACCGATTATTCCATGCATATGCCGGTGAATGTAGTGAAAAAGTTCTGCTCTCCGGAATAACCGCATACGCGGATTATTTATCTGCTGAATAAAAAGAACTTCCGGTCTTACCCGGACGTTCCGAAGTCTATGTCGCAGATTGTATTTATGCTTATTTTACCTTCACTTTTATCTTCTTGTATACTCCATTCTGAGCATATACATATATGTAGCAGGTGCCTCTGCTCTTTGCAGTGATCTTTCCGCTTCTGCTGACCGTCGCAATCTTTTCGTTTGTTGATTCATATCTGAGCCCGGCATATTTCTTTACTTTGAGCTTCTTCGACTTAGCGACTGCCCTGGCGTTAAGTTTAAGAGTCTTTCCTTTCCTGAGCTTCTTTGCCTTAGAAATTACAGACTTTCTGACTGTCACGCTCTTGTAATTGCCGGTCTTGCTGCTCTTAGGAGTAACACTTATCAGCTTGGATACTGAAACTACATTTGCCTTATTATCGAGTGCAACGATTATGAATTTGTAGTATTCTCCTTTCCTGAGCACATTCCCGTTTATATTATTAACCGAAAAGGCATTGCCTGTTGATGCGGCAAGTCTCTTTGGTTTATTACTGCTTCCGCATTTGTTGCCGTAGATGATATACACCTTAGCGTTGCTTAGCTTTTTCCAGCTGAGCTTTACAGAGTTACTGGTCTGAACAGTCGATCTGAGCCTGAGTTTAGAGAAAACCGCACCTTCCGGGTCACTGTCACTCGTCATGTTTGTGATAGCCTTGTCCGCGGCTAACGCAGGGATCCCAGGTTTCAGTTCTGATGCTGCCGGTTCTTGTCCAGACTGTTTTTTCTCCGCTAGCCCCTTAATAGTCAGTGTATGCTTATTATCGGACAAGCTATAATTATAGTCCATGGTGTATCCGTACTTGTTCTCATCATAAAGGAATTCCAGTTTATTACAGAAATGGAACCCTTCTTTCGTTTTTAAAACAAGCTCATAGCTGTATTTATCATTGCTTATACGATTAGTCTTGCCGCTTTCAATGGAAACATTCTCCGAAACATTAATGTCATCACTCAGAATGAAATCAACTGCACCGGAGTAATTGCCTGAGATCACCAGCGCCAGCAATTTACCGACGTCTATCTTAAGAGGACTTGCAACAATTATATTGTTAAAGTCTCCCGAAACTATCATTGTGTGATTATTGTCTTCAGCAGGAAAATCATAATGCAACTGATAGTTTTCTACCTCAATGCCCTTGTAAAAAACGCCTTTAAATTCATTGTCAAACGCAAAACCTTTTTTTGAGCTGAGTTTTAATTCATATTTATATTTTCCACCTGCAACCGCTATATTATTGCCGCTTACGGTAAGTTCTTTGCCATTGCGGTCGACCCACTTTTCGCTTACAACACTGATGTCTTCTTTTAAGGCCGGATCGAGCTCAACGGAAAACTGCGGTCTTTCTCCGGCCCATAGCAAGGTGCAGATATTTTTTATATCTACTCCGTATACCGGCTCTGACGCAGTATCATTGGCAAATACAGTGAATACACTTCCCAGAAAAGCCATCGTTGCAATCAGCAGTATTCCGACTGTTTTTTTCATTACAGCACCCCCTCGTCTGATGTATGGTTTCTCCTTCTGATTTGATTTAATTGTAAACTACCGCTTCAGGAATCTCCATAATTATTCTTTTCATTGGCAACTAAAGGAACCCTATTCAGGTATATCAGTTACCATGTAAAGTGTTCTGCTGAGTTTATCATGCGGCATCAATTTGCCTTTTCTTAATACTACATTGATGAAATATATGAAGAAATATATACGCGAGACAGCGGTCAGTCCCAGTATAATAAGGTCAATTACGAAGGCGATCCGTACATTCATGAGCTGTCCGGCTATGATCAGCGGCAGGTCAGTAAACAGCCACAGGTACAGATAGCGCTTTATAAGCTGCCCCGCTGATGCCATCCCTCCGTCTTCGGACACAAGAATCACCCTGCAGGCAGCATGTCCCAGTGTTGATCCCTTAGTCAGGAGAACCTGTATGAGAGATGTTATGCAGAAAATTGACCAGCAATATACCTCTCCATATATGGAATAAGCGGTAAACTCAGGGTTTAGCAGCCGGACCACACCGAGCAGAAAAATATACACAGCAGCGATGCACACATAGTCAAAAATGACTGCCCATGCTCTGCGCATACCTGTAACCCTGGTCCCGGAGGCTCTGCACTTCTCATCGATCTCATCTCTGCTCGGAAGCACTCCGGCAAATACAGATGCTATATAATAGCCTCCTGCTCCGCCCATCGTATTACATATCAGATCCTCAACATCAGCCAGTCTGTATGGTCCCGGATAAATACCGAAAAGCGCTGTTATCTGACTCGTTTCATAGAAAAGGCTCAGCAGGAATGAATAAAGGATCGTACGTTTCAGGCTTAGTTTGAAGTAATAGCGCATGTATACACCAAACGGTACAGTCAGCAGGATATTGAACAGCAGCTGCCAGAGCGACATGCTCACAAGATATTCTTTAAAAGCCGCAACTCCAAATGTTTTATCATGCCAGTACAGCCAGATCTGCCTGAAAGGAATCAGATTAAGATGGTCCTGCCACGTATTTCCTGCCGTCGATGCCCTGTCCGGAAGCGGCAGGATGACCATAAAGTACGCGATAAGCATGTAGAGGATAAAGCTGTAGATGATCAGCGTCCTGTACTTCGATACCGAGCCATGCCTGTTATACTGATACACCGCATATGGCAGCGTAAATAATGCCGCTATAAACGGGAATACCATGAGACCTTTATAGATGTTATCGATATAAACCATTCAAATACCCTTTATATCTCTATCCGGGTGATATTCCGACTTGTAAGACAGACTCACTAACACTTATTCTATCTGATTATGTCAGGGAACTCTATCTTCAAATCCCATTCACTATCACATTTTTCATGTTTTTGAAACTTATGCAAAGAGATATAAACACTGCAAATACTCTTCCGGCATTGATTGAAAGCGTAAGTAGTGTGGTATTATTGAAATGGAATGTCTACATGCATTAATAGGAGTGGTTTATGGATACATTACATTTAAAAGCACCCGGAAGCTGGCTGAATGATCCAAATGGTTTCATATATTTTAAAGGCCAGTATCACTTGTTTTATCAGCATTTTCCGTTCTCAACACGCTGGGGGACCATGCACTGGGGACATGCGGTCAGTAAAGATCTTGTTCATTGGGAACATCTCGGAGTCGCTATCTTCCCTACAAAACATTTTGATGCGAACGGCATCTTCTCGGGAAGTACATTTGAGCTTAATGGCGAGATGCTTATCTATTATACAGGTGTCCGTTATTATGCGTTTGAGCGCGAAAACAGTCATGTTTCCCTTAATGATGTTTACGAATGCACTCAGGTGATGATGACATCTCCTGATGGCATGACTTTTGATAACTATGACGGCAAGAAAATCATACTCCCCGTCATTTACGATGATGATGTGGCGTACTTCAACCATACAAGAGACCCGAAGGTATGGGAAGAAAACGGCAAGTACTACATGGCTCTGGGAAGTACATACAAAATGAAAAAGGGCCGTGTAATAATCCTGCAGAGTGATGACGCAAAAAAGTGGGAGATCAGATCTGTTCTGGCTGATAAAAAGTTTGGCCGCATCCTGGAATGCCCGGATTTATTTAAAATAGGCGACCAGCACATATTCCTGATTTCTCCGATGTATATCGTTCCTAAGTCTGCGGGATATACAGCTCAGTCCATGATCGGTACCGTGGATTTTGATCCGGAAACCTGCCAGCTGAGCAATCTCGGCGAATTTGAATTCATAGATCACGGAATGGACCTTTATGCAACTCAGTCCTGTGTCGATGAGGAAGGCCGCCGTGTAATGGTGGTATGGCTTCGCATGCCTGAAGAGGCAAAAATGCCATCGGATAAAAAGCCGTGGAACGGCATGATGTGCGTTCCTCGTGTGATTGATTACGTTGATGGCTGTTTCTATTACAGGATCCATCCGAATGTGCTGAAATATTTTGATAAAAAGCTTTCAGATAAGGAATTGAGTTCTTTTAAAGCCGGACGTGAAAAGCCGTGGTTCATGGAGACAACCATCACCAATGGCGATTCCATTGATATCGGAGGCTACAGAATCTGGATGGAGAACGATACAGTTCACACCAATCGCGATAAGGTGTTTGTAAAGGGAGCGAAGCTTCCGACCAGCTTCACATTGCCAGCATACAGCAGTGAATATAAGCTTTCGATCATTGTTGAACCAAACATCATAGAGATATACGTGGATGACGGCAAATACTGTCTGACAAACGCAGTCTATAATCTTCAGGATCCGCTGACCGGTAAAACAGGAACTGTATACGAATCATCCGAAGAGTAACTAAACCAGTAAAAAAAAGGGGGCTGCCACACTATTTAGTGAGACAGCCCCTCTTCATGACATTGTTATATTTAGCTTTTAGTTTATCCCCATCTCGTTAAGGATCTCCAGAGCATCTATCACTATCTCTGGGCATAGGGAGAACAGTTTGCCTGATTCAAGGATCCTGCCAAAGCCTTCCGGTGTAGATATGTCGTCTTCAAGCATATCTTTGCACATACATGAGCTTCTTCTGGCTTTCCATTTTTCAACAAATTCGGCTCGTTTTGCCATAAGCACATCACGATTTTCCGGATCATCGGGTCCTTTATGGCCATATTTCATGCCTATCACCATCATGGCAGCTGTGACAGCACCACAGGTCTCTCCTATACCGAAGCCTCCTCCGAACGCCGCGGCCAGACGGTTGGTGTCATCTTTTGACAGTCCCAGAGAATCAGCATATTGTTCCAGCACGACCTGTCCGCAGTCCTGCCCTCTCATAAAAAGATCAGCTATATATTCCTTAGTCATATTGTCTCCCCTTCATCGGATGCATAGAAGCATATCATTTTGTTTTAACCATTTTATAAGCTGACCAGTCGGATACCCGTACAGCTCCGTACTTTTTTGTATATGCTCGTACTCTTACATAATAGATATTTTTCGGCTTGAGTTTCTTGAATTTATATGAAGTCTTCTTAGCGTTTACGTATTTGTTCTTTACGCCTGTATTGAAAGCAGGATCCTGGCTGATCTGGACCTGTACCTTCTTTATCTTCTTAAGGTTCTTTTTGGAAACCTTCTTCCATTTGACCTTCACTGCCTTCTTGGAACCAGCAGGCTTCTTGATCTTTACCTTCGGAAGATCTGCTCCGGCATAATGAATTCCATCTTCAATAAATGTGTTGTACTGCGCATATTCAGACGCCTGGCTGGCCGGTACCTCTATCAGTTGGATGCATTTCCCGTACATTCCCGTCTGTGCATCCAGCTCCTGAGTTACTCCGGCCGGAGTATTGAATACTAAAGCAACACATGTTTCATCGCCTCTTGTGAATGCAGCGATTCCCATGTAACCCTGGTTTGGGCTTACCATCGTCCTGTAGTGACCGCCCCATCCTGTTTTATTAACAAATTCATCTTTTTCAAAATAGTACCACGCATTTACACCTCCAAGTGCGGAGCCCACTCCCCACGCAAGGTTTTCTGAACCGCCCGTGGCACCGTCTATAACCATATCAGTTGTGTCCTTCCCGTTCGGTCTGTCGTGATCCTGAAGTACCATAGCCTCTGCCGCCCGGATCTGAGCGATCCTCTCAAGTCCTCTCGACCATTTGACAGGATGATAGCTGTTTACCAGCCCCTCATTATATGCTTCCAGCCGGATCTCGTTCACTCTATTCACCAGTTCAGCTTTTGATACTGCCTCGAATGATCCGGCAATACCCGCAAAAGCATACCCGGGTGACGGTTTGGTAACATCCGGGTAATATTGAGGTACTGCAAGCACTGAGGTTACCGATACCAGTATGGCCATAATAGCAGCCACCAGAATCCTTATTACTCTCTTCTTCATTTCCCCCTCCTCTCATTTCTCCTTTGCATTATCATTTTAGCACAAACTGCGAAATCACGCCTGGAGTTCGATTCTTCTGGCGCACATTACAAAAGGGAGAGGCAAATCGC
>JBGUVT010000053.1:0-22160 GCA_045220485.1 Anaerovoracaceae bacterium | reverse complement strand
ACATAATGATCGATGAAGATGTGCTTGAAAGATTCCGTAAGGATATACTCTCGGCGCGTCGGATGGTATATTTTACAGACAATTGCGGCGAGATCGTAACCGACAGGCTGCTCATTTCCACTATCCGGGACCTGGCTCCGGAAATTGAAGTCACTGTAATAGTACGCAGCAAGGATGCGGTAAATGATGCGACTGTAGAAGATGCCCGGCAGATACGGATGGAGGAAGCTGCGAATCGTGTGATCGGCAACGGGAACGGCATGCCCGGAAATGTGATAAGCGAGATGTCTCCGGAAGCCATGGATGTAATTGAAAAAGCAGACGTTCTGGTTTCAAAAGGTCAGGGCAATTATGAAGGCCTCAGCGGATGCGGACTCAACATCTATTACCTGTTCCTGTGTAAGTGCGAAGCGTTCATGAAAAGGTTTGGTGTACCGCAGTTTACGGGGATCATGACACATGAAATGTAATTTAATGTGAGAAAAACATGCATTTTGTTGAGGCGAAGGGAATACTGACCGGAAACAGCGGCTATTATGGAATGAATATTTACCGTGGCTGTTCCCACGGCTGTATTTACTGTGACAGCAGGAGCAAATGCTATCAGTTTACCCATCCGTTTGAAGACATTGAGGTGAAGCAGAATGCACCTGAATTACTGGAGAAGGCACTAAGATCCAAACGGAAAAAGTGCATGATAGGGACAGGTGCGATGTCAGATCCTTATATGCACTGCGAGGAAGAGCTTCGTCTGACAAGAAGATGTCTCGAAATAATAAATAAGTATGGATTCGGTGCAGCGATACAGACTAAGTCCGACCGCATTCTGCAGGATATTGACCTGCTGGATGAGATAAACCGGTCTGCAAAGTGCGTGGTTCAGATCACCCTTACAACTTATGATGACGGCCTGTGCAGCATACTGGAGCCAAATGTATGCAATACAAAACGCAGGATAGAAGTGCTTGAAATGATGCGGGAGAGGGGCATTCCTACAGTGGTCTGGCTGACTCCGATCCTTCCGTTCATAAATGATACAACAGAGAACATCACCGCTTTAATGAACGAGTGTGTAAGGGTAGGCGTGAAGGGGATAATCGATTTCGGCATGGGACTGACGCTTCGTGAAGGAGACCGGGAATACTATTATGCCGCATTGGATAAATACTTCCCGGGAATGAAGCAGCAGTATATTCACAGGTATGGAAATTCATATGAACTGCCAAGCCCAAATGCAAGGGAGCTTATAAACATTGTTCAGAGAGCCTGTAAGGAGAATGAAATTATGTGTACTCCGGAGGAGTGCTTCAGCTATATGCGGGAGCTTCCTGAAAAACAAACTCAAATAAGTATTTTTGATTTATGAAATAATCATATGTAAATTGAGAGAGAGGAGACTTGAAAGGAGGGCAAAATGATCAAAAGGATGATGCCGGGAAAGGACGGCAACAAGTACGTTCCTTATAATGAGAGAAGCGGAGAGGAATCTGTTGTCTTCTTTACACGCGATCTCAGTGAAGAAGGCCTTAAGAAGATCTACGACAAGGTAGCTTCGGTCCTCGAGGGACGGGTGGCCGTAAAGCTGCACACAGGGGAAGCTGAAGGACCTAATATTCTGCCGAGACCGTGGGTGAAGGAGCTGTTTTCGGAACGCCTTCCGGACGCAGTTATAGTTGAGACCAATACCTACTACGAAGGAGACAGGTATACGACTGAACAGCACAGAAAGACTCTGGAGGTCAACGGCTGGACATTCTGCCCGGTAGATATAACGGATGAGGACGGAGTTGCCGCATTGCCGGTAAACGGCGGCAAGTGGTTCTCTGAAATGCACATAGGAAAGAACCTGCTCAACTATGATTCGCTCCTTGTGCTGACACATTTCAAAGGGCATGCGATGGGCGGCTTCGGAGGAAGCAATAAAAATATAGGCATAGGCTGTGCTGACGGCCGGGTCGGAAAAAAAGAAATACATACTCCGGCAGGTACAGATGACACATGGGGCATAGCAGAAGAAGAACTCATGGAGAGGATCTCCGAGAGCACTAAGTCTGTGGTCGACCATTTCGGACCTCATATCTGCTTTATCAACACCATGCGGAACATGTCTGTTTCGTGCGATTGCGAAGGTGCTGGGGCAGAGCCTGTCGTAACGCCGGATGTTGGTATTCTGGCCTCGCTCGATATTCTTGCGGTTGATAATGCCTGCATAGATCTCATTTACAATCTTCCGGACGGCGGCGGCAAAGCCATGATCGAAAGGGTCGAGACACGTCACGGACTGCGCCAGCTTAGTTATATGAAGGAACTCGGCATGGGAAACGACAGATATAAGCTGATAGACATAGATAACGGCGATGCTGAGATAACGGCAGCAGAAGCAGTAAAAGACATAGAGCCTGTATGGAAGCCGGATATTTATAATGTTTTCTGGGGACGCAACAAGAGAAATGCAAAATAAGATGTATAAATATGAGACACATTGCCATACATCTCCGGTCAGCAAATGCGGAAAAGCCTCTGTTGAAGATACAGTGTATTTTTACAAAAAGTTCGGATATGACGGGATATTCATAACCAACCATTTCCTGGATGGAAACATTAATCCGGAGGCGAGGGCACTATCATACTGTGATCAGATCGATTATTACTTTTCTGATTATGAGGAAGCAGTCAGGATCGGTTCAGAAGCCGGAATAAAGGTGTTCCCGGGAGTCGAGCTTTCATATAAGGGCACGGACTTTCTTATATACGGTCTGGATAAGGACTGGTATAAAGCTCACCCGGAGATCCTTGACATGAAGAAGACCGAAGAACTTCCATTTATGATGGAAGCAGGCGCTTTTGTCATACAGGCACATCCTTACAGAGAGGCGCATTATATAGACCATATACGTCTGTTTCCGAGATCGGTTCATGGCGTTGAGGTTATAAACTCAAACCAGGCCTGGGAATCAAATGAGATGGCAGAATTATATGCCGTAAAGTACGGATTTCTAAGGACTGCCGGATCAGATAATCACTGGGGAAGCAGTGCCTTTGACAGGTTAAAGGAAAAAGGATTCAGGCCGGAGCTGGCAGGAATGTGCAGCGATAATGAGATAAACAGTGTTGAGGACTTTATTATAGGTGTCAGGAACGGAAGCCTTAAGGCATTCCTTATAGATGAAAATAAAAAAATTACGATCCGGGGGTAGACCCCGGATCTTTGTCTTTCAGTGCCGGCCGCTTTTCAGCTGATCTACAAGAAAACGGCGCTGATACTTCAGCACGGCGTAGTCGCTGATTTTCTCCATGTATATAAAATCGGATGCTCCGCCTATTACGCCGACGACGGGTATCTTCTGCAAAAACTTCATTAGAAGCAGTGCGTGGGCAAGTGCTACGGCTGCCTCGTTTATTTTCTCGTCAACGGTACCCGTATCGCTGGAAAGACCTTCTCTGATGAGCTTGTTGACCTCCTTGTTGGCACGCAGCATATCGTCGCCATCCTGTACGGCTGCAGCGATGACACTTAGAATGAACTTCTGCTCTTCTTCGGTATCAAATGCGTACCCGTACTTCATTGATATTTTGTAGATATTGCGGAGAAGAAGGGTTATGAAAATGACAATATCCGGGATGGTCCCGCCAACAAATCCGAGAGCCGCGCCTGTGACTGTGGAAACAATAGTATGGGCGGTACCGGTGGCAGTTGCCCGGCGCTTGAATTTGCGCATCTGTCTGCCTCCGCCAAGCACCTCAAGTTCCGCAGTATCTGCTTCAAACTCGTCAATCAGCTTGTCTGTTGAGAATGTCATGCTTATTATCGATGAACCTTTGGAGAAAATTAGATGGAAAGCTTTTGCAAAGGCCGCGTCGAGAGTGGCCTCCAGTTTTGCCGGGACTTTGTCTTCCAGAAACAGGTCGAGCTTAGTTGGTTCTCTGTCGAGCTCTTTTCTCAGAAAACGGCGTTCAGCTCTCCTCAGCCTTTCTATCTCTCTTTGCAATACCGTTTTAGCCATCTTTTCCTCCGTTAACTCCAGCTGATATAATGATAGCATAACAGATGCAGTCCGGTGTGATATTATAATGAATGAGAATCAATGGTAAGTCATGTCTATTATGGAACAAAACGTATTCAGCAAATATACATGCTCAGATGAGAGTTTCGTAATGCCCGACAATGTGACAGTGATCGAAGCAGGTGCATTTACGGGAATCAAAAGTCTGAAGCATATAGACCTCAGGAATGTCCGCCGTATAGGTGCATCGGCCTTTCAGGAATGCACAGGCCTTGAGACTGTGATCATGAGCAATGTTGCTGTGATAGAAAAAGGTGCTTTTGAGTTTTGCCGCAGTCTTCACAGCGTCACTTTTGGTGCTGTCACAGATATAGGGGATTCAGCTTTTTCGTTCTGTGTGATGCTCAACATACCTGAGCTACCGCGCTCTCTGGCAGACATTGGAGCAAGTGCCTTTTCACATACTGCGATACAGAGAGTTGATCTGCACTGGCTCAAAGAGATTCCGCCGCACCTGCTCAGCTTTTGTACATCACTGGTATATGCGGATATCAGTGGCGCGGAATCTGTTGGAGAGGGAGCTTTTGAAGGTTGCAGATCTTTGTCATATGTAAGATTCGGAGATGTTGCAAAAGTCGGAACAAAAGCCTTTCATAAATGTGACTCTCTCGAAATAGCCTGTCTGCCGGATACTTTGAAAGAAATCGGCGATGACGCTTTCGCCTGCATGCGGGCGGGTGCAGTTATTCCTAAAAGCGTAAGACGAATCGGAAGAAATTGTTTCGGACCGGTAGACAGAAGAAAAAGCATTAAAATACATAATTCTTTACTGTATGAGTTCAGGAATTATTTCATGGAGGACAGGAGAGGGACGGAAGAAGACGAGGAGCATTTCTACTTATGGGAAAGCTCGATAGACGTAGCTGTACTGGATGATAAGACAGAAGCCGAAACCGGCTTCCTGCCGTTATATTCAGATCTGTATCCTGCCATGCGAAGTGCATTGATTGATGCATTCAGACCTGATAACACTTTCGATTATTCCGTACTTGATACGGTGTTTGTTGCAGAAATGAGATGGAACATGAAGGGAAAGGACAGACTTGCAATCAGCCGTCTTATGCATCCTTATGAGCTTACCGGTCTGGCCCGCATGGAATACTGTGACTATATCTGCAAGCATTCCAAGCGTATAGCAAGATGGGCTATATGGACAGGAGACGTCGATAATCTTTCATTCCTGTTTGATAATGAACTGGCAGGAGATATAGATATAACCGAACTGCTGGACTATTCCATATCGATTTCCGCATCTGAATGTACCGCGCTCCTGCTGGAGCAGCAGGCAGGGGCCGGAAGGTACAGCGATTCACTGATCGACGAACTATGATTGAAAAGAGCGACAATAATAATTTGATAAGCAAGGCGGCACGGGACATTCTTACGCTGGCCCGAAGTCTTCTGATTGTCAGGCTTCGCTTTCTGGATATAGCTATCGGCAGGCTTAGTCTGATTCCGGCAGACGGAAAAACGTATGCAACTGACGGAAACTGTATCATTTACGGTCCGGGACATGTGGTCAGAAGCTTCAGGGATGAAAATGAAAAACCTGCAAGAGATTATCTGCATATGGTGCTTCACTGCATTTACAGTCATATGTTTGTAGGCAGTCTGGACTCTCCGGAACTGTGGGATCTTGCTTGTGACATAGCTGTCGAGAACACTATAAACGATCTGGGTCTTGACGTGACAGATTCCTCCGTAAAGGCCGCACAGACGGCTGAGACAAGCAGGCTTTTAAATGAAGTGAATATGCTTACAGCTGAGAAGCTTTACAGCTATTTTCTGGCATCAGGCATATCTGAAGCTGATACTGCAAGGCTCGGTGCACTGTTCTCAGCTGATGATCACTCCGGCTGGCATGGACGTGTGCCGCGGAAAAAAACTGACAGCAGCGTCGGCAAAGATCCTGCAAACAAAAAAGGTGCTGACGATGAAAACGATGCTTTTACCATCGAAATGCCGGTACCTGAAATCGGAGAAGAGTGGAAAGATATAGCCGAGAAAGTACAGGATGCTCTTGAGGCTTTTTTTAAGGAGCAGGGTGATGAGAAAGGCGGACTGATCCAGAATCTGAAAGCGGTAAACCGTGATAAATACGATTACTCTGCTTTCCTGAAAAAGTTCTCCGTGATCGGCGAGACTCTTGGCGTAAATGACGAGGAGTTTGATTATATTTTCTATACTTACGGCCTGAAACTGTATGACAACATGCCATTGGTTGAGCCTCTTGAATATAAGGAGAGCAGAAGGATAAGAGAGTTCGTTATCGCCATTGACACTTCAGCCAGCACATCGGGAGACCTTGTTCAGAAATTCCTTCAGAAAACATATAATATACTCAAATCGACAGAAAGCTACTTCTCTCGTGTCAACATCCACATTATACAGTGTGATGCCGACATTCAGGAGCATGTAAAAATTACGTCTGACGAGGCGTTTGAAAGATATATAAGAAGCATGGACATAATCGGCCTTGGCGGTACCGACTTCAGGCCGGTGTTCGAATTGGTAGATGACCTGATAGAAGCAGGCGAGTTTTCGGATCTGAGAGGACTTATTTATTTCACTGACGGATACGGCACTTTTCCGGCACGAAAACCGGATTACCAGGCAGCCTTTGTATTCCTTGATGATGAATACAGAGATCCGGAAGTTCCTCCATGGGCAATAAAACTCGTGCTGCAGGACGACGAAATATAGGAGAAAGCGTTGTGAATATCAAGGATGCAAAAGAACAGATCAAAAATGCTATCATCGCATACTTCAGCAAGGATGAGTTCGGTGAATATCAGATTGCCACTGAGGACCAGAGACCGGTATTTCTGATGGGCCCTCCGGGTATCGGAAAGACTGCAATAATGCAGCAGATTGCATCTGAGCTTGGCGTAGGACTGGTCTCTTATTCGATGACACACCACACAAGGCAATCCGCTCTGGGACTTCCGTACATCACCACCAAGTCATACGGTGGTAAGGAATACAGTGTTTCAGAGTATACGATGTCAGAGATCATAGCATCGGTCTACGACATGATGGAGGAGACCGGCGTGCGTGAGGGCATTTTGTTCCTCGATGAGATCAACTGCGTATCGGAAACTCTTGCTCCGGCTATGCTGCAGTTTCTTCAGTATAAGGTATTCGGAAGACATCGCGTACCGGATGGGTGGATCGTTGTAACTGCGGGCAATCCACCTGAATACAACAATTCAGTGCGTGAATTCGATACAGTAACCTGGGACAGGCTCAAACGAATAGATATTGAGCCGGACTATTATATCTGGAAGGAATACGCCCTCGACCGCGGAGTCCATCCTTCGATATCTACATATCTTGACATAAAGAGCAAAGACTTTTACCGGGTAGAATCAACTGTAGAGGGCAAGAGCATAGTGACAGCAAGAGCATGGCTCAACCTGTCAGATATGATAAGACTTTACGAACAGAACGATATAAAAGTAGATGAAAAGATGGTGGGACAGTATCTTCAGGATAAGAAGGTCTCAAAGTCATTTGCCAATTACTATGACCTGTTCAGCAAATACAGATCTGACTACAGGATAGATGACATACTTTCCGGAAACATTGGAGATGATGTAAAAGAACGCGCCGCAGCTGCTAAATACGATGAGAGACTGTCTCTGCTGGGCCTGATTCTTGACAGGATAGGCAATGACCTCAGACAGAACTACTATGAGGAGCAGATACTGATAGAGGAACGGGAGATTTTCAGCAGAATCAAAGGCAAACTTGAGGATCCGTCTGCGTCCGCTTCCGGGTTTGTGGATGATGTGATCCTGGCGAAACGCAATGAACTTGATACCGGCAAGAGGGCTAATTCACTCTCTGATGACAAACGCAGGATATTGCATGGAACACTCAACGACCTGGAATCCGTACGCAAGTCTCTGGCAGAGTCAGGTGATCCATCCGGCAGCGATGCCTTTGAGATCATAAGAAATAAGTTCAATGCTAAAAGACATGACTACATGGCTCATGTGAAGTTGATTGATGCTGAGCTTGAGAATATGTTTGCGTTTGCTGAGGACGCATTCCGTGACGGACAGGAGATGCTGATAATCGTGACTGAACTGACTAAAGGTTTCTACCCGGCACATTATATAAGCAGGCATGGATGCAGCAAATACTTCGAACACAATAAGGAACTTCTTTTTTACGAGAGACAGAACGCTATCATAAGGGAAATTGAGGATATAGATCTGTGACATGCAAATGAAAGAAATTGAAAAAAGACTGTTTGAACTTCAGGATGAGAAATACCGGGATTTTCAGGTGAAACTTTTACCGACAGTCGATCCGGCAACTGTTATCGGGGTAAGGACACCGGCGCTGAGAAAGCTTGCAAAGGAGCTTTCGAAAAATGATGACATAGGTGTTTTTCTTAATACACTGCCGCATGACTACTTCGATGAAAACCAGCTGCATGCGTTCATACTTTCAGGAATGAAAGATTATGAGAAATGCGTGGATGGAGTATGTGAATTCCTGCCATTTATCGATAACTGGGCTACGTGTGATCAGCTGTCTCCCAAAGTGTTCAGAAAAAACAGAAATGATCTGCTCACACATATAAAGGAATGGCTCCGGTCAGAAAGGACATACACTGTCAGGTTTGCGGTCGGCATGCTGATGGAGCATTTTCTGGGCGAAGAATTTGATATCACATATCCTGAAATGGTGGCCGCAATAGTATCAGATGAGTATTATGTAAATATGATGCGTGCATGGTACTTTGCAACGGCTCTGGCAAAGCAATATGACAGTATCATCACATTCATAGAGGACAGAAAGCTGGACAAGTGGACTCACAACAAGGCTATACAGAAATCAGTTGAGAGTTACCGGATAACACCGGAGCAGAAAGCATATCTTAAGAGCCTGAAGATCAAATAAGACTGCAGATGACGATCGAACAGAAGATATTCAGCCGCAGACGGTTCAGTACGAAGCGGATGGAGAACTACGGATTCGAGAATAAGAATGCCTGTTATACGCTGTCAAAGGAATTTATGGATGGCGATTTTACTGCGGAGATCAGAGTGTATGAGAACGGCAGTGCCGTAGGCAGAGTCATGGACAACATGATGGGTGAGGAGTACATACCTCTTCGCATGCCTAATTACACGGGGGCGTTTGTGGGCTCAGTGAGAGCTGCCTACGAAGAGCTCCTTCTCGATATTGCTGACAGCTGCTGCACCGACGTTGCGTTTGCTTCGGATCAAAGCAACCGCATTGCGGCAATGATACTGGAAAGATATTCCGTGGAGCCTGATTTTCCGTGGGATGAGGGAGACAAAAATCCTGCAGGAGTGTTCAGGCACGGAGGCAGTAACAAATGGTTTGGCCTTATCATGAATATCGACAGGCGTAGTCTGGACAGGAATGCAGATGAAGAGGCGGTCGATGTGATCAACCTGAAGGCGGATGAAAACAAGACCGCCGTATTGCATAAGATAAAGGGTATATATCCTGCTTATCATATGAATCACAGCAAGTGGATATCGGTTGTTCTTGATGGCAATCTTGACGACAGGGATGTGATGGATCTCGTGGAGGAGAGTTTCAGGCTGACCGGCGGCCCTGCCGGTGTGCTGAATGAAAAGCTGATCAGAGAGGCTCTGGATATTGCTGACAGCATACCTCCCGGAAAAGTAATGTCTTACGGACAGATAGCTGAGCTTATGGGGCGTCCGAAAAATGCACGCCTTGTGGGTAAGATAATGAGCATGCAGGACAGATTCGGTAACCATCCGTGTCACAGGGTGGTCAACAGTGCGGGACGCACGGTCCCGGGCTGGACGGAGCAGCGGGAACTGCTCGAAGCTGAGGGTGTTGAATTCAGGGCAAACGGAAACGTGGACATGCGCAGGTTCCGTATGGAGTAAAACAAAGGGGATTAAAATGGAACGCTTTCAGTCCGGTCTATTTCGCCGGATAGTGTTGATTCATATGACTCAGGCACTGGTACTTTCCATAACCGGGATAGTAGACAGTGCGATCGTCGGCCAGTTCTGGGGGACTGAAGGTCTGGCGGGCATGAAACTTGCTATGCCTGTAGTTTCCATTCTCTATATGATCGGAAGCGTACTCAGTACCGGTCTTTCTGTGCAGGTTACAAAACTGCTGGCAAAGGGAAAAAGAGCAGAGGCCAATCAGTACTTCATATGGGTCTGTACTGCTGCTGCGGGGATCTCTCTTGTGCTCATGATAGTGGCGCTGCTTCTTCCGGATACGATCACCGGTTTCTTTGCAGACTACACTGAAGATGTGCTTCTGTACGAAGACGTGAAGGCATACCTGATACCTACCGTAATAGGCGGCCTTCCTGTAATAATGCATATTATTCTGAGCGGAGTTGCTGCACTCGAAGGCGCTGACCGGAGGCTCACTTTATCGATGGTTGCTGTCATGGTGTCGGATGTCATAGGCGATGTGCTTGCAGTGATCATGGATGCCGGCATCAGAGGAATAGCAATCGCCAGTGTTGCAGCTTATTTTTGCTCATGTGTGATGCTGGGAAGTCAGCTTATTAACGGAAAAACGATATTCCGCCTTGGCCGTCCGCGTGTTGAGAAGGGAATACTCACAGCCATATTAATTGCCGGATTTCCGATGGCTGTCAGATACATGTGTGAATTCATTTGTCCGATGGCGGTAAACCGGATGATGCTCCGGTACGGAAACCTTCAGGGCCTTGCTGCTCTTTCAATACAGGATGCTGTCCGTAATATGCCGCTGGCTTTTGGAGAGGGCGTCATGACTGCGGTTCTTCTGCTGACCGGTATGTATGCGGCGGAGCATGATACTGAAGCCCTGCGAAGGGAGAGAAAAGATATTCTGAGGTTCTGCGCTTTCCATGGAGCTGTGTGGGCGCTGATTCTGGCGGCAGCTGCCCCGCTTCTGGTGAAGTTGTTTACGAAAGATATAATACTGCAGAACATGGGGACCTATGCATTCCGCTGGTATTTGCTGGGAGTTCCTTTCATGAGTTTCAACATTGCTTCAGGGTCATATCTGCAGGGGCTTGACAGACAGAAAGAAGCCGGAGCTTTTACGATGATAAACCAGCTGATTCTGCCTGTGCTGATCACCTGGCTTATGGGGCGCCAGTGGGGAGTGCCCGGAATATACGCGGCTTTTGCCGTTCATGAGATAGTGCTTACAATATGCTTCACCGGCTTGCAGATCAGCAGGAGGCTGAAAGGTAAAATAATAACCGATGGCGCTGCACTGGGCACTGTCATAGCAGAGACACGCGGAGAGATTACGACCATGGAACAGGTCACAGAAGCTTCGGATAAAGTAATAAGCTTATGTGAAAAGTACGGTGTTGACAGAAAACAGGCATTTAATGTGGGCCTCTGCCTCGAGGAGCTTGCTGCCAACAGTCTGCTGCATGGATATAGAGACAACAGAAAAAAGCTTATAGAGTACAGATTCGTCATGATTGGACGGTGGCTCATACTCCGTCTGCGTGATAACGGGCGCCCGTTTGATCTCACTGAACGGTATAAACTTCTGAATCCGGACGATCCGGTGTCAGGACTGGGACTGCGCATAGTATTCGCAGCAGCTGAAAATGTGAATTATTCTCATGCTTTCGATCTGAACAATGTATGTATACGCGTTCTCAAACAAAGCAGCCGCGGGGATATGGTAAAATAGCAAAAGATACGTTATTTCTCTGAATTTCAACGATTTGCAACCACCGGTTGACAGATTGAAAAGCCTGATTGGTAGAGTGCAACCGTCTGAAACTGTAGATTATAGGTGTAAACAGTCACAGACAAACTCACGGATCAGGGAGGTAAACAGATGATTCTTGCAGATAAGATTATTGAAAACAGAAAGAAAAACGGATGGTCTCAGGAGGAGCTTGCAGATAAGCTCGGAGTATCCAGACAGTCAGTATCCAAATGGGAAGGCGCGCAGGCAGTACCTGATATGAAGAAAATAATACAGATGTCTGAGGTGTTCGGTGTCAGCACCGATTATCTTCTCAGGGATGATATAGAAGAACCGCAGTTGCCTGAGGTCGCCCCTGTTGACAACGGGCTTGAAGAGACAGGAAGAGAGGTCTCGATGGAGGAAGCCAACGCGTTCCTTGAGCACAATGAAAGGGCTGCAAGCAGCATTTCAACAGGTGTAATGATATGTATCCTCTCGCCGGTCATCCTTATACTTCTTGGCGGACTCGCAGAAGCAGGGAAGATATCCATGAGTGAAACAGTCGCCGGAATGGGCGGCACCATCATCCTGCTCGTTATGATAGCAGCAGCTGTCGGGATGTTCCTTATGACGGGTATGCGCGGCAAACCGTATGATTACCTTGAGAATATCGATATAGACACGGCTTACGGAGTCAGCGGAATGACCAGAGAGCGCCGCTCGCAGTACGCAGAAAAACACAGCCGTCTCCTGATAGTAGGCATCATGCTCTGCATCATCGCTGCAATACCGATGCTTATTCTCTCGATGAGCGGATATTCCAATAACACTGATGTGCTTCCGATCGTCGGAGTTGATGCCATGCTTGTGACCATAGCCGTTGGAGTCAAGATGATAGTGCTCACATGCATAAGACATGACGGTTATGATAAGCTTCTCGAAGAGGGAGACTACACAAGGCTCAATAAGAAGGCAGGGAAGTACGACGGCATCTACTGGGGTATCGCACTCGCTGTGTATCTCGGCTGGAGCTTCGTTACGAACCGCTGGGAGTCCACATGGATCGTATGGCCGATCGCCGGAGTCCTCTTCGTTGTATACCGTGAGATAGCGAAGGCAATAGTAAGAGCGGTCAATAAGAAATAACGATATTTATAAGTGACGAGCGGATCTGCACCTATGTGCAGGTCTGTTTTTTTATATAACGGTTGTAATGTAGTGTTGCAAGGGTAACTGCTTTGATTGTAAAATTTATAGGAATAGATTTTGAGTCTGCAAGCAGAAAGGAGACTGATATGAAAGTAGTAGAAACTAAAAATGCACCGGGTGCGTTCGGACCATATTCACAGGCATTCGTTACAAACGGATTCGTTTTCGCTTCCGGACAGATTCCGGTAAACCCGGAAACAGGGGAAATTCCTGATGGCATTGAGGCACAGGCTGCTCAGAGCTGCAAAAACGTAGGAGCAATTCTTGAAGCTGCAGGCTCGGGCTTTGACAAGGTTGTTAAGACAACATGCTTCCTTGCTGACATGGCAGACTTTGCGGCGTTCAACTCTGTATATGCTGAATTCTTCACTTCAAAACCTGCAAGAAGCTGTGTTGCTGTAAAGGATCTCCCGAAGGGTGTTCTTTGCGAAATAGAGACTATCGCTGAAGCGTAAAACCAGCAGGTAAACTACCTGGTCAAGGAGGACCACTATGAAAAAGATCGGTGTACTTACAAGCGGCGGAGATGCGCCTGGAATGAATGCGGCCATCAGAGCGGTGGTAAGGTATGGCATTTACTATAATATGGAAGTCTACGGCATCAAGAGAGGTTACCAGGGACTGATCGAGGGTGATGTTGAGAGACTGTACAGAAGATCGGTAGGAGATATCCTGCAGCGCGGCGGTACTATTCTCAAAACGGCCAGAAGCAAAGAGTTCATGACTCCTGAGGGAATGGAAAAAGCAGCCAGAACGCTTCATGCTCTCAAAATCGAAGACCTCATAGTCATCGGCGGTAACGGATCCCTTATGGGAGCAAAGCTGTTATCCGACAAATACGGCATTGATGTAATGGGGATTCCGGGCACTATAGATAATGATCTGTCATACACTGACAATACGATCGGATTTGATACGGCTATCAATATCGTACTGGACGCTATCACGCGTATAAGAGATACAAGCTCATCGCATCAGAGAACGAGTGTCATAGAGGTAATGGGACGTCATTGCGGAGATATAGCTCTTTATTCCGGCATTACAGGCGGTGCAGAGTGCGTGCTGCTTCCTGAGATCGATGATGACATTGAGGACGTATTCAAAAAAGTTACAGCAGGCATAGAATCCGGCAAGCTTCATAACATTATTATCAAGGCTGAAGGCTACACTATAAATAATGAAGAGCTGTTCAGCCAGCTGAAAGAAAGAACAGGCAGAAATGTAAACTATATCAAGCTGTCTTATCTCCAGCGCGGAGGTTCGCCTACATTCCGCGACAGGATGCTTGCCACCCAGTGCGGAATGACAGCAATAGACCTTATAAGACACGATATCAGAAACAGAGCTATCGGAGAAAGAGATGGTCACATAGTGGACTATGATCTTACAGAGGCTCTTGAGATGACTAAGGGAATAGACTACGACCTGTACAAGGGTGTAGATGTACTGAGCATGTAGCAGTACTGATGATTCTGTAATGATCGAGACCAAAAAGTTAAGTGAAATAAAGCAAGGACAGTCTGCATATATTGAAAAAGTAGGAGGTGAGGGCGCTCTGCGTCAGCACCTCCTTGACATGGGGGTAATTCCGGGAGCTCATGTAAAACTTATAAAGTTTGCCCCTATGGGTGACCCTATGGAACTGCGCATTCACGGTTATGAG
This sequence comes from Anaerovoracaceae bacterium, assembly GCA_045220485.1. GTDB lineage: Bacteria > Bacillota > Clostridia > Peptostreptococcales > Anaerovoracaceae > Crickella. Next base: position 7,535 of record JBGUVT010000053.1, on the reverse strand, counting down.
CTTACTCTGCGCCTGGCAGATGCAGAAAAGATAGAGATCCTGATTACTGATGACGAGGCAGGCCTTTATAAAGATGTGGCCGAAGATGAGGATGAGGCGGAACACCCGGGTCTTGGTGAAGAGGGCAGATATCATGAAAAAACAGGCGAAGACCCTCTTCCTGACGGAACGACTCTCACATTCGCTCTTGTAGGTAATCAGAACAGCGGCAAAACTACTCTGTTTAATCAGCTGACGGGATCAAACCAGCATGTAGGAAACTTCCCGGGAGTCACAGTAGACCGCAAGGATGGTGTAATAAAAGGTCATTCCAATACTCTGATAACGGATCTTCCTGGTATTTATTCCATGTCCCCTTATTCAGGTGAAGAGCTTGTCTCGAGGGATTTCGTGCTCAGGGAGAAACCGAAGGCGATTATCAATATAGTAGATGTCACCAGTATAGACCGCAGCATGTATCTTACTGAACAGCTGCTCGAGATGGGACTGCCGATGGTAGTGGCACTCAACATGATGGACGAGATGACTGGCAACGGCGGCTCTGTCGATATCAATAAAATGGAGCAGATGCTGGGTGTACCTGTGGTGCCTATCTCAGCCGCTCAGAATCAGGGCGTTGACGAGCTGGTGAGCCATGCGTTGCACGTGGCAAAGTATCAGGAAGGTCCGATGAGGCAGGACTTCTGTGACAGCACGGAAAACGGAGGAGCGGTACACAGGTGTCTACATGCAGTCTGTCACCTGATCGAGGATCATGCTGAGAGAGAGGGCATACCGCTCCGCTTTGCAGCTGCGAAGCTGGTGGAGGGTGATCAGCTCATTCTTGAAAGCCTCAAACTCGATAAGAACGAGAAAGAGACGCTGGAGCATCTTATCCTTCAGATGGAAAGTGAGAGGGGACTCGACAGAAGCGCCGCCATGGCGGACATGCGCTACTCCTTCATATACAAAGTATGTGACCGCTGTATAAAAAGGCCGCATGAGAGTAAGGAACATATCAGGAGCAGCAACTATGATAAAGTCCTTACGGGCAAGTACACGGCCATACCGGTATTCATAGCAGTGATGGCAGCAGTGTTCTTCCTTACTTTTGCCGTAATAGGGCCATTCCTGCAGGATCTGCTTGAAAAGGGAATAGGCGCACTTGGTGCATCAGTCGAAAGTGCCATGGCAGCGGCTAATGTAAATGAGGCGATAAGCAGCCTGGTGATGGATGGTGTTTTCGAAGGCGTCGGAAGTGTGCTGAGCTTCCTGCCTATAATCGTGACCATGTTCTTTTTCCTGTCACTTCTGGAGGACAGTGGATATATAGCGAGAGTCGCCTTCGTAATGGATAAGCCTCTGCGAAAGATAGGCCTTTCCGGTCGGAGCATAGTACCTATGCTGATCGGTTTCGGCTGTACTGTACCTGCTGTTATGGCGACGCGGACTCTGCCAAGCTCCAGAGACAGACGAATGACAATACTGCTCACGCCATTTATGTCATGCACAGCGAAGCTGCCTATATACGGATTCTTTGTGGCCGCATTCTTTCCGGGCAACAGCTGGTGGATAGTTACGGCTCTCTACCTGCTTGGTGTAGTGACAGGCATTCTGTCAGCTATAGTGATGAAGAAGACCGTCTTCAAGGGAGAGGCTGTGCCTCTTGTAATGGAGCTGCCTAATTACAGACTGCCGTCTGCCAAAAACGTCGGACACCTTATATGGGATAAATCCAAGGACTTTCTGCAGAGGGCGTTCTCGGTGATCCTTATAGCCACGATAGTCGTGTGGTTCCTGCAGAGCTTCGACTTCGGCTTCAACATGGTAGATGACGCTCAGAGTTCAATGCTGGCCTCGATAGCAGGTGTTTTAGCTCCAATATTCAAACCTGTAGGACTGGGAGACTGGCGCATAGTTACAGCCCTTATAAGCGGGTTTATGGCTAAGGAAAGCGTGGTTGCGACTATGAACGTTCTGTTTGCAGGCGGAGTGGCAGCTGCACTTTCAGCGCTTGCCGCAGCGTCAATGCTGGTATTCAGCCTGCTGTATACGCCTTGTGTGGCAGCCGTAGCTGCTGTCAGGAGAGAACTCGGAGGAGGATGGGCGCTCTACGTGGTGTTATGCCAGTGCGTCATAGCATGGGTGGCAGCATTGATAGTACGCCTTATAGGGCTGTTGATAGGATTAGGATAGTATACAAAGCAATAAAAATTCGGGCAGCTGTGACTGCCCGGAGACATATTCGCTGAAGTAAATACCTGAGCTATTGCTCTGGTATTTTTGCTTTCAGTTTTTCTGCCGCAAAAAGGACGAATTCCCTTACAGCAGGAGCCGCATCTTCAAGTGATGGCAGGCAAATGCCGAGCTCTATGCTGCTCGGGGGATCTACGGGAATAATAACTGTTCCGGTTTTCCAGTGCCTGGTGATTCCCTCATTCATTATGCCTATGCCAAGGCCCTTCTCAACCATGTTTATGGCTGTATAGTTTTCAAGAGTGGTGAGCCGCACGTTAGGGACAATACCGTGACGCTTGAAAAGCTCCCTTACATCTGCGTCATCTCCCTCGCTCGGCATTATGAGATTTTCCTTTTTACATTTATTGATAGGGTATGCCTCTAAGCATGCATCCGGGTGATCACCCGGAAGAACGGCTACCATGCGGTCCTCGGCAAAAGGTATCCATACAAACGACTTGTTCGAGAGCCGTGATGAGAAAGAAAGATCGGCCTTGCCGGAGGTGACCATCTTGTCGATCTTATTTTTTGTAGCCTCCTCTATCTGTATATTGATGGAAGGGTGCAGGTCGGTAAAATCCTTGATGATCTGAGGAAGCACCTGCGCAGCGATACTGGAATACGCAGCAATCATTACATTGCCTTTGTACATCCCCGAGAGTTCGGTAGCAGCCTTATATAACTCGGTCTCTTTTTCAATGAACTCCATGACAAGAGGATAGATGTATTCGCCCTCGCGGGTGAGTACGACTCCGTTGCTCTTGCGCATCAGAAGAGAGAAACCGAACTCCTTCTCCATGGCAGCCACGAGCTGGCTGATACCTGAGGGTGTGTAACCCATTATCTTACCGGCTGCAGTAAAACTGCCTTCATCAGCGGCCGTTACAAAGGCTTTGCATTTCAGAATATCCATGAATATAAACCCATTTAAACAAAATGATAAAACAATTCCTTAATACAGATTATACCATTCTTTAAAACCAAGTCAACAGAATACGGATGCCTTAGACAAAGCTATGATTACCGCATTGATTGCATGAAGCAGTAAAAATTTACTTTTAAGAACATATAATGTACAATGTCTAGGAATACTTTTACCAGAAAAAGGAGAGAATCATATGAAACTGGATCCTAATAATGATGTGTACCCTGGTGATCTCGGTATACTTAATGCAAGGAAGCATAAGTGGGCTAAGGGTACTAAGAAAGGCTACGGATTCAAGATCGCTTCATACGGGATCCTTGCAGCGGGCCTGGTCGTCATAATAAGCGTAGCGCTCAGGACGCAGGGTGCTGAGTCGAGCCAGCTTCCGGTACACTTAACGATCTGGACAGTAGCAGTTCTTACGTTTATTGCTGCCCGCCGCGGCAAGCGGATGTCCCAGGATCCGTTCAACGGATTTCACAATGCGAGGTTCGAGGTCAGCGATGATACTGTCTATTATGTATATCAGCAGGGAATGAAGCTCAAGACTTATTTCATACGTGATGCACAGATCAAAAAAATCATCCGCGATGACGAGGCAGGAGTACTTTGTATAGAAGGTAAGGCAACTCTGAACACACAGACCAGAGATTCCGAAACGGAAGAAAGCCTTGATAAATTCTACGCTTTGGTGCCATTCGACAAATACGAACTCGATGACCTGCTTGCTCCATATAAAAAGAAGGTCGTCAAGTCTGACGGTAAGCTGAGAGAGAGTTTCAATTAGAGACTTAAGAACTGATCATGAGAATAAAAGAGCCGGTCACTTCTGACCGGCTCTTTTGAAGTTCATTGTAAATTGTAACTGAATCGCTGATAGTAATTAGATAGCAGATCCCTTCTGAATAGCGTCCTTCAGATAGAGGAGCGAAGTCAGGAAGCAGACAACTACAACCAGGAGAGTCAGCCAGTAAAGCGGCAGGCTTCCAACGATCCATGCAGCAATAGGAACTCCGATCAGACCGCCGCCGAGAGCCATAGCCCAGCAAGCGTTCATGTCGTAACGTCCCTCCTTGATGAACTTAGGACCATTGCCGTATGCCATCAGGAATGCGCAGGAACCCATCATAGCAGGGAATGCGCAGCCAACATCGAGTCCGAGGAGTGCGCAGAGAGCCATGCAAGGAGCATAGAGACCTACGCCGATGGACATCAGTCCGCCGAGGATGAAGTTGACAACAATAGCAATGATCAGCTTGATTCCGCGGAGACCCATTTCTGTTCCGACTTCGCCGAATGGGCCAATGCCTCTCCACTTCATGAACATAACGATGGAAAGAAGGAACAGTCCTACGAACAGAGCATAACGTACGTGCTTACGGTCGAACTTGGAAACGATACCAGCCATGAGGTATGAACCGAGAACGGATGCAACGATCATGGTTACGAGTGTGAGAACATCCATGTCTACGAGACCGAAGAATGCAGCTGCCTCTACACATACAGGAACTGTGTCGCCTACGTTCAGTGTACCAGGGACAAGAACGTCGTCTACTGACTTTCCGATTTTGAAGTATGTCGAAGTAGGAGCAAATGATCCGATGCCCAGTGTGTCGAAGAAGTTAGCAATGATTCCGGCAAGAATGAAGTTGTACCAGAAGTGCTTCTTCTGCGACTGCCAGAGTTCCTCACCGCTGCAACCGAATTCTGTTTCAGGCATTGCGCGGATCTCTTTCATCTTTCTCCACATCAGGATGACGTTGTAAACGAGTCCTAAAAGAGCTATACCAATAAGAATCCATTTAGACATAAAAAACCTCCTATGAATAATAGTACTATTATTAGAATATTGAATTCGTGATTCAACACTTCTTTAAGACAGATTATAGCATTCCTTAAGTCCAAGTCAATACTAATGTGTAGATTATGTGAATATTTAAAGGTTGTTTTTTGCAGTTTTTCAACCTTATCCCTTTTGAGCGACCTGGAAAGCATCTGAACGATATTTGATTTGTATACCATTTATGTAGTAATATTCTATGGCACGGTTTTCAGCTGTTACGATATTTAGAATGATACGAAAGGGTGAAGCAGATGAAGAATCCTAACAGGACAGCAAGAGAGAACAGAAGAGCAGATGGCGGAGATTCAACAGACACGATCGTTGTATGCGCAGGCAAACACGGCACCTCCCTGCAGTACGGAAAATGGCTGATGGAGGAACTGGACTGTGATGGCATGGGGTTCGACAAGAGAATGCTGGGATATGTCAGCATGTATAAAAATGTTGTATATATCGGTGCCGTACGTAATGGTGATATCCATATGCTGAACATGCTGTGGCAGAATTATAATAATTTCGGGCTTGAGGGAAGAAACCTCTTCATATGCGGTGTAGGCCTCGGTGACCCGGACAGTCAGTCTTATGTCGATCTGCTTCGCCGCCGGAACGGGTGTGAAGGACAAGGAAATATAAGATTCTTCATGCTTCCGGGAAAGATCCGGAAGAATAAACTGATAATGCTGGACAAAGCTTTGTTCAAGAATTTTATCGAGGTCGGGGCTTACGGACTGTATGCCAAAGAGGACGCGGATCTCATCGTTGAAAGAGCCAGAAACGATTATGACGGCATGAGCAGAGACTCTCTTGGACCGGTAATTAAAAAAATAATAGAGCTGAACTCATAAGTTCAGCTCTTTTTTTAACGGTACTTCTGGTCTCTTGCGATGGCACGGCCTGACCGGTATTTTTTGAGTTTGTTTCCGAACTTTGCAGGGATCCAGCGACATACTTTTTTACATCTCTTATACATGAAATCACCGAAGGTAGACGGATCTCCAATAGTAAATCTGTCCATAGGGATAACAAAGAATTCCCTGCTTGTGAGACTGAGATAATAATAATCCTCGTCGTAGAATACAGCATCTATGTCCTTGTATCTGTTGCTGTATACGGACAGCTCTCCATCACGGAAAAATGAGGCGTCATTCTGCGTGAATTCGTATACGAATTCAGTACCATTGCGGTAATCCTCATCCGATCTTTTTGTAAGGGCAAGCGAAATATACTGACGGAAGAGTCCGAGGAGAACTACCAGTCCTCCTAATACCCAGAGAATGATCTTCAGCGCCTGGGTTTTAACGACGAAGCCCGGTGCAATTATCAGGAGCCCGTAGAGCACCATCCTCGCCGTAACTTTAGGATGGAACACGCGGTATGTAAAAGTGATATATGCCTTTAAAACACCTGAATCGCGTTTGGTCCTGATCTGATAAAGCACTTCCTTTTTCTTATCAGAAACCTTAGAGTTTTTTTGAGCCTCGGTCTTAGGTTTTGCCTGGGAGGAAGTCTTGTTGCTTCTGGTTTTGTTCTTAGCCATTGATACGGTCTCCAAATTACTGTTATTTAAAGCAGATTACAGACAAAGTATAATCGGAATACTTCCGCTTGTAAACTGCCGTGCCTGTCTGTCTTGTGCTCATCCGTGAAACACGCCGGGACGACCGCGGAAGCATTTAAAGTATCAAAAAAGCATATCCGCTTGATCGCGGATATGCCTTTTGATTTGTACCGGTTGATTTGCGCTTACGCGTCAAGACCGTTTCTGATGCGGTTCTCAGCGAATTCTGTAGCGATCACGCCTTCAGGCTTTCCTGTCTCTTTGGACTCTTCGAGCATTCTGTATACTGTGTTGTAGATGTTGTGTACCTGCTTGAGCACGTTCTCTTTGTCGTATGTAGTGAATGCTTCCTGGCCTGCGTTGATGACTCCGCCTCCATTGATGATGAAGTCAGGAGCATACAGGATGCCGCGTGCCTTGAGTGCTTCGCCTGCAGCGTCATCATAAATAACGTTGTTGGCAGCTCCGGCAATTGCTCTGCACTTGAACTGCGGAATGGTCTTGCTGTTTACGACAGCACCGAGAGCGCAAGGTGCGAAGATGTCGCATTCAACGCCATAGATCTCGTCTTTCGGAACCTCAGTTGCTCCGAGCTGCTCAACAGCATACTTCATTGCTTCGCGGTTCGAGTTGTTGCATACGATCAGCTTTGCGCCTGCTTCGTGCAGAAGCTCTGCCAGTCCCATGCCTACCTTGCCGAGGCCCTGAACAGCGATCTTCATTCCGTCAAGGCTGTCGGAACCGTTCATGAACTGTGCAACAGCGCGGATACCGTCAAATACGCCGATGGATGTGAAAGGAGAAGGGTCTCCGGATACGTCTGCACGGCCTACTACGTAATCTGTAGTGCGAAGCATGTAGTCAGCATCCTTTGTATCTGTATTTACATCCTCAGCTGTATAGTACTTGCCCATGAATGTGTTTACTGCCTCGCCGAATGCTTCAAACTTGGCTTCAGTCTTCTGGGATGGATGTGCAATGATAACACCCTT
>JBGUVT010000052.1:0-2569 GCA_045220485.1 Anaerovoracaceae bacterium | reverse complement strand
GAAGCTGCGATCATATAGGGCTCTACAATGGCTTTTGAATTGTGGCTCCTTGAGTTGAAGGACAGACGCTTGTGCTCCGTGATGGCTCTGTTTATCAGGTCGAATGAATCCTTGAATATGATCTCTTCACGCTTGCTCCTGGGTATCGAAAGGTAGGACAGGAACATGTCCTTGATGTAGCCGGACAGTGAGTTATCCTTCAAAAGATTGTTCTCAATAATCTTAACTATGCTGTAAGAGGTGCCGCTGACCGTCAGGGTGATCACGGCGCTCTTGCCTGAAGGGTTCTCTTTGTTGTTTATGTATGTCTTTATGATCTTGCCGGCCAGAGCGGACGCATCCCTGGGCTTGAGCTCTTTTACCGAAGTCAGTTCATCAAGGACACTCTTTAGCAGTTCCTCGTTGTCATTCCTGTACTGATCGAAATAATTGACGATCAGTTCCTTTAGAAAACCGTTCAGGTTGACTGTCCCGTCGGTTCTGGTGAACTCGAAGAGCTCAGCGTCGTTTGCGAGCCTGGTTTTGGTGTCTTCTGAAAGATAAATCTTGTATTTCTCGGTCATAAATAGCTCCTGTTTGGGGTTGCGAAAATTTAAAATATTCTCCAAAGTAGCTTAATACAATGATTATATAGGGGTTGTATTGTATAGTCAATCTGCATCTGTTAAAACCCCTTATTCCGGGATAACATACAATTGCAACGAGCGAAAGACACTCACAGCAATCAAGAATCGATAGGCGGTCTTCGCAGGTTCGAATCCTGCATTCATGAAGTGTCTTGTAAGCGTGTTGACTAAAGGTGCATACAGCAAATAAAAGGATCATGAACAGTTAATTCATCGAGAAAAGCGCACCTTGTTATTAAGGAGAAAAGAAAATGTTGAAGTTTTTAAGAAGAGAAGCTAATACGGCTTATACAGCAAACGGTGCTGTATCCAATGCAAGCACCATGTCCGACTGTCTGGACTTTTTCGCAACAGCCGGCGCACTGAGAAATACAGATGACGATGAGATCGTCACAAGGTTCATAAGGGCATTTGCAGAGGATAAGGATATCGCCATGAAGATCCTTTTCTACGCAAGAGACATCAGAGGCGGTCTGGGTGAGAGAAGGGCATTCAGAGTAATACTGAAGTATCTGGCTCAGAACTATTCTGATACTGTTATTAAGAATCTTGACAATATCGCCGAGTACGGCAGGTATGACGATATCCTGTCATTGATGGATACTGCTTGTGAACAGGAGGCAGTCGCTTACATCAAGGCTGTCTTGACAGATGATATGAAGTCCATGCAGGCACAGGACTCCGTCTCATTAATGGCCAAGTGGCTGCCTTCTGTTAACGCGAGCTCCAAAGAGACAGTCAGACTCGCCAAGAAGATCGCCAAGGCTATGCAAATGTCTGACGCTTCTTACAGAAGGATGCTGTCTGCTCTGAGAGCTTACATAAAGATCCTGGAGAACAACCTGAGAGAGAAGGACTATTCTTTCTCTTATGAGAAGCAGCCTTCAAAGGCGCTGTTCAAATACAGAAAGGCTTTCATAAGAAATGATGGGGAAAGATACTCAGATTTTATCTCAAAGGCAGTATCTGAGCCTTCTGTAATGAAGACAGGTTCACTGACACCTTATGATATCGTGAATACCGTCATTAAGAACAGACGCGGTATGGCGGCTTCAGAAAGAAAGGTTCTGGATACCACTTGGAATGCTCTGGAGAACTTCGTAAACTCCGGCAATACGCTTGCCGTTGTTGACGGTTCAGGCTCCATGTACTGCAGCTGCTTCGCAACACAGCCTGCGGCTGTCGCAGAGTCACTGGGCATATATTTTGCAGAACGCAACAAGGGCGCATTTGCAAACTGCTTCATTACGTTCTCTGCAAATCCCAGGCTGGTGGAGATCAAGGGTGCTGATATTTTCGAGAAGGTTCAGTACTGCATGAGCTACAATGAATGCAGCAACACCAACATCGAAAAGACTTTCAACCTGATACTGAACACTGCTGTCAAGAACAGACTGAAGCAGAAGGACATGCCTTCAAGGCTGATAATCATATCCGACATGGAGTTTGATTGCGCTTCATCCGATGCTTCCAAGACAAACTTCGAGAATGCCAAGGCCAAGTTCGAAAGAGCCGGCTATAAGCTGCCTCAGCTGGTCTTTTGGAACGTCAACAGCTTTAACAGACAGCAGCCTGTCAGAATGAATGACCGGGGCGCGATATTGGTTTCCGGCATGTCTCCTCAGATCTTCGCGATGCTGAAGGATGACAAGCTCGACCCTTATTCCTTCATGATGAGCGTCATCTCATCAGAAAGATATGAGAGGGTCGCAGCATAAATGAAAGGAATTACATATGGACGTTATAGAAATAAAAGGAAAGGTAAACACAGCTCTCTGCTACGCGAAAGTCGTGGAAGATGAAGCAATAGAACAGATAAGACGGATGTGCGATTATCCGATGACCGAAGGGTCTAAGATAAGGATCATGCCTGACGTTCACTCCGGCAAGGGCTGTACTATCGGTACTACAATGACCATAACCGATAAGGCAGTACCTAACGT
>JBGUVT010000051.1:0-5276 GCA_045220485.1 Anaerovoracaceae bacterium | reverse complement strand
TTATACGCTTAGAAAAGCATAGATAAAGACAAATTCCAGTTTACAGAGGAGAAAGATATCGTGATTGAGACTGAAAGACTGATTCTTCGCCCCTTTCGGGAGACGGACGCAGCCGATGTATATGAATATCTGCACAAGCCTGCGGTGAACTGCTTTGCCAGCATGAAGCTGGATTCTCTTGATGAGGCCCGGGCGGAAGTGAAAAAGCGCGCCGCCGAGACGGAGTATTATTTTGCCGTCGTGCTCAAAGAGAGCGGCAAGGTGATCGGAGAGATCGAAGCCTATCCGGAGCGCGATCCTCATGGGAATGAGGAGACCCCGGCAGATACATTCAGCCCCTGCTGGATGCTGAATCTGAACTACACAGGAAAGGGCTATGCATATGAGGCCGCGCATGCCTTCTTTGATTATTTGTTCAGGGAAAAGGGCGCACGGCGTATCTATGCCTATACCGAAGACACCAACATTCCCAGCCAGAGGCTGTGCGAAAGGCTGGGCATGCGGCGCGAGGGCGTATTTCGGGAGTTTGTCTCCTTTGTCAACAACCCGGACGGCACCCCGCTTTATGAGAACACCTGCCAATATGCCATTCTGAAAAAAGAGTGGCGGTGACAACTGCTCTGCTTGGCTTTTACGGGGGGATCAATATGTGGAATTGCCCGAAATGCGGGAAACAACTGTCGCGGAAAGACCAACAGCATTATTGCGTGAAACCGGAAACCATCGATGACTATATCTCCCTCCAGGATGAATCCGTACAGCCTCGGCTTGAATCGATCCGGGAGACGATCTGCACAGCCATCCCGGAGGCGCAGGAGAAGATCAGCTGGTCCATGCCCACCTTCTGGAAAGGCCGCAATATCATCCATTTTGCAGCGTCAAAAAAGCACATCGGTCTTTATCCCGGAGATGAAGCGACGGAGGCGTTTGCGGACAGGCTTTCGGAGTTTGACACAAGCAAGGGAACGATCCGTCTGCCCCACAACAGGGAACTGCCGCTGGAGCTGGTCCGGGACATCGCGGTTTGGTGCTATGAGAAGTATGCGAAGGTGTGAGAAGCAAGAGTGCCTCGTTGAAAGACAGAATGAAAAATGAGTGAGCAGCAATACGCAAATTGGAATCCCTGGCACGGTTGTACGAAGTATTCCGAAGGATGCCGTTTCTGCTATGTTTACCGGCAGGATGAAGCATACGGCAGCCCGGTTTCGTCGGAACAATGCCGCAAGACGCAGAACTTCAATCTTCCGATAAAGAAGAAGCGTGACGGAACGCTGAGGATCGCGCCCGGCTCTATCGTCATGACTTGCTTTACCTCGGATTTCTTGCTGAAGGATGCAGATGAATGGCGCGCTGATTGCTGGGAGATGATCAGACGCCGCGACGACTGCATGTTTTACTTTTTCACGAAGCGCATCGAGCGCTTTTTGGAATGTGCGCCGGCTGACTGGGGCGACGGCTATGAAAATGTTATTGTGGGCTGCACCTGCGAAAACCAGGATCGGGCGGATTTCCGGCTTCCGATCTTCGCGGAGCTTCCGATCAGGCACAAGACGGTTATCCTCGGTCCCATGCTTGGCCCCATTGATCTTGAAAAGTATCTGAACGGCAGTATCTGTGAGGTGGCTTGCTCAGGCGAATCGGGCATAAACGTGCGGCCGCTCGATTACGAATGGGTGCTGGATGTTCGCCGCCAGTGCATGATCAAAGGCGTTCCTTTTCAGTTTCATCAAACAGGAGCCTATTTTATAAAAGACGGCAGAATGTACCGTGTTCCTCGCCGTTTCCAGGCGGCGCAAGCTCGCAAAGCGGGAATCGACTACAAAATCGTGGATGGATTTCTGCCGGATTTTTAGGCTCAAAATAGAATAATCCATACAGCAGATTCTTATACCCTATTATACCCTGTTATACCCTAAACGAAATAGGGTATAACAGGGTATAACCCTGTCCACTCACTATTATTGAGGGTCGCTTTATGCGAAATGATTCCTGTAATTCGCAAGCCTCAGCACCCCGCTCGAATAGATCACCCAGGATGATCAGCTTGTGTGGCTCTGTGTCTGAAAAAAGCCCGATTCAGCCAAAGAATTCTATAATAGCCGTGTGGATCGGCAGTAACGTAGTGCTTCATTAAAAATTGATGAAAGCAGTCTCTTCACTATGCATAGATAGCAATAGGAATAACCATTACAGCGGGACCCGCGATTTTTGTAATCAGCTCAGGGAAATGATACTGTTTAAACTCTTCGCTTTGTAATCCAGAGACCAGCCCATCAAGCGTGTGCTCAGGAAGAATAGAAAGAGTGGTTTTTCGAAGCAGATCTATGCTATCTGCTTCGTCTTTACATACAGAAATAACTTTTCCTAAGACTTTGAAACGCCCACCAATCATCTCAGACACATTATCATTTGCTAAATACTGTTCTTGGGCAGAAAGAACGGCTGTAAAATAACTATCTGTCAAAATAAAATCAATTGTTCCACTATGTTTTAAATCTCCAGCAAGGGCTTTAATCTGTTTTAAGATGGTGTTATCTACCTGACGCTGTTCCTTGACTTTATTCTTTTCCCCTAATTGCGGTTTTTCTGAAAAAGTATCTGCCAAACGAAAAACATCTGTGAAGATATCCAAGCAATTAATTAGTGGGTTTTTCTGTAATTCTCCTTCAACTTCAATGAAATCGCCAATGCCTACGTCTGAAACAGAAAAATCTGTCTTTAATATGCTTTCATCCACCAAATAGCTACGGAATTTCGAAAGGAGAGAAACATTTGTATGAACTTTTTCTTTTGAAAGACTATTGTTGCTACCTGTGCCGCTTCCGTGCGATGCATCTGCAGACATGTCGATTCTTAGGAGTTTGCTTAAGAGTGTAGCAGATGTGCCCGCAGACAGGCTTACACTCTGCCCGGATTTATTCTCATTATGCTCCGAATAACTCACCTGGCTTACCATTGAAAAGCCGTCATCAAGAATGGCCAGCATATCCAATACGATTTTCTCATTGATATAAATAGGGATAATTAGCTGATCGCCTTTGCTTTTGCTCATTCTTATCTCCTTTAGTCTATTTCTTGTACTCACTTTACTATTCTTTTCCTTGACTTAGTTGTCGCAGTTTTTTTGTTCCGTATAGTGGACAACATCTTTAATAACCAACTTCTGAATGGCCGAAATCAATAGCTCCATAGCTTGGTAATCAGGCTTTCCATCCTTGACTGGCAACATGATATTCAAGGCATCGGCATCTTTTGCATAGAAGTTATGGCCGTAATCAAACGTGCCAGTATGAGCAGCTTTATGGCAAGCTGATGTAACAAAGATAGCCGCTTTCATCGGGACCCTTTCGGTATGAACAATAGCTACATGGTCGTCACCGCCATACCGATAATTACGATATTTCGCAGAACCGAACATATCAATGGTTGTTGTATTCTTTTCAAACACTTCAACTGGATTACCAATGAATGCAGATACGCCTTCCTCGGCTTCACCTGCGGTAACAAATGGGAGCTCGCCCGGCACCCTGTCTTCACTTTTCAGACGTTTCCCACGGGTCGATTTTCCATATAAGTCTTCAAGGTTAAAACTTTGCCAAGAGAATGAATCAATTAACGCATTAATTTCTTCGTCATTTATTATTGCATTTCGCAAAAGATTTGAGATTTCCCATGTTAAATAATCAGATATAGTTTTCTTAAAATCCTCTATTGTGGGTCTGATATCAATCGGTGCTGTCTGGTTCCAATCAGCACCGTTTTCGGGATCAATATGTCCTTCGTAGTACTCTTTTTCTGTGTAATAGTTTAGTTTTCCTTTTCCGAAGCGGACCAAATCGACTAATTCTGCATATCTTTCTTTCGCATGATCTGTATCTCGTAAATTTATGCTTGCTTTTTTGCGATTGGATCTTGTATAACCGTCAACAGAGAAATCAATGAACTTGACAATGTCGTCTTTTAGGTGTGATTCTCCCACCCGGAACACATAGATGTTAGTTTGGACACTAGACTTGCCGAGGAACAAATCAATTGGCATTTTGATACTGGCAAGTAAGGTGTTGTGTTTCAATATGCGTTTATTGTATTCCGCTGCTTTTCCGCTGCCGGCAGAGTTCTGAATAATGATTGCAGCATAGCCTTTATTCATCATGGAAAGTGCTCTTTCGACGAAAACCATCCCATTTCCGGGAGCAGAATACGGTGGATTCAGAACAAACGCATCAGCCGGGAACTTTTCGTTTGTCTTTTCGAATCCATAGTTACCGTTAAACTCTTTCAATGAGTCCTGATTTATGATGTTTGAGCTTCCGTCACCCATCAGGATCATGTTAAGGACTGCAAGCATATAGACATCCGGGAGAATCTCCAAACCTAACAGTTGATTTGCTTTGATCTCTGCGGATTTGATTGCCAATTTGTCCGGAGATTTTATCGCATTCTTTGCGTCGTTTAGCATCTCGTTCATCGATGCAACAAGCAAACCAGCAGATCCGGTTGCAAAATCCCATACAAAGGAATCTTTATTGACACGTGCCAAGCGAGCCAAAAGAGTAGCAACATAGAATGGAGTCAGCACAACATCGTTTAGCTTGTCCTGTGAAAAGCCAAGCCAATTATACATTTCATTGAACAGTTTACCGGTAAAATCTGTGCTAAGACCGATCTTATAATAGATTCCCAGATCATCAATGATTTTGGTAAAAACTCGCTTGAGCTGGCTTTCTCCGTTTTCTACCTTATTGATATTTTCAGTAGTAAGTGTGTTTTGAAGGGTTCTGACTATCAGATCCCGTTTTTCCTGTGGCAGTTTCTTTTCATTCAAGAACGCAACGATCTTTCTATGAATGATATCGCCATCACGATTACCGACCTCGGTAGAGGACTTCAAGTCTGACTTTTCAAGCGCAGCGACTTTTCCGGGTACGCCAAGCGTAGCAATAATTGAGGCGGCGACAAGATAGACACGATCTCGTTCGCTGATTCCCTTCTCATTCTGGTATATATCGTTATTGAGCTTGACGAGGCTGGCGTTAATCTCTTGTTCACGACGTTCTCTGAGTTTTTCGATCTCCTCTAGCGTCAGCTGCAACTGTTTGACCTTTTCAATAAACTGATCAAAATTACCCTTCTTGAGAAACGAAAAATCTGTGTAGTCGTCTACCTTCTGCCCAACACCAAAATTGCTTTTGGAAACATAATAGACACCAATTTCATGTTGGAGCTTACCGGCGTCATCCTTATAGCCGGTCATACCGATTGCAATAATATCGGTG
>JBGUVT010000050.1:0-11599 GCA_045220485.1 Anaerovoracaceae bacterium | reverse complement strand
TAAGCTGCGGATCAATAAGAATTATCAGGTGATCAAGGGTGTGGAAAAGATTCTCACCCCCAAGTCCATGAAGAGCATCCGCGTGATTGATATTCCCAAGTCGCTGTGTGATGAAATGAGGGAATATTTTGATTCTCTTTATAAAGTCGACGATAAAAGCCGGATCTTTGTTATTACAAAGAGTTATCTGCATCATGAGATGAACCGTGGGTCAAAGGCTGCGGGTGTAAAGCGGATCCGGATCCATGATCTCAGGCACTCAAACTGTGCTCTTCTGATTGACCTTGGCTATTCACCGGTCCAGATTGCAGAGAGACTCGGGCATGAGAGCAGCACGATCACAGAGCGATACGCACACCTGTATCCGTCTGTGCAGCAGGAGATGGCAGAAAAACTTGACCAGGCCTTTAAGGAAACCGGGGAGGAGATCGATGAAGATTGATGGAGGAGAAGACAAGATCTACCGCAGATCTACGCAGTCGAAAGGGACAAAGCCAAAAAGAAAAAATGAGAAAAACAGATTGAGAAATACGATTATGAATTTTCGTGTTTCACCGAAGGAAAAGGAATTGATTGAGGCTCGAATATCAGCGACCGGAATGGAAAAAGCAGATTTTTTTATCCAGAGCTGTCTGTACCAGACAATTCTTGTAAGAGGAAATATCCGGTCCTTTACCGAGATCAGGAACAGAATTGAGGAGTTGGCAAAAACGATTCATCGCAATTCCAGGTTGGAGGAGATGGATCCGGCTCAGGCAGAGACACTGAAAACAATTCTTGAAATCCTTGACAGAAGATTTGAAAAGGAGGAAACAAGTGGCGGCAAAATCGTATGAAGAGAGAATCGCAGATCTTCAGAAAAAGCAGAGCCAGCTCAAAGCGCGGGAGAATGCGCTGAAGAAAAAACAGGCTGCAGATGAAGCGAAAAAGCGCAGTCACAGATTGATTGAACTTGGAGCAATCATTGAATCTGTTTTGGGAAGATCTACGACAGAGGAAGATAAACCGAAACTATTAAATTTTTTGAAAAAACAGGAAACAAATGGACACTATTTTACTCGCGCCATGAATGCGGAAGCAGTCTCGAATCCAAATCCGGAGCGGTGGGAGCAGTGATTTCGCAGTTCCCTTAATACATTAAGGGCGCACTTATATGTGGGCGGAGACCCACATGTATAAGTTTGGGGCAGCACACTGCCCCAACCGGTCAAGCCGGGCGCGTTCCGTCGGCGGGCATTCCATGCAGGCCCCTTACGCCGGGGAGGCGGTCCTGCGCGGACGGCGACAGGTTTCACCTGCATGAAGTGCTGCGGACGGTACAGCCAGGTTTCCCCAGAAAAGTGACCACCTATGCTGCCCTGCGGGGCACCGGCAAGTCATACGTTTGAGGAAAAACTTGCTGTAGGGAAGGAAGTATGGAATGTCAATTTATCATTGCTCTATAAAGATCATCAGCCGCACCGGCGGAAGATCAGCTGTAGCTTCGGCCGCTTACCGGGCAGGCGAGAAATTATACAATGAAGAGACCGGTCTGACTCATGATTTCACCAGGAAGGGCGGAGTTATTATGAATGAGATTCTGCTCCCTCTTAATGCTCCCGTCAGATATAAAAACAGGGAGACCTTATGGAACGAAGTTCAGACAATAGAGAAGCGGTCGGATGCACAGTTTGCGAGAGAAGTGGAAGTAGCGTTTCCCGCAGAGATGGAAAGAAACCAGCAGATTGAGTGCGTGCGCGAATATATTCAGAAAAACTTCGTAGGTAAAGGGATGATAGCGGATTGGGCACTTCATGATAAAAACGACGGAAATCCCCATGCGCACATTCTTTTGACAATGCGTGGGTTTGATGAGCATGAACAGTGGCTGAAAAAGCAGAAAACTGTTTTCGCAAATACACGGGATGCCCAGGGAAGACCAATCTATGATCCCGGCCTTCCTGTATATGATCCGAAAGATAAGGAGAATACTTTTCAGTACCGGATCCCGGCGCTCGACCAGGATGGCAGACAGAAAACACGTGTCCGGAAAGGAAAAGGAACAGAGTATCTTTGGGAAAAGATTTCTATTCCGGCCAATGACTGGAATGAACACTCCATGGCGGAAATATGGCGGGCTTCGTGGGCAGAACACTGCAACAGATATCTTGCAGAAGAGAATCGCATTGATCATCGAAGCTATAAACGACAGGGCCTTGAGATAGAGCCGACGATTCATGAAGGAGTTGCTGCCAGGCAGATGGAAAAGGAGGGGAAATCCTCAGACCGATGCCGGATT
The DNA here is from genome assembly GCA_045220485.1 of Anaerovoracaceae bacterium. GTDB lineage: Bacteria > Bacillota > Clostridia > Peptostreptococcales > Anaerovoracaceae > Crickella. The sequence continues at coordinate 9,321 of JBGUVT010000050.1, read as the reverse complement.
AACAGGCAGATTGATGAACGCAATTCTATTCGCCGACAGATGAAAGATTTGGCGATGGAGCTGACGCGATTGATCACAGAAAAGGCAAAGGAGATCTATGGACGATTTAAAGAACTTGGAAGACGTGCTCGAGATGCTGAGGGTGCAGGAACAGATGCAGGAGATCCTGGAGAAACAGCAGGACGAAATCGAGGAATTGCGAATGGAAAACCGGAGCTTGAAAGAACAGCTGGACGAATCTATGAACTCCAACGAGCAGTTGCTGAAGCAGGGGAAGAGATTGAACGAACAGATCGGGAAATTGAAGGAACAGATCAGCGAATTAAAGAATTAAAGCAGCTTATTGCTGAAAGAGAGGCGGAACGTGATGAAAGGCTTGAACGACTCAAAAACCGACGAGCTTCTTACCTTGTTGGAGGAGCAGCAGGAAGAAAACGAGACGCTTCAGGCTCAAATCCTGGAAGCCCGGCAGACGGTATCGCTGCTCTCCTCGCAGAACTCGATCTTAAGGAACGAGCTTCGGAAGAAAAGCGAAACCATCGTGTCACTGAACGAACAGATCGGGAAACTGAGCGAGAGCGATCTCGTGCTGAAGCGGAACGAAATACTCAAGAGGCAGATCATAGAATCCAGGGAAAGCGTACAGAGCGTAAGACGAGAAGCAGAAATCGCGGTTTCGACCGCTGAAAAGAAAGCAGAGTCTGCGATACGGGAGGCGAGGAGAGAATACACACAGCGGAAGGAAACTTTGAAAAGCCTGGAAGTTGAACTGGACGAACGGGAAACTGCTGTTTCAGGCAGAGAGAAAAAGTTGGAGAAAGAAGTGGAACGGCGCTCAAAGCAGATCATAAGGGATAAGCTGCAAACCTTCGAGACGCATTATCGCAGGATGAGGAGAGGTTATTCCGCATTTGTGCTCTTTACGCTGTCCTTTGCGACAGTCATGACAATGATTACAGCTTACAGAACCGAAGTCTTCATGCATGATTGGGAGAAAACTATCCGCATGATGGTATATGTAAGTGAGTGGACTTGGGCTCGAATCAGTGAGACTTCCTCAGTTGTAGCAAGTCTTGGAAGGACCATTCCTCACGATACTATCGCACAGGCTATTCATGGAATCCTTTGGGAGGGTGTTGCATTTCTGCTTACAGGGATAGTTGAAATACCTCTGCTCTTATGCCTTGGATTAATAATCAGACACGCTAAAAAGGAGTGGTTCGATGATATTTCTGTTTTTGTTGTTTTGGTAGAACTGGCTTTCACATTTTCTTTTGCGGATGAGATTAAAGAGGTATGTGATATTAACCTGGTGTTGTTAATACTCATAGTATTTGTGATTTACAGAGGGATAAGAGCTTTGCTGAAAAAGAAGATTGCAGACAGTGTTATAATTTAGAAATCACTTAACCTTGGGTTGAATTGTTCGGAAACTGTTTTAGCCCATATTTTTGGTTGGAAAGATTAGTGGAGTATTTGAATTATATCTAAAATGGAGATAGGAGACATACGACTAAACCGGACACATTGACGAATCATTTCAAGTCTTTAAACAAATAGACTTGCAGTGAAGTGTTTTATTGATATTTGAACAAAACAATTCCATTGTAAATAACTTCTGTTTTCCAACTGTAACATACATATATACGGTCGGATTGCGCAATATTGTTTTATTAGCATGTATTTCAATGCCGGTAATGTGCCTATAAGAACAAAAACATGTTCACCTCTATGGAATCAATGGTAACATACAATTATTAAGATAAATTATTAAGAATTGTGAAGAATTGTGAAGTGGGAGAATACAGATGATCCTGTGTGATATAATCGATTTGGCATAATCAGTAAAATCGCATTCCTGACACAAAAAGGATGAAATCAACAGGAAAATGGAAACAATTCTAATAATAGAAGACAATGAGGAATTATGTAACAATGTGAGCACCCTGCTTGGCAGCGAGGGTTTTTCGCTTGTAACGGCAGGATCAGGGGAAGAGGGGCTTTCACTGTTTGATTCCCATATAGACCTGATCGTGCTCGATGTGATGCTTCCGGGCATTTCCGGCATTGATGTGTGTCGGGAGATACGAAGAAAGTCATTTGTTCCGATTCTGTTCCTGACAGCAAAGACAGAGGATACTGACAAGGCACTTGGCCTGTTTTCCGGAGGAGATGATTACCTGGTAAAGCCTTTTTCATTCATTGAACTTGTCGCGCGTATCCGGGCTCTGCTGCGCAGGAGCAGGCAGTACAGCAGGGATAACACGGAAGAAAATGGAGTGGCTTATCAGGCGAAAGAACAATGGCTGCTCAGAGGAATACTGCGTGTCAATTCGAATGTAAACGAGGTGTTTCTCAGGGAGCAACCTGTTCGCCTGACGGAAATAGAGTATCAGATCCTGCTTGTACTCATCAGACATCCGGGGATGATCTTTTCCGGTGAGAAGATCTATCAGCTGATCTGGGGCGCAGAATACATGCAGAACTATGGAAACATTGTGACCGTCCACATTCGTAATCTGCGGCAGAAAATAGAAGATGATCCGCAGCGCCCTTCCATGATCAAGACGGTCTGGGGAAAGGGATACCGGTTTGTAGAGAAAAATGAATGATCAAAACCACACGGGTGCTCAGTCTTTTGAAAAACCAAATACGCTGGGATTTATGCACTATTCTCTTTCAGGGAGGATCATCTTTCTTTTTCTGGTCGGCATGGTCGAGGCTGTGATGCTTTTTTGTGTCCTGCATGCACTCAGCGAGGATATGCTGGATGAATATTTCATCACTTCTGATTATATCTACAGGTCAGAGCAACCATATATTACGTTGCTTCAGCGATTTATCAATGAAAATGGGGTGTCTTCTGGCGATTCGGAAAAACTTGATGCATGGATTAAAGAAACCGGGTTTCAATACCTGATGGTTTCCCGCGACAGGACGGTCCTGTACGATAGTATGTATGCGGTTCCTTCCTCATCAGGAGGTGCACAGACATTGCGCGTACACCAGATATGGCAGTTTTTCTGTCCCGTAACATTTGCAGACGGGGTTGCGGACGTATTTATTTATAACCGGTTTGAGGAGAGATTCCACCTGGTTGTCACAGCAGCGGAGCTGTTTATCAGCATCTTTTTCTGGATTGCTATTGTTCTCATTGCGTTGAGAAAAGAAGTCCGTTTTATCATGGGACTCAATGAGAAGGTATCGCGATTTTCACAGGGAGAGGAAGTGGATTTCGTTTCTCCTGAAAGGAGTGATGAACTGGGAAACCTCGCAAAAGCGCTTGGCAGGATGTCAGGTGAGCTGAAAAAGAAAGAAGCCCGCGAAGCTTCAATGAGGGACGAGAGGAACAGGTTGCTGACCGGGCTGGCGCATGATATCCGGACACCCCTGGCAGGGCTGCTGGCATCTCTTGATCTTGCAAGAAAGAAAACGGAGGAGCCGCATGTGTGTAAGGATTATATTGATGAATCCTACCGCGAAGCCATGCGGATCCGGGATCTGTCAGACCAGCTGTTTGACTCCTTTCGAATTTTTACATTGGACAAAATCGAACTTGAACCGCCTGCCCCTGTGAAAAATACAGTAGGAGACTTTTTTTCGGAATTCTATGAAGAACTGACCTTGTCAGGATATGACGTCCGCGTGGAACAAATCTGCTGGAACCCTGTCTGTGTCTGTATTAATTATGGTTTTATGACGCGCATTATGAGCAATCTTGTCTCTAACATACGCAAATACGCGGATCCAGGCGCACCGGTCAGCTTGATAACCACATATACGGATAAAAAATTTTCCATTACGATAGTAAATGCAAAGAAAAGCAATCTGGATTTGGCGATTACGGGACAGGCACATGGAATCGGCACTCGGAACATAGAGGGCATGATGAAGCTTATGGGTGGAGACTGTCTGATTGATTCAAGCGAGATGAATTACCTGATTACACTTGTTTTTCCTGTGTTAGAAAATGCTGATGAACAGGAATCCTAAAATGGCACAGCAGCTTCCTGGTCTTTAAAAGAATTGGAAGCTGCTGTGTCAAGGAAATGCATATGTAAATTGAATAGACTATTTTGGGGAAGACTTATTCTCAGGTTCACTGAAATAACAAACGGCCGCAATAATCATATACCTGAGGGCTATAGTGCATAGATCGTATACCTCTTTTGCGTAGGAAAACCAGTCTAATGAGCTGATAGCATTCGTATACCAGGCATCACAAACTTTCTCAGTTTTAACCAGGACAATCAACAATATAACTGTTATGATAGGATGTTTTAATATCGTATCTATTATATGGAATGATTTATTCAGGAAGTACGCAGGTATTCCCACAACCAGAACCGGGCGAAGGATATCCAGAATGATATAGGGGATTTCTGTGCTGGTTCTGAATATTAAAGAGAATGCCTCTATAGTATGCCAGAATAAGTAATATAGAACGATTGTATATAACATCCAAAAAATAGTTTCTTTGGCAATTGCGTGTTTTTTGCTCATTCGGTATCCTCTTCGTCTACAGAAGAATACATGGTGCGTGTGCTTGTCCACGAATATGCTTTTTTGGAATAGTTCCCATTTTTTCCATAATAGACTGTGTTAGTAGTTCTCTGTTCATATGTTCCCAGTGATGGATTTACAGATCTGACATCGGTAGATACCACAAGCTTTAAGCCATATCCACTTGGGAACTTTCCGCTTGACCAGACTCCGAGGAAATATGAGATAAGGGCTGTAGCTGCTTGTCTTTTAATTCCCCCCGGTACCTTGGATGCAAGCACCCCAATACCTGCCGCGAAGGTTGCATCCCCGACAGATGCCTTGTATGTTTCCGTACTTACGTGTCTCCAGTTGCCAGATGACGCAAGACTATTCTGACTGAATAGTTTGTTGCTGTCAAGGGGAATTGAATTATCCCTTATGCTTGTGATAATAGAGTAGGTCATATTTGTAGAAGAAATAGCAGTATTCTCTGGGACATAAATATCTGATTTTCCATTTGCGAACACATAGCAAGCCGAAGAATTGATGATAAGTACCATCAATATGGAAGTCACGATATATTTTCTGCATTTTTTCATAACGTATCTCCTCGTATGATATGGATTTGGTTTTGGGTACCCTTTAGTTCCTTTGATTATCATATCATTGAATTATTAAGAGTCATTTCATTTAGATATGAAGAATTGTGAAGATTTGTAATACTTTTTGGCGTTTATGCCATGCGGTACATTTATTGGTCGATCTGTTATATAAAAGTAGAGCTCAGAATGAAAGCTTGCCTCGATACATTCCGTTTCCTAAGTGCAGAGGTGAGTTGGAACTGCCAGGAACTTCATTATTTGACTAGTCGAATATGAAAAGCGTTTGCAATCGACAGAGGCAGATTCTGCAGGGAATTAAAGGAAAGTACGAATGTCTACATTTCGTCTACAAAAAACTCGAAAAAGATCCGGACCAGACGGAATAGATGGAAAAACTATACCGGATAGAGGATGAAAAAGACCTTGTGGACACAAGATATAGATGGCAGTATAGAGCTGGAATAACCGCGAAGCACATGTGCAGCGCGAAGATCAAGAAAGCAGTCCGGCGGGAGCGTGCTCCCGCAGGGACTGCTTTCTTTTGATTCATGCGGCGGCAGCCGCGTTGAGATTGCCTCGAAGGGGCAAGTAAGAATATTACATAAGCAGCGGGGAGCCTTGATTTATAACAATAATACACGGTCTAATCATAAGATGATGGACAGATATGAACCGTCAAAGTCGTTTCCCCAACCATTTCGCTCGGATGTTTTAGAAAAGAGGACTTTTGTGTAATCCGGTAATCCAATGTCTTGGCTAAGCAATATCGCTTCGGCGTGTTCAATTAGAGAGAGAGATTCTTGTCCATCCCCTATAGTGGTTCCCTCGTAGACCATAGCCATTTCATGAGGCAGGTTTAAAAGTGTGTTGACAATATCTGTGGGATCATCTTCATTGCCGGATGTGATACCGGAGTAAAGCGCCTTTATAAAAGAAAAAGTATTCTCATCAATATAGGCAGCAAATTCGTCTGAATCATAGGCATCATACTGGAGAATAACGTCAGGAATATAATTGCTGTAAAGCTCAGCCCAGTCGCCCCAGTTCATACTTGTGGATTTCCAGAGAACTTTGGACAATGTGTGCCAAGCACGGTCAGGATATTTGATGACGAGATATTTTTCTATACACATGACAACATATGCCATTCTTCCGACCATAGATACAAGGCTTAACCTGTTTGACATTTAAGATTCTCCTTATTTTATTTATCGACCTATAGATATACGCAGAGTTGCAGCTTACCAAAATCAGTTTGACGGATAATATAACGGATGGTAATATAAAAGCAGAAAAAGTGCTGCCGATAGACGGTCAGCCCAACTTTATTGTTTAGTCACAGAGTGACCGCCCAACTTTGTCAGAGCAGGGGCGGTCATTTCTGTGTCTTCGATTCAGAATCATTTCTTCCTCTATCTTTGCCGATGGCATATCCGAGGCTGAATGCACCCAGCACCAGGCTGAGGATACCTACCAGTCCTTCAAGTGTCAACATAGCTAAGCCCTCCTTTCGTAGGATTCCTTTCCCCGGTTTTCCATTTTTCGTGGTTTCTCACGCAACCTGGCCTTTCCGGATCCGGTTATCTGATCGGAGGGTCACAGGTCTTCGTTCCACTACGGTCGGCGCTGAACGGACGTCCCCCGGACGACCAGCGCCCCTCCGTAATACCTTTCATGATCTTCGTGAGGGCTTATAACCGCCTACCGTATATGGCAGCACATGAGTTATTATAGCAGAAAGCACAGATATAAAAAAGATGAAATATTTCGATAATATGTATCTGGGCTTGATAACACTTTGCTGATAATAATTTGATAACATCAGTTCAGATAACCCATATAAGCAGGATACATGAGGACAAATGGAGTCATGACGTATAACAGCTTCTATACAAATTTATATAGAATCACGAATTGACCAGCGAGCTGGAATAATCGCGAAGCACACGAGCTGCGCAAAGATAAAGAAAGCAGTACGGCGGGAGCTTGTTCACGCAGGGACTGCTTTCTTTTTCTTCATGCGGCGACAGCCGCGTTGAGATTGCCTCAAAGAGACAATCAAAGCGGCGAGTGAGTGGTGATAAAACAGCGGATAACCTCTGACTCTCGCTGACGACCCGGGCTGTTGATAATTATTGATTTACTACCTGAAAAATCATAAAATTTAGGTAGTAAATTTTTATTTGGAGATATTTATGAGAAGATTTGATTAAGATAAACAGGCAAAAGCAACAATAACGACGGGAGAGCAGGAGGATGTGATATGAAACTTGGTATTATCGGAACAGGCAAGATCGTACACGAAGCTCTTTTTGCCATGGAAGAGATCGCTGAGATCGAGCGCACAGCAATATTTGCAAGACCGAAGAGCCGGGAAAAGGGCGAAAAGCTGGCAGAACAGTACGGAATCGGCAAAGTTTATACTGACTACGCCGAGCTCCTCTCGGACAGCGGTGTTGACTGCGTGTATATCGGTCTGGTCAACAGCGCTCATTATCCTTACGCAAAGCAGGCGCTGCTTGCGGGGGTAAATGTTATTCTGGAAAAACCCTTTGTCTCCACAGTGGCGGAAGCCAGGGATCTTGCATCGATCGCAGCCAGGAAGGGTGTCTACTGCCTTGAGGCCATTACGACTCTGCACAGTAAAGTGTTTGAGAAGATGGCAGAGATTCTGCCTAAGCTCGGGACCCTGAAGATGGGGCAGTGCAATTATTCACAGTATTCCAGCAGATATAAGAAGTATCTGGCGGGTGAGATTGAGCCTGCTTTTGATCCGAATCTGTCGGGAGGCGCACTGTATGATATCAATCTCTATAATGTATATCTGACAATCGGTCTTCTCGGTGCGCCGAAGGATGCCAGGTATTTCCCGAACCTTGGATATAACGGGATCGACACATCCGGAACGGCAGTCCTCTGCTATGATGGAGTGACGGCAGTCTGTACGGGGGCCAAGGATTCGGACAGTCCGTCCTTTGCGATCTTCCAGGGTGAGAACGGCTGGATGCGGCTCATCGGCAAGCCGAATGTCATTGAGGGCGTCGATTATGAGTTCGCTGACGACACGAAGCCGCCTGTCCCCAATGCTGCGGGCGGTATGAGCCGCGCGATGGAGAGAGGAAAGTTCGCGGCTCCGGAGATGAGACACCGCATGACACAGGAGTTCATGGATTTCGCCCGGATCGTCGATACCAGGGACGATACAGCTGCGGCAGCCTGCCTTGAGAGGTCTGTTGCGGTCATGCAAGCGCTTGAGACAGCGAGGAAAAGTGCGGGGATACGGTTTGCAGTGGATGAGTGAGAATGACCTGGAGAGGGAGAATCAAAAATGCTTGTTAATCTGAAGGAAATCCTTGCGATCGCGGAAGAAAGAAAATGTGCGGTCGGTGCTTTCAATACCCCCAACCTGGAATGTCTGCTCGCTGTGATCGACGCGGCACAGAAGCTGGGTACGCCTGTCGTCATCTCCCACGCGGAGCTGCACGAGAGTATTTCTCCGCTCGAAAAGATTGGCCCCGTAATGGTACAGGCGGCAGAGAAGGCCGACGTGCCGGTCTGCGTTCATCTTGATCACGGTGAGACTCTCGAATACATCGAGAGGTCGCTGGAGATCGGGTTTACCGGCATAATGTACGACGGGAGCCTTCTTCCCTATGAAGAGAACCTCGCGAATACAAAGAAGGCAGTGGCAATGGCGGCGAACTTCAATGCCGGCGTTGAGGCGGAGCTTGGGGCAATGCCCTCCCGCGAGGGGGGTGAAGCGGCATCCGGACCCGTATATACCGATCCCGCGCAGGCAGTGGATTTTTGCCGGGAGACGGGGATTGATGCGCTCGCGCCCAGCTTTGGCACAGCTCACGGCATCTACAAAGAAAAACCCATGCTTGACCTGGAGAGAGTGCGCATCATTGCGGAGAAGACGGGACTCCCCCTTGTCATGCACGGCGGGAGCGGTGTTTCGGAGGAGGACTACCGCAGAGCAATCAGGGCAGGCATCCGCAAGATCAATTATTACACCTATATGTCCAATGCTGGAAGCCGGGCGGTCCGGGTACTTCTCGCAAAGGAAGATGTAACTTTCTTCCATGATCTCGCATTTGCGGCACAGAAAGCGATGCAGGCGGACGCGGAGAAGGCGATGACTGTGTTTATGACCATGCCTGTGCACTGAGGAGAAAGAGACAGGGGACGGTGGGAGACAGGGGACTGGGAGAGAGGGGACGGTGGGAGACAG
>JBGUVT010000049.1:0-4052 GCA_045220485.1 Anaerovoracaceae bacterium | reverse complement strand
GGAGACCATAGACACCAACACATACGGAAGGAGTACCGGTCGGAACGGCAACTATTCCACGAATTATCAGAATACGGGAAGGGAGTTGCTACTTCCGGATGAGGTGAGAATGCTGGATAACCGTTATGCACTTCTCTTCATAAGAGGCGAAAGGCCGGTCATGGATCTGAAGTATGACATCTTAAAGCATCCGGACATAAGGCTGACAGCTGACGGGCAGGCCAAACCGTATATCCATGGAGAACCGTGGGATGCGGGTTCGTCTATAGAGATTGTGTATGATCCGGAACTTATCAAAGCTGCGATGGAGAGTTCAAAACTAATAGAGCTGCCGGAAACAGAATATGAACTGCTTTCGGAGGCTGAAGTGGAGAAATGGACAGAAGAGGAAATGAAAAACGAACGAAAGCTATGCCATTAGAACTCTGATGACAGAGGAAATGATGGCAGAAATTTCCTCAGATGAAATCGCAGTATTATAACGCAGGAGGGATCCGGCGCCAGCGAAAATATAACGGAGCTTGGCGGTATCCAGTGAAGTCAGCTCCTTTGGCGCGTTAGCAATCACGTTTTCTGCCAGGGATTCGCAAAGAAGAAACTGAGCATTCTGGCAGTAAACACGATTTCCCTCCTGCAGAAAGACATCATCTGAAAATAAGGGCCTTGCTTTGGAGATGCTGACCAGCCTGTCTGAAAAATTATCAGGGTCTGTGAAAAGCATGTCTGTGAAATCTATGCGGTCCGCGATCTCCTGCATATGGAGCTTCAGTGCCTGCTGGAACAGATCGAAAATATCTGTATAATGAAGGTAGAATGTCCCTTTATTTATCATCGCTTCACGGGACAATTCGGCAACAGTTATTTTGTCGATACTCTTTTTATGAAGTAACCTTTCGAGAGCGGCATAGATCGCTCTTTTTGTTTTGACCACTCTTAAGTCAGTCTTCTTCTCTGCTGTTTCTGTCATGAAAGGGCCTTTCTTTGTCAAAAATAATGAACAGATTTAACAGATGCGTTGATTAATGAACGGATAGTAATTATCGTTTATTGAATAATCAACGAATGTTCAATAATATGATATCACAAAAAGCACTACTTGTTGAAAAAACGCATAATAAATCATATAGATGAAGGAGGCATAACTATGGGAATACTGGGAATGATGAAAGAGATGAAGTCAAAGATGGCTGCTGGCGGGCATGTGATCGAGTTCCCTGATGGACACTGGTCGTCAGCAAAATTCATAGACGGCAATATCATGCTGGACGCTTTGGTAAAGCATCTGCTTGGCTTGATCCACACGGGGATGACAGATGCCGGAGAAGTACTTGAAGGCATAGCACAGCTTGAGACGGCTGATGGAGAAGGCTGGATGAAGACATGGTCTGCAATGGGAGACAGGCTGAAAAGACGGGCTGAGGAATCAGAAGAGAAACAGAAACTCGTATCAGCATCATCGGCTTATCTGAGAGCATCGACATATTACAGGGTAAGTGTGATGTATACTCACGATGATACAGATTCGCGAATGAAGAAGTATATGCAGGAGAGCATGGACTGCTATGAAAAATATCTTGAGTATTCCGGCTATCCGGGTGAATACGTAGAGATCCCGTATGAAGATACTTATCTGCCGGGGCATTTCTATAGATCATCGGTCGCGGAAAAGAAGGCTCCGCTGCTCATACTCACACCGGGAAGGGACACGTTTGCCGAGGACACAAGGTGGGTGTATGATGAAGCTCTCAAGCGTGGCATCCACTGCCTTGTGTATGACGGCCCGGGACAGGGATCAGCTCTCCGCATACAGGGACTCAAGTTCAGACCGGACTGGGAGAACGTGCTCACGCCTGTAATAGACTTTGCCCTTACGAAGGAGGGCATCGATCCTGAGCGTATTGCCATTATGGGAATGAGCTTCGGGGGATTCCTCAGCCCGCGCGCGGCAGCGTTCGATAAGAGAGTAAAGCTATGCATAGTCGACCCGGGTAATCTGAACTGGGGTGGAAATTTTGCGGACATATTTAGCAAAGTGAAAAAAATTCCAAAGAGACTAAGGCCGGCGGCTGTAGAAAATATGATGCAGGATTACTGCTGGAAGCACGGCACAGATATGAAGAACCTGATACCGGAGCTTAGAAAATACGATAACACTGATATAATCGATCAGGTGACATGCCACATGATAGTGCTGGATGGTACGGCCGAGGTGACACCGGGCGAAGCAATCAAGTTCTATGATGCATTAAGGAATTGTGAAAAGGATTACATACTTTTCGATGAGGAGACAACTGCGCAGAGCCACACCCAGATGGGAGGCTACGCACCGGCAGCGGAGATATTATTTGACCGCATAGAAGAATACCTTTAGGAGACGGAATTGTTATGACTATGAAAGAAGCCATGTATCGGCGCCATATGGTGAGGAAGTATCATGACAAGTCGATACCTGATGACCTAAATGAGAAGTTGAGTAGCAGGATAAATGAAAATAATGAGCGGTACGGACTTGGTATCAGATTAATTACAAATGATGGTAATGCTGTCAGTACCGCGATAAAACTGATCCTCACAAAGAACGTGAAGAACTATTTCGTTATGGCCGGTCCTGAGTCAGACGATCTGGATGAGAAATTAGGGTATTGCGGTGCAGATCTGATGCTGTATGCGCAGACTCTTGGACTCAACACATGGTGGATAGGAGGCACTTTCAACCGCAAGGCTGCATCGGCTGCGGCAGAAGGCAACAAAGCCGTAGGCGTTATCGCTGTCGGATACGGAGAAACACAGGGGAAACCGCATAAGACCAAGACCCTTTATGAAGTGAGTTCATATAACGGAGAGATGCCTGCGTGGTTCCGTGATGGTGTGGAAGCTGCCCTTTTGGCACCTACGGCGCTGGCAAAACAGGCCTTCCATATCCATGGTAATGGTAAAAAGGTGAGGATCAATTGTGACAATGGTATATTCAGTGGAGTTGACACAGGACTTGTAAAGTATCACTTTGAGCTTGGGGCAGGAAATGAAAACTTTTTCTGGGAATAAAACGTCGATACATTGGTGATGAACAAGAGCTCAATGTAACATTGCATATATGACATTGGTTAGCAAAACATGAATTATAAATTGCGGTCGGCTCCGGTCGATCGCTTTTTGTACGCATTTTGAGATGTAATGATAATTGAAGGGGAAAACAAAATGATTAAGCATAATAAAGATCCATGCAGATAAACTCTCCACTTGACAATGCAGTAGGGAGTTGCTACTTCCGAATGAGGTGAGAATGCTGGATAACAGGTATGCGCTTCTTTTCATAAGAGGCGAGCGGCCGGTAATGGATCTGAAGTATGACATCATGAAACATCCTGCTGTGAGCATGACAGCAGACGGTGGCGCAGAGCCGTATATCCACGGCCAGACAGATGGTGCAGCATTCACGCTGAGTCTTACCTTCGATCCTGATGACATTGCTTTTGCAAACAGCATGAAGAATGTTATCGAGATACCTGAAGGAGATTATGTGCTGCTGTCTGAAGAAGATGTTGAGAAAGAGCAAAAAGATTAGATCGTATTTCGGAAATATTGATCAGGATCTTGCGAGATTACTTAGATAACCAATTATGTTGTCATTTATATTGCCGGTAAGGGCGCGGTTGTAGTTGCATATGAATGTCCCGGATATGAGGATCATCATGGCTTCAGCTTCGTTTTTGCCGGCTTCTTCTCCATAGATCTTAATCAGACATTTTTCCATGACTTCCCGCCATTCGCGGAATTCTTCCATGACCATTCTGCCGATCTCTTCACTGTAATGACCCAGTACATATGTCTGCGTAGTCGCGTTAGGTCTGAACTCATTTGCCTGTCCGTCCGCTACATACTGCATGAATGCGTTCATATAAGCAAGATTGGATTCATAGTCGCTTCTTGGATGTGAAAGGAACCAGTCAATGCAGTGCTGTGACATGTATTCTCTGGTGTATTTTACATATTCAAGTATGAGCTCATCCTTCGATCCAAAGTAGTGGAGAAGTGTAGGGTGGGCCATACCT
>JBGUVT010000048.1:0-10975 GCA_045220485.1 Anaerovoracaceae bacterium | reverse complement strand
TCCGGTCACAGTATTTTTTGATACAGGCAGGTATGCATGATGATCATATAGACCGTTGCCTGCTATGCACAATAAAAAACGACTGTGTATTTCAACAGTCGTCTCTGGCGGATAACAGTGGGGGCTGGAATTCAGTTAACTCTCATTGATTTCTTTATCCCCTTATCAGACAGGTGTTCGGTATCAAAAGCTGTCTTCATAGTCAAAAATACCCCACGGTGTCTCCTGATGCCACATGGCAATAGAACGGCTAAGTTCTTTGATTTCTTCCGCTGTGACAGCCTCTCCGCGTTCCGAGGACAGGACCAGTCCTTCTGCAAGCAGCGATGTGTTGAGGCCAATCTTCGGCGTGTCATAACGTGTTTCATCCGTCAGTACACCGGTCAGATAATGATACCAGTGAAGCTGGTTATCGAACCAGTGCGTCATTTCCGGAGCGTAATGTTTCAGATCCTGCTGGTTTTCATATGGGCGATAATCAATTGTGACTGCAAAACCGAACTCATCAAGGCCGGTATACTTCAAAGTAGGCTGCAGGAACGCCGGTATTTCTCCGAATGGCGGCATTCCCAATGCCCAGTCCCCGCCGAAGGCATCAGACATGCTGTACTGAAGTCCTCCGTTCGTACCCTCTATGTAGCTGTGGCCGGGCTTATCCACGTTGGTGGCATTTGCCTCAAAGATCTCCAGCGAAAGACCGTTTTTAAAATTCGCGAACCCGACTCCCATCTCATCGACCCCCATAGGATGCGAAAGCGCATATCGTCCGTTGTCCGCCCAGGCAGGTCCGCCGACCGGCACTTTCTGATACAGTTTGCCCATGACCGAATCCAGTTCCGGAAGGCCGAGAAGATAAAGCATCTGTCCTATATGATATACTCCGGTATCAATAATGGCACCATGACCAGCCATAGGCGTATCCTGAAAGGCTCCTGAACAAGCCGCTGCCGCCCGGTCGACATGCGGACGCCTGCGCCATAAAGCCTCCGAGACGCGGGCGTGATATATCTCACCAAGTTTTCCGGCTTCAATTAGTTTTTTGGCGATCAGCGTCTGCGCAGAGAAAAGGGAACTGATCTGTACTGCCAGCTTTCTTCCGGTTGCTTTCGCACAGTCGTAGATCAGTTTGCTGTCAAAATAGCTGGCGCTCATCGGTTTCTCGCAGTAGCAGTCGAATCCCGCCTTCATGACTGCGAGAGAGACCGGTGCATGGAGGTTGTTGTGCACACAGACATCCACCGCGTCGATATCGTCCCTTTTCAGCATCTCCCGGAAATCCGTATAGAGGTCCTTTTCATCGAAGTGATACTGTTCGCCCCAGGCTTTCAGCACTGAAGCGTCTATCTCCGCAGCAGCGACGACCTGTACCTGCGGGACGTGCGACCATACTTTCATATGACGGTGGGAAATCATGCCGGTTCCAATAATAGCAACTCTTATCTGCTCATTCATTCTGATCCTCCTTTGTTTCATCAGGAAATCCTGCTCCGTAAGCATTCAAATGCTGATCTTACATCAATACTATTTTACTCTTTTTATTCGTATACCCACTGGATTTTTGTGTTTTACCCTATTTCATTGCCTGTGTACAGCTGATAATATCTGCCGCCTTCCGCAATAAGGTCATCGTGACTGCCTCTCTCAATGATACGGCCTTGCTCAAGAACCATTATGCAGTCAGCGTCTTTAACTGTAGACAATCTGTGAGCTATAACAAAGCTCGTCCTGTCCTTCATTAAAGCGTCCATTCCTTTCTGTACGAGTGCTTCTGTTCTCGTATCGATAGAGCTGGTCGCCTCATCAAGGATCAGTACCGGAGGATCTGCAACAGCCGCTCTGGCGATCGCTATGAGCTGTCTCTGTCCCTGAGACAGTTTGGCTCCTCCTCCGGTAAGTTTTGTCTGATAGCCGTCAGGAAGTCTGCGGATGAATCCGTCCGCGTTAGCCAGCTTAGCGGCCTTTATGCACTCCTCGTCAGTCGCGTCGAGTCTTCCATAGCGGATATTATCCATAACAGTACCGGTGAACAGATGTGTGTCCTGAAGCACCATGCCGAGAGACCTTCTGAGATCAGGTTTTTTGATCTTTGTGATATTGATCCTGTCATACCTAATCTTCCCGTCCTGTATATCATAAAATCTGTTGATCAGATTGGTGATAGTCGTCTTACCTGCACCGGTAGAACCAACAAGCGCTATCTTCTGGCCAGGCTCCGCATACATCTTTATGTCGTGGAGGACCATTTTGTTCTCGTTATATCCGAAATCGACTCCGTCGAATACGATCCCGCCTTCCATTTTCTTATACTCGACCGATCCGTCTTCACGATGCCGATGCTTCCACGCCCATATATCAGTCTTTTCTTCGGTCTCTGTCAGTTCGCCGTCCGGCCCGATCTTAGCATTGACCAGCTCGACATATCCGTTATCCTTCTCAGGCTCTGCATCATAGAGACTGAAGAGTCTGTCTGCTCCTGCACCCGCCATCACTATCATATTGATCTGCTGCGAGATCTGGCTTATAGGCATAGAAAAGTTCTTGTTCAGATTCAGGAAGGACACCAGTGTACCAATACTGACAGAACCCCCGCCGAGAGCGAGTATGCCGCCTATGGCAGCGCACAGAACATAGGCGATATTGCCGAGGTTGTTATTGATAGGCATAGTAATGTTTGCTATCGTGTTCGCCCTGTTGGCTGAATCCCTCAGCTGATCGTTGAGTGCTGTGAACTGTTCAACGCTCTTCTTCTCGTGGTTGAATACCTTGATGACCTTCTGGCCCTCTACCATCTCCTCGATGAAACCATTGACCGCTCCCAGATCTTTCTGCTGCTGCATGAAGTAACCGGCGGATCTTCCGGAGAGCTTACCTGTCACGAATATCTGTATTGCCACCATAACACAGCTTACGAGTGTAAGAGGAATACTCAAAACGAACATTGAAACAAACGTCGAAATCAGAGTGATACTTGAATTCAGAAGCTGTACCAGACTCTGACCTATCAGCTGGCGCAGAGTATCCACGTCGTTTGTGTAGACTGACATGATATCCCCGTGAGCATGGGTGTCAAAATAGCTGATCGGCAGAGATTCCATGTGTTCGAACAGCTCGATACGCAATCTTTTCAGTGTCCCCTGTGATACAGATACCATCACACGGTTATACGTGAATGTAGCTATGACACCGACAAGCAATATCGCTGCAAGCCGCAACAGCCTTGAAGCGAGCGGACCATATTCCGGATTCGCCTGCGTCAGAAGCGGAGCAATGTAGTCGTCGATAAGAGTCCGCATAAACAGAGTGTTCACAAGGGTAATAAGCGACGAGGCTACGATACAGATCACGACGATCACCAGATGTATTTTATAGAACCTCCACACGTAGGCAAGTACTCTCCCGAGTGCCTTGAAGCTCTCCCGCGGATCGTTTTGAGGCCGTCCCATCCCACGTCCGCTGCCTTGTCTTTTATTTTCAGCCATATATCTTTACCCTATTCCTTCCTGTCGAAATCTCCGCCTGCCTGCATCTGGGCTTCGTTGATCTCGCGATAAATCTCATTGTTCTTAAGCAGATTCTCATGCGTATCAAATCCGTCTACTCTGCCATCCTCCATAACGATGATGCGGTCAGCATCCTGTATGCTCGAGATACGCTGCGAAATAATCAGCTTGGTCATCTCCGGCAGTTCTTCAGCAAAACTCCTGCGTATCTTTGCATCCGTAGCGGTGTCTACGGCAGATGTAGAGTCGTCAAGTATCAGTATCTTAGGGTTCTTAAGCAGAGCCCTTGCAATGCACAGCCGCTGCTTCTGTCCGCCTGATACATTAGTTCCGCCCTGCTCTATCCAGGTGTCATATCCGTCCGGCATATGATCGATAAATTCAGAAGCGCATGCCATCTCGCACGCCCTGATGCACTCTTCTTTTGTTGCGTTTTCATTCCCCCAGCGAAGATTGTCCAGGATCGTTCCTGAAAACAGTACATTCTTCTGAAGAACCACTGAGACCTTATCCCGAAGCGTTTCCATATCTATTTCACGCACATCCACGCCTCCGACGCGGACTGTTCCGTCCGTTGCGTCGTACAGTCTGCTGATAAGACTGACCAGACTCGTCTTACCGCAGCCCGTTCCGCCGATTATACCAATGGTTTCGCCCGAAGCAATGTGTATGTCGATATCATGCAGGGTATCCTCTCCCGAGCCTTTGGTGTAAGAAAATGACACGTGATCGAAATCTATAGATCCGTCCTTTACGGTCATGAGCGGCTCATCCGTGTCCTTCATGTCAGGCTCTTCATCGAGCACCTCGGCTATACGTCTCGCAGATGCCATCGATATCGTCAGCATTACGAATATCATCGAAAGCATCATCAGACTAAACAGCATACTCATTATATAGCTGAAGAGTGATGTCAGATTGCCTGTAGTCAGGGTCCCGATCACAATATAATGCGCGCCGAGCCACGAAAGGGCTATCATGCATCCATAGATGGACAGCATCATCACCGGACCATTAAAGGCAAGTATGCCCTCGGCTTTAATGAACATCGAGGCGAGTTTTGTTGCTGCTGCGGTGAATTTACTATTCTCATAATCTTCACGCACAAATGCTTTGACGACGCGTATTCCTGTCACGTTCTCCTGTACCGAGGCGTTGAGTTCATCATAAAAGCTGAATACTTTATCAAATATCGGCATCGTCGTACGCATTATCAGCAAAAGCACCGCCGCGAGGAAGAAGAGTACGATTACGAAAACGATGCTGATCTTCACGTTGATCACAAAGCTCATGATCACTGAACAAACGAGCATAAGCGGAGCTCTTACCGCTACCCTCAGAACCATCTGAAATGCGTTCTGCAGATTCGTTACATCAGTCGTCATGCGGGTGATCAGTCCGGCGGTAGAAAAACGATCAATGTTTGAAAAAGAGAAAGTCTGTATCTTCTCATACATGGTCTCTCTCAGATTGGCGGCAAATCCCGTGGACGCAGTCGCAGCGTATTTACCGGCAAGTATGCCTGTGGCAAGGCTCACAAGAGCGAGAACTACCATGATCAGACCGTATTTGATCACCTGATCCATGTCCCCTCCCTCTATTCCTTTGTCAATTATCGATGCCGCAACGAAAGGGATAAGGATCTCCATGAAGACCTCGAGTCCCGTAAAAATCGGCGTCAGGATGGTATCCCGTTTATACTGACGTACATTTCTGAGCAAAGTTCTTATCATTTATTATCTCCGTTTTCATTATTATTCAATCGCATGCGATTATTCCGGTCTTTAAAAATGCACCTGCTTCAGGGGAAGGGCGCATTTCATTCTCCGGTCAGGTTTGCAAGGACACGGCTAAGTATGTCTCTGAACTGTTCTTTCTCATCTTCAGACAGGACAGATACTATCTTCTCCTCTGTGAGAAGATAGTTTTTGTAATCATCTTCCACGAGTTTTTTACCTTTATCTGTAATATAGAGCACCTTGACTCTTCTGTCATCCGGTTCTGAAGAACTGTAAACCAGGCCTTTCTTCTCAAGTCTTACAGCAATACCTGCCGCAGTGGACTGGGCTACATGGAAAAAATGTTCCAGTTCCTTGAGCTGCACTCCTTCCTTTCCGGCAAAATATACATTGATCAGCATCCTCATCTGTGCAAATGTAACATCATAAGCTTTGAGATCCTGATTGACCTGCCTTTCGAGCGTCTCATTGATCCTCTTAAGCAGATATCCTATCTGCGGTTTTTCCGGTCTGGTTATCATTTAAAACCTCCTGATCCATAAAAATGATAGTATCATTTCGAAAGCATGCAGTCAATCGCATGCGTTTGTTTTCTATAAGTATTTACGTTATAATTGATAATGTTCCAGTCTGCTATTACTATATTTATATAATATGTTATTGTTTTTAATGAGAGGGAAGCAAAATGAAACTAGCGGCGTTTTATGAAAATATTAAGACCGGAGCAGAGGCTTCAGGTGTAAGTGTAGAGGCAGCGTTAGCACAGCTGAAAGAAGCAGGACTTGAAAATCTTTATGCAAGATCGGAAACGATCCGTACAGACATGGAGTGGCTGCTGCCGCTGTTGGATAAGTATGAACTGGGATTCGAAGGACTGTATGAGTTCTGTGACTTTGCGCACAATACGGATGATGAAACCGGCAGAAAATGTATCGAGCTTGCAGCGCAGGTCCATGCAGGTAATGTGCTGCTGCTCCCGGGCGTCTTCTTCCCCGGGGAACAGGACCGTAAGGACGAGCTCAATGAGAACATGAGAAAAGGTCTGGAACAGGCAGTCGTTTTCGCAGAGGGGACCGGCGTCAAGGTCACGCTGGAAGACTTTGACGGGATGATCGCGCCATACAATTGTATTAGCGGGATGAAATGGTTTATGGACAATACGGAAGGACTTCTCTGCTCTTTTGATACCGGCAACTTTGTCATGTATCAGGAGGATCCTCTGGAAGCGTTCGAAGCTTTAAAGGATTTCATCGTTACCGTACATGTGAAAGACAGAAGCCGTTCACCTATTCATCCGGGAGACGCTAAAAAGGAATGTGCCGATGGTACAATTGTCTATCCGTGTCCTGTCGGGAGAGGTTATATTCCTCTGGAGGAAATAACACGGCGTTTAAAGGACAGGGGGTATGATGGCGGCCTCATCGCGGAGCTTTATGATTGTGATCCGGAATTCATGCTGGAAGAAATCGGGAATTCGCTTCGATACCTGAAAAAACTGAGCAGCTGATAATTGTCAGAAAAATAATACGGCAATAGAAGAATATAAAAAGCCCGGAGCGCTGCCATAACGCTCCGGGTTTTCATGTGCTGTAAAACCGCCTTACATGCAGGTATACCCTCCGTCCACAGGGAGCATGACACCTGTTACATATGTTGAAGCCGGAGCTGCGAGGAAGCATACTGCAGAATCGAGCTCACCCTCTTCTCCATATCTCTCCATAGGTATCATAGTTCTTGCATTTGCCTGGAAGAACTCGCTGTCGAGAGTCTCTCTCGTAAGCGGTGTATAGAAGTAACCAGGGCATATAGCGTTTACTGTGATAGCGTATTTGCCCCATTCAGCTGCGAGAGCTCTTGTAAGATTGACTACGCCGCCCTTTGCTGCGTGATAAGGAGCTGAACCTGCTACCTTGTTACCTACCAGACCGTACATCGATGCAATGTTGACGATACGTCCGTAATTTGCAGGAATCATAGCCTGCTTAGCTACTGCTCTTGCTACCTTGAACGAACCGAACAGGTCGATATCCATCTCGTTTGCGAACTGTTCATCTGTGATGTCCTCAGCAGGCGCTACTGCTCCTGTGCCGGCGTTATTCACAAGAATATCGACACGGCCGAAGTGGTCGAGAACCTGCTTGACCATATCATTTACCATCTCTGTATCTGTGATATCACATCTTACGGGGAAGCATTCAACCCCGAACTCTTCAGAGATTTCCTTAGCAACTTCTTCGATCTTGTTCTGACGTCTGGCTACAGGAGCTATATTGCATCCCTGGCTTGCCAGAGCCTTTGCCATCTGAACTCCGAGTCCGCCTGAGCATCCCGTTACGATAGCTACTTGTCCCTTGAGATTAAAATAATTTCTTTCCAATGATAATCCCTCCTTTACATCATTATCACCGTGAGATGGCATTACGTCATCTGCCGCATTTTCTAGTTAACTATATTATACCATTCATAAATATAATTATATAATCCTGTTTATGTATCAGCTAATACATTTTTGCATAGCATGGTAAAAGCAGTCCATGTTTGTACCCGGAGTTGTACCCAAACTTTAGTATAGTTATCGTATCAAACTATATAGCAATCAATTATTAATCAGTCGTAAGTCACTTTAAGTCACAAAGTAAAGGTTGCAGAGCTTGGAGAAGGAATATCGCAGCCGCGACTGCCTTCCTTCCTCTGATGGATGCGCGAGCACCATAATGACTGTTCTCATATATGAATTCATCCGGATATGCTTTTTCTGTCAGAGAAACTATCTTGCTTCTGCTTTGTTTTCCTGATTTCCTGCAGATGGAAGATCTGCCACCGACGTTCTTTTCTGACTGCTTCCATGCAATCTGGATGCAGTAAACTGATTACTTTTACTGCATAATCAGAGGCTACCATTGCATGCTGTCTCATATGAGCTACAGCAACTGCATGGCCTGCAACTCTGGTTAATTGTATAAGTAAATGTAAATAAAAAGTGCATTTCGGATCGCGGAGGCGTGAAGTTGGCTGTAGTGCAGTTTCAACTTCACGTTTTTTCATGCCCAAGTTTTAGCTACAATTGCACCTGTATCCTGCCGGAAAGGATCCATCATGAAACACTTTACATATGACGAAAGACTGCTCATCCAGAGAGCTCTTACTCTTGGCCAGAGTTTTTCCAGGATAGCTGATGCTACAGGTAAGAACCGTACTAGCATAAGCCGTGAAATAAAGGCTCACGTACGAGGCGAAGGCAAACCGGCCAGAAGCAAATGCAAGTTCAGATATGAATGCATATTTGAAGACACATCCAAATGTCCGGCACCTGTGTGTACTAAGAAAATGTGTAACATCGCATGCTCCCAGTGTGCAAAGTACTGTGATCGTTATGAGCCCGAGATTTGCCCTAAGCTCCTTAAGCCGCCTTATTGCTGCAATGGCTGTGCTGATCGGATACCATGCCCTCTTG
The DNA here is from genome assembly GCA_045220485.1 of Anaerovoracaceae bacterium. Lineage (GTDB taxonomy): Bacteria > Bacillota > Clostridia > Peptostreptococcales > Anaerovoracaceae > Crickella. The sequence goes on along the minus strand of JBGUVT010000048.1, from coordinate 2,282 downwards.
CTAAGAGGCTTTATGATGCTGAATATGCTCATAAGGCGTATAAACGTGTTCTTTCAGAGTCCAGAGCCGGCATTTCACTCAGTGAGTCTGAGATGGAATACATAGCTGCAACCGTGATCCCTCTCATAAAAAACGGAGTTTCTCTGCCGGTCGCTTATGCCGAATACGCTGACAGCATGCCTGTCTCTGAAAGGACTCTGTACGATTACATAGACAAAGGAGCCTTTGATGTCGACAATCTGGATCTTCACAGGAAGGTCCGCAGGAAACCCGCCAGACAGAAGAGCGGTCCTGAATTACATGTCGACAAGAAATGCCATGTAGGGAGGTCTTATGCGGAATTCCTGGATCATCTCGAGAAACATCCCGGAGCAAAAGTGTCTGAAATGGATACAGTAGAGGGCACCAAGGGCGGCAAAGTCATACTGACTATCTTCTTCAGGGACTGCAGTGTGCAGCTCATGTTTCTAAGAGACGCAAAAGCAGCAGCCGGGGTTGCTGCTGCATACGCGCTTCTTCGCGAAGTGATGGGAGATTCGTTTTCCCGCATATTTGAGGTCATTTTAGTTGACCGTGGTACTGAGTTCACTGATCCGTCCTCAATTGAGATCGATCAGGAGACCGGTGAATTCCAGTGCCGCGTGTTTTACTGTGATCCGCAGCAGACCAACCAGAAGAGCCGCTGTGAGCGCAACCACGAATTCATCAGATACATTCTGCCTAAAGGATCCTGCTTTGACGATCTTACTCAGGAGGATGTCACTCTTATGATGAATCACATCAATTCATTGCCTCGCGCCAGCCTCAATGCCAAGTCCCCATACGAGGTGTTTGCAGCCAAATATGGCAAAGAGACTGCCGCCAGGCTCGGCCTGAAGTACATACCACTCAAGGAGCTCTGCCTGAAACCGGAGCTTCTCAAGAAATAAGCTGAAACTATATATACGACAGGCAGGATACGCACAATAACTGCTGAAAACGGAGTGCACTTTCAACTGCAAAATTATTTGACCTGTGCAGCCCGCTCTTTTAACGTGCGAATTCCTGGACCAATTCTAACAGAAAATCCCAAACAGTGAAGCACTAACAACTGCAACTGCGGCAATTACGAAGTCGTAACTGCACAAAACCAATTATTTCTGGTTGGAGAGTGCGGTTACATCTTCACATGTGCATTTACTATTTCAGATAACCTGGCCTGCAACTCTCAAGGCAGCGGAGACAGTCGCATCTTAAAAAACCGTTGAAATTTCAACGGTTTGAATGGTGGAGCGTAGGGGGATCGAATCGTGACGCTTTGCCGGAAGCCTTGAAAAGAGAGGAGGTCGCACGCCATCTGCTTTTCATCTAACCACTCATCTAATCATCTGCGCTATACAAGTTGTTTACCCCTGTTTCTTTTATTTTATTTTATTCTTTATATATGATTATCTGAGGTTCTATAACTTTAAATTTATATCCCTTATCTATTATATGTCTGCACAGGCTATTGCTCCCTCTCTTGATATATTGCTCGGAGAAAATAGACTTTGGCAATTCTTGATTCAATAACTTTTTTGTGAGCTTCTGATTCACTATATATTCTCGTTTTTTAGACTTTTCCATGTCATTTATTATTACATCATAGTTTATCCTTGTGCTCATATCTAAATGCAAAGCCTCCTTTTCATAACTATTGCATCCAATAGAATACGATTACTTTAAGTTGTACACATTAGAAACGATATCATGTTGCATATTTGTGCCCTTTTTCATCGCACTTCACAGGCATATGACCAAGTTTTGAATTCATCGCATAGTCCGTGAATATATGTAGTGGGTTCAATTCTTCATCAACCGTCGCAAATGAAAATTTAGTAGATTCTCCGAACTCTCCTGCGAAGCTAAAAGTCTCAGAATACACCGTGCCAAACTCTTTTATATGATAATTATCGCCCAAATCACAGTCAAGAAGGACAATGCTTCCAATCTTTGAAAAACCAAGACCCCAAAAGGCTCCTTGACATAGTACTATATATTTTTCATAAACCCGGTTTTTCCCTATGTGATTAATGTTTATTATATTATCGTTGTTTAATACAACAAATTCTTTTCCAAGGATTGCTTCAAATAATAGTTGAACAGCCTTTAACAAGGCGCTTTGTAATGCATAGCAGTATACACAATAAAGCAACACTAAATCAGGCAAAGTTAGGGATTTTGTATCGAACTTTAGAATCATATCTTCAGTTTCTTTAGATACAGACGAATAATCTTGCTTGAATTGTTTATCAATAGCAGAT
>JBGUVT010000047.1:0-3593 GCA_045220485.1 Anaerovoracaceae bacterium | reverse complement strand
AAAGGAAGGCCGCGACAAGGACTTTCCTCTCGACAGAAGACACATGGAGACGGAAGCTGAAGCTATAGCCAGTGTTGTAGCCGGAGCTTATTCCATCGACTCTTCCAGTTACTCCTATCCGTATCTGGCTTCGTGGGCAAGCGGAAAAGAAGTCAAGGAACTGAAAGATTCTTTGGAAAGGATCAGATCTTTTGCCGATGAAATGATAACCGGCATCGATAGATCTCTCGAAAAACAGATCCGGCGTGAGCAGAACCGTGCTTTCCGCGAAGAAGCGAGGTGATGATCATGCCATACTATACCGAAGAACAGATAAAGCAGGCACGGTTGATAGACCTGATGACATATCTTCAGACATATGAGCCGACAGAGCTTGTGCATGTGCGGGGAAATACCTGGTGCCTACGCGAACACGACTCCTTAAAACTGTCTAACGGGAAGTGGTTCTGGTGGAGCAGAGGCTTTGGCGGCACATCTGCACTCGATTATCTGATCAAGGTCAAGGGACTTCCGTTCGTTGAAGCGATGGATATCCTGACTGACAAGTCCAGGGATTTTCAGCTTGAAACTCTCAGGATTTTCAATCGGGATAACAGCAACACAGAAAGAAAGCTTCTCCTGCCGGAGAAATGCGGGACAAATCTTGAAGTGATTCGCTATCTGACCGGCCGGGGAATAGACCGGGAGATCATCAGAGACTGTATTATTGAAGGTCTGCTGTATGAGTCCCTGCCATATCACAACTGCATTTTCGTTGGCTATGATGAGACCGGCAAAGCTGCATATGCATGCTACCGGGCAACCAATGGCGAAAGGATCATGGGCGATGCCGCAGGATCTGAAAAGAGGTATGCGTTTAGGGTCGAGTCGAAAGGCGGCAGTTCTGGAGTCCTTCATACCTTTGAATCAGCGGTGGATCTCTTATCTTTCGCGACGATAATGAAGATGCAGACGGGCAACTGGCGGGCAGAACCTATGCTATCTCTTGGCGGAGTATATGCCCCGAGTCCCAACAGACCGAATATGAAGATCCCGGCAGCACTGGATAATGCACTTCAAAATCATCCCGAGGTGAAGACGATTGCCCTGCATCTTGATAACGATTATGCCGGCAGGAGTGCCGCAAAATCTATTGCAGAGCAGCTGCAGGACAGATATGAGATCAGAAATGAACCTCCGCCTTCCGGGAAGGATTGCAATGATTTTTTGATGATTATCCGGCAGCGTAACAGATCACGGCAAATGGGAGCGGCCGGATATGAGCACCCCAGATGAATAAAGAAGTAATGCCATATTTAATTCTCCACTATGACAACAGCCATGAAGGATTCATTATATCCTTCATGGCTGAAACGTCATAGGTATTTGTATGGAGTATTGTTATGAAGAAAAGTTGTTGTCTCTCTGTTTGACAATGACAGGATACCGCAGAATCTTTAAATGAACCTAAATAATCATATTTTTCAGTGTTCTATTATGAAAATAGCCTGCAACTATTTCCGCTTGCAGATGCTTATACTATAATCCACAGATGTTAATCTGCGTTGCTTGCTTTAGGATGACTGTAGACCTACTATAAAAGCAGAAAATCAGAACATACTGGGGTGGCGGCTATGCTAAATGAGAACATTAGGACTATCAGGAAGAATAAAGGATTTACACAGGAAGAATTGGCGATCAGGCTGCATGTGACAAGGCAGACTATATCAAAATGGGAGAAGGGCCTTTCAGTTCCGGATGCTGCACTTTTATCTGATATGGCCGAGATTTTCGAAGTGTCAGTCTCAGAATTGCTGGGAGAAAAGCCTGTCGAAAGTCATGATCAGGATGCGATAATAGAGCAGCTCTCCAGGATCAATGAGCAGATGGCGATTCGCAATCGCAGGGCAAACAGGACTATCAGGATAGTGGCGTGCCTGTTGTTGGCGCTGATAATAGTTGTGGCAACTGTTATTGTGATGAATATCGCACCTCGTAATATACATATACTTCTTAGTGACCATATAGGCAATCTGACATATACCATGCCAGATGAACGCTTTACACATGATAATGATGATATAGGTGTTACGATCGGTGATAATGGCAAAGAAAGGATCAGCGCGAAGTCATACAAATGCATAGATGACATGACAGAGATAACGATATGGGAGTATGGTGACTATGATCCTGAATTGATTCAAGAGTTCAAAGAGAAGCATAAGAATGACCTTGTTGATTTTTCAGATGAGCACGGACCATTGCCTGACTGCATTGATGAGATAGTGGCTGCGACAGATGCAACCGATGAATATGTGGGAAGGTATTATGAGGCATTTGTCGTTATAGAAGGCAAAATGTATAACATAGAAGTTCAGAATGGTGACGATCCTCTTGGATGCGGAGAGTTAGTGATCAGCTCTATGGAAATAGATAACGAGCAAAAGGATGAATATATATAGCAAAAGATGTGAGTAACCACCTCAAAAGCAGCTTGTATTAAATACGAAATAAACGTATAATGCATCCATATCACGAATAAAGCTGGTCACCGGAGGATAGTGTGCCGTAGCACAGGGGATCGTGGACAGAAGTCCGCAGGCCGCCTATCAGATAAGGTGTCGGGTGAGCCCGGTAAGATGTTGTTGGCATCGCCGGGATTTTTTGTTCCGGCGCCGGACAGGAGGTGGAGCAATGAAGAAAACACAAGTGAAGCTGATCCCTTTGCAGGAAGACGACAGAGAGCAGTTTATCAAAGACAATCAATGGGCATTTAAATATGGATCCACAGAAGAATTTGGTATGCGCAATAATCAGTTCGAGGAAGAGGGCGAGATCATATCCCGCAGAACTATAGAGGACAGTATAGATAAGGGAGAGGCATATAGGATCATCTGCGATGGCGAAAGGGCAGGGGGCGCGGTAATCCATACAGATGGTACGCGGGGAGAATTGGATCTGCTGTTCACTTTGCCTGAAGCGCACAGCAAGGGAATCGGCTATACCGCGTGGTGCGAGATAGAAAGACTGCATCCGGAGGTCGAAGTCTGGGAAACACTTACACCATATTTTGAGACCAGGAATATCCATTTCTATGTCAACAAGTGCGGATTCCATATTGTGGAGTTCTTCAATCCTTTCCATCCGGAGCCGTGTCATACGGATTCTAAGGAATGTGATGAAGACGGGCCTGAAGATGATGGAACCGGCGGAACGGGTCTGGATTTCCGCTTTGAAAAACGAATGAAGTAGTATAATAGATATCAAAGAGAGGTTTAGCGACATGACAATAGAAATAAAGGAAGGATAGTTGTTTGACCGATGGATAATCAGAAGAAAGCCAGTTTCCTTGTATTATTGATCTCTCTTGTTTTAGCTTTTGCCGGCTGTACTGGTACAAATGATAAGAAGGTCGATATTCCTGAGACAGACAGGATAGACAGTATTGAATTGCAGTTTTCTGACGACTCATGCACTGTTTCTAAGATCGTAAGTATTGATGGCAAAGATAAAGATACGATCACAGAGCTGATAAGGACGACCTGTAAAAAATGGAGGGAATCAGTCAACGACAATCCGCAGGAAGTACCATATGTCATCGTTAACTTCCATAC
>JBGUVT010000046.1:0-4377 GCA_045220485.1 Anaerovoracaceae bacterium | reverse complement strand
TGAGACCGATACGGTTTATGAACTCTCTTACATAAATGTTGGCACGGCCGCCGTACTCCTTGACGTACATATCGACAGTCTTCCTGTAGAAGCTTTCAGTTCTGTCGAATTTTCCCAGTCTCCCGAGCGCTTCCAGGGTCAGTATCTCCCATTCAGAGAAAGGATCCACCTTGCTGGCATAAGTGCTCACATCAAGGAGCTGTTTGTATTTATGCGCATCTCTCAGCATATCAGTAAGCTCGATCATACAGTCTGAAAAGATTTCCCTGTATCTTTCTGCTTCCTGGGCGCTCCATACACTGGATTCGTTACCGGCCAGGAATCTCCCTGCGTACATATAGCACGCATTCGTCAGCATGTCGATCTTCTGCTCATTGTCTTCACAGTTCATAGCATCGTCGAAAGCTGTTTCGAACTCCGCAGCATCTTCTATGACTCTTATATCGTCACACCAGAAATAGACGCCCTTTTTCTTTACAACATACTGGCTGTCCGGAAGTCCGAGCGCTCTGAGCCTTTTGCGCAGATTGTATATTATGTTTCTTATTGAATGTGAAACATCATCAACATCGCGGTCACCAAACAAAGCCGCTTTAGCAAGGTCCCTCGACAGTCCCTGCCTCCTGAAATGAAGCAGCAGCTGCAGAAGCTGGACCATCTGTGATTCACTCTGGTTCCCGAATGAGAGCTCGGAGTCTTTATATCTGATCGAAAAGCCTCCAAATGTTTTCACATTGATAGTATAGTCTTCGTTGCTGTTCATGGCACACGTCCTCCTATGCTATGCTCCGACTTTCTTCACCATAAACTCGTAGTTATTGCATGAAGAAAGAAGCGTATCCTTACTGATCTGACCTTTGTTGTACAAATCAAGAAGGCTTGAATCCATGGTGACCATCCCGTCAGCAGATGCTGCCTGCATAGCCGATTCGAGCTGGTGGAGCTTGCCTTCTCTTATCATGTTGTGTATGGCCGGAGTCGACTTCATTACCTCAAATACCGGTATCAGATGTCCGTCAACAGATGTAACGAGCTGCTGGCATACAACGCCCTTGATCAGCTGAGCCAGCTGCCCCCTTACCTGTACCTGCTGGTTTGCCGGGAATACATCCACGATCCTGTTTATAGTGTTTGCCGCACTTGACGTATGAAGAGTACTGAAGAGCAGTACTCCTGTCTCAGCTGCAGTAATAGCGGATGATATCGTATCAAAATCTCTCATTTCTCCGAGAAGAATAACATCAGGACTCTCTCTGAGAGCGGATCTCAGGGATTCCAGATAACCGGGAGTATCGATAAAGATCTCGCGCTGGCTTACTATGCTCTTCTTATGTGAGTGCAGATATTCCAGCGGATCCTCCATAGTGATAATGTGAGCTTCGCGGCTCCTGTTGATCCTGTCGATCATGCATGCAAGAGTAGTCGATTTGCCGGAGCCTGCTGCTCCCGTGACCAGTACAAGTCCGGTCTTATTATCGGCAAGTGAGAGTACGCTCTCAGGGATACCGAGCAGCGCCGGATCAGGCACTCCGAATCTGATAACTCTTATTACTGCTGCCAGCGAACCTCTCTGTCTGAACACATTCACTCTGAATCTTCCGAGATCCCTGATCGAAAAAGAAAAGTCGTCATCATTGTTCATATCCAGATTTGTCTTAGCGCGGCGGCCTGTAACATATATCTCATCAATGACCACATTTATGTCATCAGGCTTCATGATGCTGCCGCCCTGTCTGTCCTGAACTCCTTTGATCTTATATGTCACAGGAATACCGGCGATGATAAAAATGTCTGATGCGCCTTTCTGTATCGCTGTTGTCAGTATTTCATTGAGATTCATTGTTGTTCCCTTCTTTCTCTGATATATGCCGCAGTTGTCAGTTGCCCGGCCATAAGCTGTTCATCGGATCGGAACCGTTCCAGATCTTTGTAAGCTTCCATTTTGTCACTTCATATCTTCCGGATCCGTCCTGCCGTGTCACAGCGACTTCAAGTCTGTAACCGCCGTCCTCAGCGGTAAATTCATATCCGTTTCCTGTATCCGTTACGCCGTTCATCTGATCAGCCGGACTTGATGCATCGGCTGATTCCACATAGCTCAGGAACTCTTCACCCTGAGCTTCGAGCCCGTATCTTATCTGTGTTATATCCGCAAATCTTTTTGCCATGATCAGATCGGCATTAGATGTAGCTACAGTGAGTACTGCCAGTGTTGTGATAATCATCGTAACTATCACCAGAAAGATGGCGATCGGACCGAGTCTTGTTTTATGAGTCATGATCCCACCTCCTCTGCAGTAAAGTGTCTTCCGTTACTGAGATCGTATATCTTTCCCTCATGCTGTCCCGGAACACAGTAATACACTTCGATGTTATCTGTGGCATATACCCCTGAGGCTCTCTTTTCTTCAGACCTGTGGAGGACTAAACAGAAGTCCTTTCCTGCAGGTTTACCGTCGGTGTCAAACACGATGTCAAGCGAGCCGCCGGAAACATCTGCTTCGGCTGACTGCACATTGTCCATGTCCCTGATCTTTTCCGCAAGGAGAGACAGATCATGCTCTGACGATGCCGCCTCAGCAGTGCTCCTTGCCATCATAACAGCCTGAGTCAGGTGCCTGGCCTCAATGGTCCTGGCTCTGCTCATCACAAATACCTGAGTGATCATAACGATCACCAGTATCAGCAGTATGAAGAGCCCGAGGAGCTCCACTGTAAACGCAATGCTTCTCTTATTGTTCATCTCTTATCTCTTTGTATTGACTACGGAAACACCTTCATCTGTTGTTACTGACAGCAGCCCGTCATTTCCGAGTTCAGGAACAAATGTATTTGTAGTACCTATCTCAAGAGCAGTCTCAGGATCAAGCGGGATCCCTGCCTCAACATACTCTTCCATAAGTTTGCCTTCTATCATGAATATCCGGTGCTCATAACCGTCGCCGCTCCTGATTACGAGACAGTCAGTTCCGGATATGCTTTCTACTGTTACTTCGCTGGTATTGCTGTCTTTGACACAGTTGACCACATAAGAGCCGACAGCTCTGGTATTGCTGTTCATGTTCTGAACTTCCGAAGCATGCTGATATCCTCTCGCAGCGAACACGACAAGACTGAGGATGACCACAAACAGAACTGTCACCGTGATAGTCGATATTATGTCTCCTATGCCTCTTTTGCTCTCAAGCATTTTACCTGTCCTTCATATATATCACTTTGACTTCAGGAGGAAGATTCTCTGCATAAGGTATATACACGACCTTGTAATCCTCCATATTGACTGCCAGTCCGTAATTATCCACCAGATAGTCGAGGCTTTCCGGGTACGCTCCTTCGATAACGTAACACTGAAGCGCGCGCCTTGAAACGGTATCCCTGATAGCCTCTGCCTGCTCCTCAAAGCTGTCTTCCGCAGCCTTCCCGGCCCATACGAAGACGGCTGCGACCAGTATGACCGCAGTAATGACGATCGTCACTATCAATCTTCTGTAGTGGTTACTTCTTTCCATGCCGGAGCTCCTCTTATGAAACGTTTATCCGATGGAATTCATGATGCCGATCAGCGGCACCATAAGACTTATGAGCATGATTCCGATGAATATCATCAGAACACCTGTAAGCAGCGGTTCGACAGTGTTGGCAATATGACCTATGCTTTTTTCGATGCTTACCCTGAGATTTGACAGTATCTTCTGCATGATGGCATCGAGCATGCCGCTCCTTTCAGCAGGTATCAGCATTCTGTTGTTGGTCTGATCGTAGAGATGCTCTTCGTAAGCAGTCTGGGAGAAACTCATACCGCCATCCATCTTCTCTTTACAGCGCTGGAGCAGTGCCCGGAGCGCTTCAGTCTGCACTACAGGCATGCTCTTAACAAGAGCCTCATCCTGATGCTCTCCACTGGAGAGGAACATATCAAAACAGGATGTGAATCTGTAAAGATCCATGCTTCTGAAGAGCTCCCTGAATGCAGGAAATTTTGACAGGTAGTTCCTGACTGTATCTTTTTTGCCGCCCCTCCACATCACAATTCCGGCAATCATTGCCACAAGGAGCACGATCATAATACCAAGCATCACTTTTGTCAGAGTGAACGACACATTGATATACCCATATGAAGATGCCGACAGACTTCCGGCAAGATTCTCATAAACCCCATAAAATGCAGGGAATACAAGTGCCAGCATCACCACAAGTACTGCTATTACCATAAGCAGCAGTATCACCGGATATCTCACAGCTGATACCAGCGTTGTCTTCATGCTGTTTTCAGTCCGGTAATAATCTGCAAGATGGAACAGAGTGCTCTCGAGCTTTCCGGTATATTCTGAGGTGCTGATCATATCTACGGAATAGTCAGGAAAAGCTCCGGTGTCC
>JBGUVT010000045.1:0-4650 GCA_045220485.1 Anaerovoracaceae bacterium | reverse complement strand
ACGCCGTATGATGGGAAACTATCACGTACGGTGTGGAGTGGGGGAAAAGCCCGAGATGGAGACATCAGAGGCTTACCTATCACTATTTAGCCTGCCGGATGATTTTGACAAGATCCTTTCAGTCATGAGATCAAGGGGCGTGTCAGTAAGTATCATCCTGCAGAATCTGGCGCAGCTGAAGGCACTGTTCGAAAAGCAGTGGGAAAGCATCGTAGGCAATACTGACGAGTTCGTATATTTGGGTGGAAACGAACAAGCAACACATAAGTATGTGAGTGAGCTGCTTGGCAAGGAGACGATAGACACCAACACTTACGGAAAAAGTACAGGTCGGAACGGCAATTACTCTACGAATTATCAGAACACGGGAAGGGAGCTTATGACTCCTGATGAGGTGCGTATGCTGGATAACAAATACGCACTTCTTTTTATTCGCGGAGAAAGACCGGTCATGGATCTGAAGTACGACATCCTGAAGCACCCCGACGTGCGGATGACAACAGACGGAGACATGGAGCCATATATACACGGAGTGCCTTGGGATGCAGGCTCGTCCATAGAACTTGTCAGTGATCCGGAACTTATCAGGGAAGCTGTAGAAAACGCTAAAGTAATCGAACTGCCAGAGACAGACTATGAACTTCTGTCAGAGGCAGATGTAGAAAAGATGGTAGCCGAAGAGGCTAAGAAGAATGGAGGCAACAAATGATCAAGAAGGAAAACAAATTAATCGATCTCAAAGGAGCCAACAGCACGATGAAGCTGGGGCTTGTGCTCTACTCGGTAATGGTAGTGGCGTTCATACTGTGTGCGTGCGTTGCGTACGCTGCGGGTGACCCGATCAGCACCGTTAACAAGCTGTCGGACTTCATATTCAGCCTGATCAGAGCAATCGGGCTTATACTGCTCGGCCTCGGCATCATGCAGGTCGGACTTTCGCTGAAGTCTCATGATCCGTCGCAGCGCGCAAATGGGTTCCTGACCGTTGCAGGCGGCATAATTATCACATTTACGAAAGAGATACTGCAGATGATAACGGGCTAAGAAAGGAGAGAATATGAGTACACCTAATGAACCTAAATACTATCAGCACCTTGAACTGCATATGAAAAACGGAGAAGTGGTGCACGTGTATGAGGACTATGACATCCCGGTCGAAGATGGCATCGTCGGAGACTTTAAGAAGAAAAAGAAGAAGCATATTGAGTGGGGAGACCTTTTTGTCGGATATGTAATCCCGCTTGATCAGATTTCTTTCATCGCCATAACTGACGTAAGACAGGGATTCTGAGAACCGGCAGCTTAATGCTGCCGATACATGACACAGGCCTGTGTTCTATATATACTATTACGAAAGGACGGTGACAAAACTATATGACAAAACCAAAGACAGTAATTGCAATGATTTTGAGTCTTATGCTCGTATTCGTCATGACGGCATGCGGCTCAAAGACTGAACCTGAGCCGGAATCGGAGCCTCAGACAGAGACCGGGCATGAGACTACAGAAGAATCAGACGACTATGACATCGCATCCAATCTGCAGCTTGCGGGCGGCGGAGATGAGAAAGCGATAGATACTGATCATTTCACGATCACGCTTACTCACGGCAGCAGCTGGGATTACACTGTGGACAGCAGGACATCCATCACGATCTACAATGTTGCAGCCAGAGAAGCGAACTGCGGCGGCAGGCTTGTTTCGATCAAGGCTTATGATCCTGCGGACAAGGACTACGAGATGCTTCCGAGCTACAGCGTTATAGGCGAGAAGAACGGAAAGATGTATATCGCTGAATATCCGTCAGATGTGCAGTTCGACCCCTCTGACGAACAGGCGGCTGCAGACTATCAGGCGGTATTCGAGGAAGTAAATAAAATCCGTGAAAGTGCAGCAGACAGCCCGCTCGTGCTGAAGTAGAAGAAACAACATAATAATCAGTTGCTGGCGGCCGGTGCGAAAGTACCGGCCTTTTATTATGCGCAGGAAGGAGGAAAGCACATGACGAACAACAGAGTGAAGAACGTTGACGGCATGGTCGGCGAGGGCGTCAGGTTTGAGCGCGTCAGAAGGATAACGGGATACCTGACCGGGGATGTCAGCCGCTGGAACGAAGGCAAAGCGGCGGAATTGAAAGACAGGCGTGCTCACAGCGTTACCCGAAAAAAACATGACCGCGACAGAGAGGAAAGGTGAGACCAATGGTAAATAAACGAATCAGGAGGGGAGGTGACAGACTTTGGACAACGACAACTGGGTAGTGCAGAATCTTGAGAATGCACTGAACACATGGAATACGAAGATGGCTGAGGTCTGGTCGCTTCTGACCACATCACCTCAGAGCTTCAAGGGCGGAGGCATATGGCACGTCATACAGCAGATCAACGGAGCAGTTAAGGGCATAGGCCTGGCGCTGCTCGTTTTGTTTTTCCTGATGGGAGTGGTCAAGACCTGCGGAAGCCTGACTGATGTGAAGAGACCGGAGCATGCTCTTAAGCTGTTTATCAGGTTTGCAATTGCCAAAGGTGTAGTCACATACGGACTCGATCTGATGTTGGCACTCTTCGATATAGCTCAGGGAGCGATGAGAACGATCATGAACGCTTCAGGCATAGGATCTGCGACCAAGACGACTTTGCCGAACGAGATGGTGACGGCGATAGAGAACTGCGGCTTCTTCGAGAGCATTCCGCTCTGGGCGGTGACGCTGATCGGCAGTCTGTTCATCACCGTGATGTCGTTCATCATCATACTCACTGTCTACGGCAGGTTCTTCCGCCTGTATATGTACACGGCAATCGCGCCAATACCGCTATCAACCTTTGCCGGTCAGCCTACCCAAAGCGTGGGAGTCAGCTTTCTGAAGAGCTATGCGGGAGTGTGTCTTGAAGGTGCGATCATAGTGCTTGCCTGCATCATATTCAGCAAGTTTGCAGCAAGCCCGCCTGTCGTGGATAAGGATGCAGCAGCGGCGACTATGGTGTGGAAGTATGTCGGAGAGCTTGCGTTTAACATGCTCGTGCTCGTGGGGATGGTCAAGATGAGCGACCACCTCGTAAAGGAAATTATGGGTGTCTAAGAAAGGAGGCAGTTTTGGAAGTTATCACTAAAGACATTGCCATGATCCCGGCAGACTCTGCGGATAACGCAAGAGCAAAGAGGATCGATCAGTACCGTTACAAACTGCAAGAAATGAAATGGAGGAATGCAAGAAATGCTGGAAGTAAGAGATTTCATTGAGAAGATGAAGGAAGAGGTCAGGGACTACCTGCCGGACGATGTGTACAAGGAGATCATCATCGATGATGTGGAAGTGGTCAAGATGAACGACCAGAAGCTGCACGGTCTGACTTTCAGAATGCCGGGCAGTGATGCTGCGCCTACACTGTATGTCGATGAGCTGTATCAGGCTTATAAGGATGGAGCGGATATCGGATATCTTGCGACTGAGATGTCGAATATGTACTCGGCATCGAGAAACGCGGTCAAGCCGCCTGAGATAGACCTGAGCTACGACAAGGTCAAGGACAATCTGACTGTCAGGCTCCTTGAGAAGAAGCGCAACCGCGAGTTCCTGATGAACACGCCTCATGTGAGCGTAGGACACGGGCTTGCCGTCATCGCAGACATCAACATGGGCGAGGACAGAGGAGGCGACTGGAGGATCGCGGTCAACAACAACGTGCTTGAAACGCTTGAAGTAGACAAGGAAACACTCTTCGCACAGGCGATGAAGAACTCCGCTGTCGTGGAGCCTGCTATGCTCATAGACATGAACAGCGCACTCTTCAGCCCGGAGAGAGTCAATCTCCTCGACAGGGAGGAGCCTATCGCACCGGAGGACATCGGAGGCATGTATGTGCTGACCAATGCAAGCGGCTCGCTCGGAGCGGCTGCGCTGTTCTACCCGGATGTGAAGGAGAAAGCAGCTGAGCTTCTCGGCTCTGACTACTATATTCTCCCTTCGAGCGTGCATGAGGTCATCCTTGTGCCGGACGCTCCGGGAATCACTGAAAAGGAACTCTGCGACATGGTGAAGCAGGCCAACAGGACTGTTGTGGACGAGAAGGACATCCTCTCGGACAACGTCTATCACTACAGCAGGGGCGACCGCGGACTGGATAAGGTGAACCCTGACCGTGAGCGCGGTGACATGGTCGCCGAAGGGAGGTAGACCCTATGGAGGTTCGCATCAACAGAGAAATAAGAGACTACACAGAGTCAATGTTCTTCGGACTGTCGCTGAGGCAGTTCTTTTTTTCTGTCCTTGCATGCGGCGTGGCAGTCGGCATCTACCTTGGTCTCAATCCCATACTCGGGACTGAGACCACCAGCTGGCTGTGCATAGTGGCGGCATTCCCGTTCGCAGTTATGGGGTTCCTGAAGTACAACGGTATGACTGCAGAGAAATTCATTGCTGCATGGATCAAATCGACATTCATGATCCCTAAGGTGCTGCTGTTCGGCAATACCAATTACTACTATGCAGTTATGGCGGGAGACAGTGAGGATCACGGAAAAAAGAAACCGTTTCACAGACGCGGTTCAAGGCACAAAAGGTACTCCACCCGCAAACAGGGTGTGAAGAGCAATAAGCAGAAGAAACGAAGGAAAGGAGCTGATGGCAATTGATCAAAACACTTACTAACG
>JBGUVT010000044.1:0-5072 GCA_045220485.1 Anaerovoracaceae bacterium | reverse complement strand
TTTTAGTCGAATGGGCAACTCGTTGGCTGAAATTCATTGCACAGAACAAAAGATAAAAATTTAACTATCAAATAATACTTGCAATTGGCATAAAAGATATGTATACTCTTTACAAGACACTAATAAAAACAATTTTAAAAAGTGTTTTATTTACTTCTTTTAAAATATCGGCACTGGAAAGGAGATTGTAGAATGGGAGAAGAGATCAAGCTGCAGGTATCCGGAATTGAGAAATCCTTCCCGGGAGTCAAGGCGCTTGACCACGTTAACTTTTCCGTCAGAAAGGGCACAGTACATGCCCTCTGCGGAGAGAACGGTGCAGGCAAGTCGACTTTGATGAAGATCATCAACGGGCAGTACAAACCGGATGCAGGACAGATCTATATTGATGGCAACCCTGTAACGATCAAGGATCCGATACAGGCAGCGTCATACGGGATCGCGATGATTCCTCAGGAACTCAATTATGTACCTGAACTGACCGTAGAAGAGAATCTGTTCCTTGGAAGACTTCCGGTAGGCAAATTCGGCAAAGTCGACTGGAAGAAGGTGCACAAGGACGCAACCGAGTTCATAGAGAAAGAGCACCTTCCTTACGGACCTAAGCAGAAACTCAAAACACTCACGGTATCTGACATTCAAATGCTTGAGATAATCAAGGCGGTAAGCAACGACGCCGACATCATAATCATGGACGAGCCTACTTCCTCGATTACAGAGCGTGAGGTTGCGTCTTTGTTCGAGAAGATCGCTGATCTCAAGAAGCAGGGTGTATCCATCATATACATCTCCCACAAGATGGAGGAAGTATTCCAGATCGCGGATGACATCACGATTTTCAGAGACGGCGCTGTCGTTTCATCAGACAGGGCATCAGATATTGATCTCGATACAGTCATCTCGAGGATGGTCGGCCGTAAGATGACCAATGTATATCCGAAGGAAGACATCACTCTCGGGGACAAGATGTTCGAAGTCAAGGACTTCGGCCAGACTAACATGTTCGCAGACATCAACTTCGAGGCCAGACAGGGAGAAATCATCGGTTTTGCCGGCCTTGTCGGAGCAGGCAGGACGGAAACAATGAGAGCTGTCTTTGGACTTGACCCGCATGAGACGGGAGAGATCCTGATTGACGGCAAGCCGGTGGACATCAAGTCCCCGGAGGACAGTATTAAGAACGGACTCGTAATGCTCGCGGAGAGCCGCAGGGAGGACGGAATTGTGCCAGTCCGCGGAGTGCGCGAGAACGCGAGCCTCGCCAACCTCAAGAGATTTATCTATGGCGGCACGGCTCACAGGGGCAAGGAGAAGAACGAAGTTGCAGAGGTCTTCAGGCAGATGAACGTCAAGACTCCTACTCTGGAGACGCCGATAGCGTCGCTTTCCGGAGGCAACCAGCAGAAAGTGCTGCTGGCGAGATGGCTTCTGTGCGAGCCTAAGGTAATGATTCTTGACGAGCCGACAAGAGGTATCGACGTCGGTGCAAAGTTCGAAATATACAAGCTCATGACAGATATCGCCAAGCAGGGCAAAACGATCGTGATGGTATCGTCCGAAATGCCGGAACTGATCGGAATGTGTGACAGGATCTACGTAATGTCGCAGGGCAGGATCACCGGATGCCTTAAGAGAGGCGAGTTCAGCCAGGAAGCCATCATGAAATATGCTATGCAGGAAATCAGGGAGGGATAAGTAAAAATGGAAAATAAAAGTGTTACAGGTATTCTTCAAAAATACGCGATATACGTGGTCCTTGCGGTCTTGTTTATCGCATGTTCACTCATCAGCCCGTATTTTCTTCAGAGCAGCAACCTTATCAATGTAGCACGTCAGCTGTGCGTAGGACTCCTCATCGCATATGGTGAGATGATCCTGATCGTCGGAGGATTCATCGACCTGTCAGTGGGATCGGTACTTGCTCTGGCGGGTTGTCTGTCGGTATCGGTGTTCAAGCAGACACAGAGCATGATGCTCGCGCTCATTACAGCACTTGCAGTCGGCGTCATCTGCAATATGTTCAATGCAGTATTCGTAGCACAGTTCAATGTACCTGCATTCATCGCAACTCTGGGTATGCAGCAGGTGGCAAGAGGTATCGCGCTGTACTTCACAGGCGGCCAGAACATCCTGCAGCTCGGTAAATATGTAGATATCGGACAGAAGATGATCTTCTCGTTCATCCCTGTACCGGTACTGATTGTTGTAATAATAACAGCAGCCATCTGGTACATCATGAACAACACCAGATACGGACGAGGCGTATATGCTATCGGCGGCAACAGAAGTGCTGCTGAGGCAAGCGGGATCAACGTTAAGAAGAGCATATACAAGTCATATCTTATCAACGGTCTTTTGATCGGACTTGCGGGAATGATCTTCATGGCAAGAAATAATGCAGGACTCCCTAACGGAGCCATAGGATATGAGATGACCGGACTTACAGCTGCCATCGTCGGCGGTACATCCTTCACGGGCGGCCTCGGTACAGTATCCGGAACAGTAGCCGGCGCATTCATCATCGGTTTCCTTGAGAACGTAATGAACCTGCTCGGAGTCAACGCATACATCCAGAGCGTTATCGAGGGATTCATCATTGTACTTGCTGTAGCATTCGATGTGGTGACCAAGTCGCGTAAGACAAAAAAGGTGATCATGGTCGCAGATGACAAAAAGGAAGGAGCATCAGAGCCGGCAGCAGATGCTGACAAGAAACCGGAAAAATAAGGTAACAATCGCCTTGCGGCAATGTTATATAAAAAGTACCACTTATAATGAGGAGGAGTTTAATTATGAAAACTATGAAAAAAGTACTGGCCGTCATTATGACTCTCATGATGATTCTCGCACTTGCAGCATGCGGCGGCGGAGCAAGCGAAGAAAGTACTGATGAGAGCGCATCAAGCGGCGAGACAAAGCGTGTATGCTTCGTTGCACGTGCAAGCGCAGACACATTCGCAGCATGGCTGACCAACGAGATGAAGAAGGCTGCTGAGAACTATCCTGACATCGAGCTCACATGTGTATCAGGTGAAGCAGATGACAACACCGAGAACGGTCTTCTTGAAGACTGCATCACAAAGAAGTATGACCTCGTAATCGTACAGTCCAACAACAACGCAGCTCAGGCTCCGTATGTTCAGAAGCTGATCGATGCAGGCATCCCTGTAATCACAACTAACCCTACAACTCACCAGGACGACCTTGATGGAAGTGGAAGCACAGAAGTCATGGAAGGAACAGGTACTGTAGACGCTGACCCTGTAGCTCAGGCAGCTGTAGGAGCTCAGAGAGCTGTTGACGAGATTCCTGAGAATGCTAATGTAGTAGTTCTGAAGGGACCTTCCGGAAACTATCACGCTGACAAGCGTCGTGAAGCTTGGGATACATACTTCTTCGATAAGCGTTCTGATGTTACTATCCTTGGTGAAGACTTCGCTAACTGGAATTCAGATGAAGCTCTGACACTCATGGAAGCTTGGGTACAGAAGGGAACACACATCGATGCAATCATCTCCATGAACGACAACATGGCAGCTGGTGCTATCGAGGCTATCAAGGACAATCCGGAATATGTACAGGACGGAAAGGCTAACTTCCTTGCATACGGCGTTGACGGAACAGCGCAGGGCTGTCTCCTGATCGAAGAGGGCTTGCTCACTGCTACAGCACTTCAGTCCGCAGCAGACCTTGCTGTGAAGAACATGGAATATGCTGAGAAGGTAGTTAACGGCGAGATGAAAGTTACAGAAGTCAATGACTTTGTTGATGCTCCTGAGATCAACAAAGACAACGTTGCAGACTTCATCAAGATCTACGTAGACAACGGAGAAATCCAGCGCTAATCTATAATCAGAATAAACAGAAGAAATTATTCAGACAGGAGAATAAAGATGGAGATGCAGAGAGGCGCATTCATGCGCGGAACAGATAAAATGATAATCAAGGATATTCCTAAGCCGACTGCAGGCCCAGGGAATGTGGTAGTGTCGATTGAGTATGTCGGGATCTGCGGATCCGATGTGCACTACTTTCACAGCGGTCGTGTAGGTGCTTATGAGGTTGATCTGAGCCAGGATTATATGCTCGGTCATGAGTGCGGCGGAGTTGTCGTTGAAGTCGGCGAGGGCGTTACAGACCTCAAGGTCGGCGACAAGGTAGCTCTCGAACCGGGACTCACTTGCGGAGAATGTGAATTCTGCAAGGAGGGCAAGTACAATCTCTGCCCTGACGTGATCTTCCTCGCTACGCCGCCGGTACAGGGCTGCAACATGGAGTTCATCGAATATCCTGCTTCATACGCTTTCAAGCTGCCTGAGCATCTTACCACAAAGGAAGGCGCTCTCATCGAGCCTCTTTCAGTAGGAATGCATGCTGCTAACCAGGCGGAAGTCGGCGTAGGAGATATCGTGGTGATCCTTGGCGCAGGCTGCATCGGACTGACAACACTGCTGTCTGCAAAGGCTCACGGCTGTGGAACAGTGATCGTAAGCGATCTTGTCGATGCAAGACTTGCCAAGGCCAAGGAGCTTGGAGCAGACTACGTGCTCAACGGCAAGGAAGTTGATGTACTTGAAGAGGTCAGGAGAATCACTGACGGAAGATTTGCCGATAAGGTATTTGAAACCGCAGGATCACCTGTTACTATTAAACAGACACCGTTCCTCGCCAAGAGAGGCGGAACAGTCACTCTCGTAGGAATCTCCACCAAGCCTGAGATCGACTATAATTTTGCTCAGGTAATGGACAAGGAGCTTACGATCAAATCCGTTTTCCGCTACAGAAATATCTACCCAAGAGCTATCGCTGCAGTAGCAAGCGGTGCTATCAAGGTTGATGGAATCGTTACACACGAATTCGACTTTGACCACATTCAGGATGCTTATGATGAAGCTGTCAACAACAAGACAGATCTGGTCAAGGCGGTTATCAAGGTTAAATAGGAGCAAGAAATGTATTATGCGGGAATCGATCTTGGAACATCGGCGGTCAAACTGCTGCTGATGGACGAAAAAGGAACCATCATCAGGATAGTTTCCAGAGAGTATCCGATATACTTTCCTCATCCGGGA
>JBGUVT010000043.1:0-9821 GCA_045220485.1 Anaerovoracaceae bacterium | reverse complement strand
ATGTATTAGCATATGTTTTTTCTTATGAAAGGGATAGCAGATGACAGAAAATGACTACATCATAAAAGATCTGGGTGAGGAGGAACTTCTTGAGCTTGCTGAGCTCTTCAAGATGTTCGCGGACTCTACGCGAATCAAGATACTTTACGATCTTTTTGACGGAGAAAAGAATGTCAGCGAGATATGTGAAGATATCGAGATGAACCAGTCCGCAGTATCGCACCAGCTGAAAGCGCTCAGGACGGGCAAACTCGTCAAGAGCCGGCGCGAGGGAAAGGCGATATATTATTCACTCGATGACGATCATGTAAAAACAATAATTGAGATGGGCAAGGAGCACATCGAAGAGTAAAAGTAATCAAAGGAGAACTGAAATGAAAAAGAAATTCAAACTCGTAGACCTCGACTGCGCAAACTGTGCTGCAAAAATGGAAGAAGCTATCAAGAATATCGATGGCGTTACTGATGCTTCGGTTAGCTTTATGACTCAGAAGATGATGATAGAGGCAGATGATGCAGTATTCGATAAAGTCGTAGAGGAAGCGGTCAGATGCATCGCGAAGGTTGAGCCTGACTGTCAGGTAGTACTGTAATGGAAAGATTCACAAGCAAGCAGAAAAAAGAATTACGGAACATAGGAATATCCCTCGTGCTGTTTGTCATCCTCATGGTCGCTGAGCACATGGGATTGTTCCCTGACACGGTGGGAGGCACTGTCATTGAGCTGCTGCTGTATCTGATACCTTACTTCATTGTAGGACACGATGTCGTCCGCAAGTGCCTTATAGGTATAAAGAACCGGCAGCTCTTTGATGAGAGCTTTCTCATGACTCTGGCTACAATAGGTGCCTTCGGATGCAGGGAATTCGGAGAAGCCGTTGCGGTAATGCTGTTCTATCAGATCGGAGAGTTCTTTCAGGGATATGCCGTCGGAAAATCCAGAGGGTCTATTGCCGAACTCATGAGTATGGCACCTGATTTTGCGAATCGCGAAGCGGAAGACGGAAGCATTGAAGTCATAGATCCGGACGATATAGAAGTGGGAGACATCCTGGTGATCAAGCCGGGTGAGAAGGTGCCTACAGACGGTATTATCCTTCAGGGAAGCGGCTTCGTGAATACATCGGCGCTTACCGGTGAATCTCTTCCGAGACTCGTAAGCGAGGGAGAGCAGGTCATATCAGGCTGTATCAACGGGGAGACTCTGCTGAGGATAAGGGCGGAGAAGGAATTCGACGACTGTACAGTATCACAGATACTTGAACTTGTAGAAGAAGCATCGTCGCGCAAGTCCGTGACAGAAAACTTCATTACGAGATTTGCCCATTATTACACCCCGGCAGTAGTTATCGCCGCAGTCATACTTGCGTTTCTGCCGCCGCTGATCTCGGGGCATTTTACCGCTGAATTCGGCAAATGGGTGCTCAGGGCATGCACATTCCTGGTAATATCGTGTCCATGCGCTCTTGTAATCTCTGTACCTCTCGCATTCTTCGGAGGCATAGGAGCCGCGTCATCAAAAGGCGTACTGGTAAAGGGATCAAACTATCTCGAGCTTCTTGCAAAACTCAATACTGTGGTATCTGATAAGACCGGAACTCTGACAGAAGGAAAGTTCAGAGTGGCGATGGTAGAAGCTGCAGACGGTTATGATACCGACGATATAATAAGATATGCCGCAGCTGCCGAGGCCGGATCGACACATCCGATCGCTGCTGCAATAATCGAAGCCTGCGATAAGCCTATCGCACAATCGAAGATAAAGGATGTAAAGAATGTCTCCGGCAAGGGAATAACCGCAAAAGCCGGACGCGACAGAATAACTGTCGGGAATAAGGGCTTCTTTGATGAAGAGGGCATTGAGGTGCCTGAAGCGACTGCTGATGTAATCGGCACAAACTGCTATGTGGCTAAAAACGGCAAGTATATCGGTACGATCATTGTCGCAGACATGCCTAAAAAAGGAGTAAAAGAAGCAATTAGCGAAATGTTTAAAGCCGGCGTGAAATCTATCATGATGCTGACCGGAGATTCTGAGAAAGTCGCTTCAGCTGTTGCCTCCGAGCTTGGTATCACAGATTACAGAGCGGAACTTCTCCCGCAGGATAAGGTAAATGTCGTAGAAAGACTGATAAATGATCTTAAGAAAAAAGCCGGGACCGGTGATAAGGCAGACAGGAACCGCGGAAGACTGGCGTTCATAGGAGACGGTATCAACGATGCTCCGGTGCTCTCAGTTGCAGATGTCGGCATAGCAATGGGATCTCTTGGATCTGATGCGGCAATCGAAGCTGCAGATGTAGTCATAATGGATGACGACATCGGAAGAATACCGGCTGTCATGGGAATAGCCCGCAAGACACTCGGCATATCGAAGCAGAATATAGCATTTGCGCTGTTCGTCAAGTTCGCCTGCCTTATGCTGGGAGCAATTGGCATAGCCAATATGTGGGTCGCTGTATTTGCCGATGTAGGCGTTGCAGTGATATGCATACTGAATTCCATGCGCATGCTGAAAAAATAACGTGCTATAATCAGCATATGAAAATACATGTGCTGAACTGCGGTTACATAAGAATATCAGAAAATCTGATCGAAACAGGCGGCATGATGAGCGATCTGCGCCACGCGGTCCTGACACCGGACCCTAAGCGCGTTGAACTTCCC
Source organism: Anaerovoracaceae bacterium (assembly GCA_045220485.1). Classification (GTDB taxonomy): domain Bacteria; phylum Bacillota; class Clostridia; order Peptostreptococcales; family Anaerovoracaceae; genus Crickella. The sequence continues at coordinate 7,154 of JBGUVT010000043.1, read as the reverse complement.
GTGCACGCCTTTTTGATTGAACACAGGAATGGATTGTTCCTCATAGATACCGGACTGAGCAGGGACATAAGTCCTGCGGGAGAATACGATAAGAAAGCATCTGAAAAGGTGCTCACAAAGCATCTGGCTGCGGTATACCATCCGTATGTACCGGCCGGAATGGCCGTGCATGAGCAGCTTGCATCGATGGGTATAAGCCCTGCGGAGCTGGAAGCGGTGATCATAACCAACTTTGACATCGACCATGTGTCCGGACTGAAGCATGTGTCGGACGCAGGGAGGATCATAGTACCTGAGGATGAGGCCTATTGGTCTGTAAGAACGAAATACAGAATAAGACAGAACAGGGAACTCTGGGAACCATATAAAATAGAGAGACTGTTCTTCAGGGGTTATCTTACCGGTCCCATGAATAAGGCAATCGACGTTCTCGGTGATGGAAGTCTGATGATGGTAAGCATCCCGGGATATACTGACGGTCAGGCCGGTGTGAAGGTATCGGAAAAGGGCAGATATGCTTTCATAGCTTCAGACGCAGCTTTTTCTCCGGATAGCTGGAAACGCATGAAAGCTCCGGGCCTTGGAGCCAATGAAGCACTCCAGCTCAGGACCATGAGGTGGCTTGCAAAGACGGCTGAGGACCCTGCATGCGCAGGCATATTCTGTACGCATGATCCTGCACTTAACCATAAAGTCATTGAGATGTAGCATAATTGTTACCTTAATACATCTTAATCTAAATATAGCGTCATAAATGGATATAAAGACAACATTTTGTGCTAAAATGGTGCGGAACTAAGATTTCCGCACTTTTTGTATTCAAAGTGTAAACAATAAATCTATGTTGGAGAAAGAGATGACACCAGATCAGTCCGACAACAACAAAAGCAAAGACAAAGTAAGAGAGATCACTCAGGACAGTCACAATGTTTCTGCGAATATGGGAAGAAAGCAGACTGAGGCGAGCCTTTCGTTTGATTTTGACAATATTCCGGACGTCAGCGACGGCCTTAACTTTGACTTTGACAACAAACCGGATGAGCCGGTACAGGATATGGCACCTGAAGCAGTTCCTGCTGAAGAGCCTTCTTCTGAAGCACCTGATGCAGAACCTCCTGTTACAGAAGAGCCGGCCCCTGAAGAAGCAGTTCCGGAGGAACCAAAGAAGGAGTATGGCCTGCCTGCAGATTACAGCAGAACCAGGGAGATGAAGCCGGCTAAAGCTGAAGAACAAAAGGCAGCTGCACAGGCTCCGTCTGAATTTTCAAGGAAACTCGAATCTGCCAAAACTGTTCTTAAAAAGAAAATAGCTCAGCAGCAGGATGCCAGAAGAGCGGCCAGAGCTGCCGAAGCAGAGAGACAGAGACTGCTTGCAAGAGAAGAAGAGATCAGAAAAGCCGAAGCTGCAAGGATAGCTGAAGAGGCTGCAAAAAGAGCCGAAGAAGCCAGACAGAAGGCTGAGTATGAAGCTAAGCTTGAGGCCGCTATTGTTGCTGAAATGGAGGCGGCAAAGGGCAAGAAAGCCGTAAAGCCGGCAAAAGCCGTAAAGCAGGGCGTATCCGTAAAAGCCAAACCGTCAGCAAAGACTAAGAACCTCAAGGATAAAAAAGCAGTTGCCAACAAAAGTGCTTCTGCTAAAAAGGCTGCTGAAGCCAAGGCTGCAAAACAGGCATCAGATAAGCCTGCAGAAAAGCCTTCAGACAGCAAGAAACCTTCGGGTAAAAAGAAAAAGGTCAAGCTCAGAAAGAAAAAAGGATTCTTTGGCTGGGTCCTGGCGATCATTGAGATAATGATTGCACTCGGTATCGTCGGAGGTATTGCAGGCGGAGCGTACGCAGCAATCACGATCGCACATGCAGATACGATACATCCTGAGCAGATTTACAACACACTGGAAGTCAGTACCCATATTTATGATGATAAAGGCAACCTTACAGATGATATTTACCTGTCAGAGAACCGTGAGATAGCCAAGTATGAAGAACTGCCGGAAAATCTTAAGAATGCGTTTATCGCGATAGAGGACAAGACTTTCTGGACACATAAGGGGTTCAACTTCAAGAGAATCTTCGGAGCCATCTGGAATTCTGTTTCCGGCGGAGGGGAGATAAGCGGAACGAGTACAATTACACAACAGCTCGCGCGTAACATATTCCTGCCTGAAGAAAAGAGTGTCAGATCCATAAAACGTAAGATAATCGAGATGTACTATGCTCATGAGATAGAAGAGACTCTGAGCAAGGAAGAGATACTGGCGGCATACCTTAATACGATATACCTCGGATATGGATGCTACGGTGTAGATACAGCAGCAAAGAAGTATTTCGGTACAGAAGTTGAAGACCTTACACTTGAAGAATGTGCGGCACTTGCTTCACTGCCTCAGGCACCTGGAGTATATGCGCTGCTGATGACAGAAGATGATGAGGCTGAAACGACCACTAAGGTAGAGAAAGGCCTTTATGCAAATGATATATCCCGCAGCAGAAGATATCTGGTGCTCGACCTTATGGCAGAGCAGGGATATATAACAAAGGAGGAAGCAGAAGCGGCTAAGAAGCCTCTTGAGGAGTTCATAAATCCGGGCGGAGCAAGCATGAGTTCCAGCTCGTCCTTCAAGGATTATCTGCTTGATACTGTTAAACATGACCTGATGGAGCAGTACAGCCTCAGTGAAGAGCAGGCGGAAAAACTGATCTATACCAAGGGCCTCAACATTTACTCGACTCTTGATTCCCAGGCTCAGAAAGTGATCACCAAGGAATTCAAGAAGAAAGAGAATTTCCCGAGTGCCGTAAGCGATGACGCAAAGGTAGAGGCTGCCATGGTCATAGTAAAGGTCGGCACAGGCGAGATAAAGGCTATGGCCGGAACCAGGAGTGTAAAAGGGGAAAAGCTCTTTAACCGAGCTGTAAGCCCGCGTCAGCCGGGATCTTCCATAAAGCCTCTTGCCGTATATGCTCCGGCTCTTCAGAAGAGCTACGAGTATCAGAAGGATGGAAAACTCTTCAAATTCAAGGATACCGGTTATGACAGCCAGGGCAAGAGCATGTGGGGCAACTACATAACTGCAAGCTCAGGCGTCAAAGACGAGCCTATGAAGGTGAAGGGCAAAACATGGCCTAAGAACTTCAGCAGAACGTACAGCGGATACAGAACGTTCAGACAGGCGATACAGCAGTCGATCAATACCTGTGCGGTAAAGATACTGGCGCAGATCGGTACTGACTACTCAATGGAGATGGTAAAGAAGTTCGGTATCAGCACAGCGATAGATGACACAAACGAACCGTACAATGATGTAAATCTCGCAGCGCTCGGACTGGGAGCTATGACTGAAGGAGTCACACCTCTGGATATGGCACTCGCATATGCGGTATTCCCGAACGGAGGCGTTCGCAACTCCGGAATCTGCTACACCAAGGTAACGGACAGTGACGGAAAGGTGCTCCTCGAGGGAAAATCGGAAGAAACACGTGTCCTCAATGAAGGTGTCGCATATATCATGACAGATGTGCTGCAGACTGTAGTATCAGACGGTATAGCATTCGATGCAGCGATCCCGGGAGAAAAGGTCGGAGGAAAGACCGGAACAACTGATGAGACCTGGGATATCTGGTTCGACGGATTTACACCGAAATATGCAGCGGCTCTCTGGATAGGTACCGATAACAACATAGAACTCAACACGACCTCGTCAACGGCTGCCAAACTCTGGGGCAAGATAATGAGCAAGGTCAAGAGAGCTAAGGGCGGAGAATACAAATCCAGACCTGATAATGTCATAATAAAGAACGGTGAGTACTATACAACCGGAACTCAGCCACCTGATCCGCCACCGGAAAAGAAAGATAAAGACAAAGACAAGGACAAGAAAGACGGAGCAGCTAATCCGGCAGCACCGGCAGCACCGGCAGCTCCTGCAACACCGGCACCGGCAGAGACCGAAAAAAAGGACTGATACAGGGGCAACTTCAATAAAATACTTGCAATTACAGAACTTTGGTGGTATAAGTGCAAAGTAAGCTAATGTTTCGAAAGAGTGGGGACTCCCACTCTTTCACTTATGTATGGATATTTTCTACGGAGATAAAATGGCAAAAGACGATATCTGCAGAAAAGTGACAGGGATCCTGATGCCGTTTCTTGAAGAGAACGGACTGGACATCTACAAAGTCGAATATAAGAAGGAAGGACCTTCATGGGTATTGAGGGTAAGTCTCGATAAATCTGCTGATGCGGAATCAGAGTATGTGAGCATAGATGACTGCGAGAAGGTAAATGTATGGCTGAGTGAAGCGCTCGATCAGAACGAAATCATTGACAGAAGCTACAATCTTGAAGTCAGCTCGGCAGGCCTTGACAGAGAACTTCTTAAGGACACGGATTATGTGCGCTTTGCCGGAAAAGCCGTAGAAGTAAAGACTTATGAGCAGATAAACGGCAGCAAGTTTCACGAAGGTATCCTTAAAGGCAAAGAGGACGGAGTCGTGAAAATAGACACGGGAGCAGGCGAACTCGATATCCCTGCCGATAAAATAGCAAAGATAAATTTAGCAGTAGTTTTCTAAATAAACAGAAAATCAGGAGGAAACAATGAGCAAGGAATTTCTAGATGCATTTGCAGATCTCAAAAAAGAGAAAAATCTTTCGGAAGAAGAGATCATCGGAGCAATCAAGGACTCTATCGAGAATGCATACAGGAAGAATTACGGAGCATCCAATGTAAGAGTCGATGTAGACATGAGTGAGGGAAATGTCACTGTTTACATGGGCATGGAAGTAGTTGAGGAAGTCGAAGATGATATGACTCAGATTTCACTCGAGGATGCGAAGGAGATATATGACGGTTACGAGCTCGGCGATGTAGTCGAGTATGAGATCGACCCGAGAGATTTCAACAGGATAGCCGCACAGGGCGCCAAGCAGGTCTTTGTACAGAAAAACAGAGAAGCTGAACGCACTAATTCCTACAACGAATTCATCGAGAAGAAGGGAACGATCGTTACGGGAAAGGTCGAGAGGATCTCAAACGGAACAATGCTCATCTCACTCGGACGTACTGAGGGACGCGTACCTGCATCTGAACAGGTCAGGACAGAGAACTTCAAACCGGGAGACCGCATCAAGGTTTACGTAATGGATGTAAAGAAGGAGAACAAGGGACCACAGGTTCTTCTCTCCAGATCACATCCCGGACTCGTAAGAGGTCTGTTTGAACTCGAGATTCCTGAGATCGCGGACGGAACTGTTGAGATCAAAGGCACAGCCCGTGAAGCAGGCTCCCGCACAAAGATAGCCGTTTACTCACATGACCCTAATGTTGATCCTGTAGGCGCATGTGTAGGAAACAGAGGAGCAAGAGTCCAGAATATCGCTGACGAACTCTTTGGCGAAAAGATTGACATCATCGTCTGGGACGAGGACCCTGCAGTTCTCATCAGCAATGTACTGAGACCTGCCATCGTTGAAGGTGTTTACATTAATGAAGATGAGAAGGCTGCAACAGCAGTCGTACCTGAACAGCAGCTGTCGCTTGCAATCGGACGCGAGGGTCAGAATGTAAGGCTTGCTGCAAGAGTCAGCGGATGGAAGATCGATATCAAGAGCAATGATCAGCTCAAGGAGATGGGCTTCGCATTCGATGAATATGAAGATTCCGAAACAGAAGAAGCCGGAGAGGTCACTGAAATTGAGGAGACACAAAGCAACTAAGCCGATGCGAAGATGCATTGCCTGCAGAGAATCGAAGCCGCAGGACGAGCTTATAAGATTCGTTCTGGACGGACAGGATCCTGTTGTAGATGTAAACGGCAGGGCAGAAGGAAGAGGCTTCTATCTTTGCAGAAGTGAGGAATGTGTGAGAACCGCAGTAAAGCGGAAGGCATTCAATCGTGTGTGCAAGCGAAATCTAGATGAAAAGGAAATCAGCAGACTGATCGGACAGCTGTCCGTCAGCTGCCAAGGAGGTATGGATGTCAAAGAAAGTTAGCGAACTTATCAAAGAACTTGACATAAGTATACAGGAACTAAAAGGCTATGCGGACAAGCTTGGTATCGCCATAAGTTCCGCAAGATCCACTGTTGAAGATCAGGCAGCTGAAAGGCTTACAAGATCTATCAACATGATGAGAGGAACTGCCTCGGGCGCCAGGACAGGCGGAAACAAACCTAAGATCAAAGCTGTCCCTGTTGTACATAAGGACGGTGCAAGACCTAAGCCGCCTGCCGGCAAACCGGTGATTCCTAAGAAGCCGGTCGCGCCTAAAAAAGAAGAGCCTGCAGAAGACATAATCGAAGCCGTTGAGCCTGAAGCCGAAGAGCCTGAGGCAGTGACAGCTGAGATTCCTGTTGCAGAAAAAGAACCTGAAGCACCAAAGCCGGCTGAAGATAAGCCGGAGGTTTCTGATGAGCCTGCAGTACCTGAAAAGGCAGAAGAATCAGCAGCAGAAAAGGCTGCAGAGCCGGTCGCAGCTCCTGAACCTGCTGCAGAGAAGGCAGAGGAAGCTCCTGCTGAGGCTCCGGTCGAAACAAAAGAGGTAGAAAGCGCAAAGCCTGAGAAGACCGAAAGCGTAAAACCGGAACCTGCTAAAGAAGAGGAGTATGTTAATGCTCCCGGCAAGCCGATGCGCTTCAAAAAGATTTCCGATGCTGAGACCGAAAGGAAAAAGGCTGAGGAGCAGAAGCGTCAGATGCGCGAAAAAAGATCACAGAACAAGGCTTCTGATAGTGACAAGAAGAAGCCTTCAAAGAATAAAGGCGAAAAAGACCGTCAGGATCGTCCTGACCGCAAGGAACGCCAGGACCGCAAGGAACGTCCGGAGCGTCAGGACCGCCAGAGAAAGCCGCAGGGAGAAAGACCGGCTCCTGCACCGGCTTCAGGAGGAGGCAAGGCTTCAAAGGGAAAGAGCAAGAAGTTCTTCGATAACCGTGACAGAGATAAGCAGTCCAGATTCGACAGACGTGAAGACGGACCTGGCGGACGCAGAAACAACAGTAATAACATCTATGACGAGGCCGCTCTCGAAAAGCAGGAACGTCATAAGAGAAAGTACAAGACCAAGGTCGTAGAGGAGCCTACAGCAGAGGAACTCCTGCCTGAAGGAACTATCGCTGTAACTGTTCCGATCACTGTAGCAGGTCTTTCCGAGCAG
>JBGUVT010000042.1:0-47289 GCA_045220485.1 Anaerovoracaceae bacterium | reverse complement strand
CTTTCCAAGCAATAGTATTGCATAACTCAGCAGTGATGTCTTATTGAAGAATGGAAAGAAAATAAACATTGACATAAACACGGCCAGGTTGGAATAAAGCCGCAAATGAATAAATGCCCTGACATACTGCCTGTATCGTAAAAAGAATAAGAAATAATTAACAAAAACGCTCGCCAGAACCCCGCCCAGTATTGCAAACAAAACACAGCCTAAAGGTCCCAGATAATAATATGCAGCAGCGAAGCCTGCTTCAGTGTATCTTGATCCTGCCTGCAGTTTTGTGTCGACTTTTGTCTTTGGCGTAGTATAATACATTATTTTATAGACTCCGTACCGCGAATCGACATTCTCTCCGATTTCCGGGTGACCTTTTCTTATTGATTCTACTTCGTCTTTAATCTCTCCAATATGTGCGCTGTTTGACAAATCATATGTCTTCCACCATAACTGTCCCTGCTGCGCAAGGCGGGGAGAAAAATAATCAGTCAGTCCATATTCTTTTGTAAATGATGCACCAACAACTGCCACCCCAACAAGAAACAGCACTAATACCATCAGCAGCCCGACCAGTCTCTTAGCCTTCCAGATATAAGCTTCCAGTTTGCAGCTATAGATCATCGTTATTGTGCAAAGAAGAGAAAAGAAACTGCCGAACTTATTGCCTATCCACAGGGAATGAAGGCAATAGAAGCCTATTGCGATCCATCCTATTTTACTATTGTTGATTAATGCTATTACTATGCATGGAATGATCAGATATTTTATCAATCTCAGCGCGTAACCATATAAGGCGCCATAATCAAACATCATTGAATAATCAAAACGGTCGAGACCAATCTTAAAAGAAGGATTTTTGCTGACAACAGCAAAAACAGCTGCCGTCAGAAAGCATCCTATGATTCCGAGAATCAGAAACACCGAATTAATCGTTCTGTTATCTAATCTGAAGCCGTCCGAAAGGCTGCTCCCTATTTCCATTGATCTTTTCTCAAGTTTATCTGAGATCCGTGAATCACAAATCGATAATGTGAAGATAAAAATCCACCAGGAGAAAACAAGCAATGGCAGAGATCCGCAAAAATGTGATTCATCGCTGAGTTCTATCAACGGTATTTTAGAATACTCTATTACAGCGCAGCCGAGTATTCCGGCAACGCTTCCAAAAAAGTAATGCAGGTATTTTAAATAAAGAACCGGGCGGCTCAGATAAAGGTTCCAGAAAAACAGAGCCATACAAAGCAGACTGTTAAAGCCTGCATATGGATTACCTGACCAGACAATATTGCAAATCAATGCAACACCCAGCATAATGTTTGCTGCCTGGCTCCTTGTTATTCTAAATCCATACTCTTCTGAGCAGTAAATCTCACTTCCCATTAATCGTTATTTAAATACATATCCTGAAAGAAGCCTTTTAATCCTACCGGATTAATGGAAACCACCTTGTCGTATGCTCCCATATCAACAAGGGCTTTTTTCATGATTTCCCACCCCTCAAACTGATACTTGTAATCATCACTGTTTTTATTGTATACATTGCCGCTGCTGCAATCTATTCCTACCAGAAAGATGTTATCCGGATCAGTATAAACTGCAAACTGGAGCACCGAGAACACCGTACCCCGCAGATCCGCAACCGGTTCTATTGATATATCAATCGGAACCTCCTTCATCCTTCTGCTTGCAAGTACGTACCTCTCATAATTATTCCCTTTGATCCGGTATTCCTTGATTCTGAAAGACTCATTGTATGGAATAATTGCGAGAAACTTCTTACATTTATCTCCTCTGTAGTTAAGGAAGTCATCAAAGCCTTCAGGGAGCTGATCCTGGGCAAACAGATAATCCAGTTCAAACCGGTCATCCTTAAATGCTCTGTTTATTCCAATATAGACATCATTTTCCGTTTTCTCATGTTTAAAGTCATTAACAGTCGGGCCGCCACCGATGATATACACGTTTTTCCCTCTGTTAATGCCTCTGTATTTTTCAAAGTTCCTGTTGATCGATGAAGCCATTATCATCGCTCTGTTGTAATCGCATATGTAATCGCAGGCTTTTCTGATCGGGGCTTTTATTACTTCTTTTATTTTTTCCTCAATTCCACCCATTGGATCCTCCTGTATCAGATGCGCATTTCTGTCATGCCGGCAACTGTCTAATTATAGTGGTTTTTAATTTCCCTGAAGTGATCTTCCAGAGTTCTGAGGTGCATAACATTTCCCCAGTACTCTTCAAGATATTCCGGATTATCCATGATTGCAGTCAGTTTCTTTATAAAATCATCGGCATCTCCTGCCCTGAAGACAAAGCGGGAGTCACGGCACAATTCTTTCACCCCGCCAAGATCACTTACAAGAATCGGTACTCCATACGCGATCTGCTCAATGCCGACCTGCGGAAGATTGTCCTCCCACAGAACAGGTACGATTCCCAGGTGTATTCCCTGCAGCAAATCCTTTTGATTTTTTGGTGTATAGCCGTTTATGAGCGTAATATTCTTATACTTATCCTTAAATTCTTCCAGTTTTGCTAACTCTTCACGGTTTTTCTTTTCATCATACCTTGCAACAATAGATACATCTATTTTTTCTGCATATTTTTCCGGAAGCACATCTAAGCAATCAATAAGGAAATAATACCCTTTGTCAGGTCTCATATATCCCATATACATGATTTTAAAAGTGTTCCCGTCATACGTGGCATTCCTGGAATACCGGGCAGACTCCGCGACTTTAGTGCCTATGTATGACACCCTGACTTTTTCCTTATCTATTCCGTATCTGTATGCGATCTCTGCTACACGTTCTGAAACCGCCAGAACAAGATCCACATATTTATTGATCTGCCGTACATTTTCCTCAGTGAACGCCTTATACAACTCGCCGCGGCCCTTATCCTGATAGACGGTATTAACAATACGCGAAAACGCTCTTGTTACAAGGTTCAGCTTTCTTCTTTTTGCCACCGTTGTAAAATATGCGTTTCTCTTGTAGCAATTCACACATTCATCATAGGATGATTTATTGCAGTTATGAGGATGATCCGTTATGCCATCCTGCCACAGATTAACTCTGGAGCAAAACGGAAAGTAATTATGCATTGAATATATTACCTTGATGTCCGGATACTTTTCTTTCAGTCGAAGAACATCCAGCGAAATGCCCTCAAGATTATTAAAGTGAATCACATCAAAGCCATTCTGCTCTTTAATAAAATCGTTTATGATCGGCAGCATCGTCTTATCATTAAGGTAAATGCGCAGGTTCTCCGCACACTGCTCTATCGGTGCAAGTACAGGAGAATTAACAATTTCATAGCATTCAAGCAACGGATTGAACTGGTTATTGACCTTTTTTATATAGGTCTTTCCGGATTTGTCATACGTCCATCCGCTGTTTAAAAAGGTTACCTTATATTCTCCCGACTGAATCAATGCGTTGATCAGGTTCTGTATATAAACCGTAACTCCGCCGCCTATCATGTCGTCTACATGTGACCAGTTATATATCAGGACTTTCTTCATGAGGGTCCGGTCTCCTTTAAATAATCAGCAACTTTATTTGCTTTGGTTTTCTTTGATGAAGCGCTTCATTGTATATGCGCACAGCAGCCTGTACGGCCTGAACCCAAACTTTCTGAGGAATCGGATCATTGAGCTCTTTCCTGATATCGCATATGCTTCCGGAGTGCTCTTTTCAACCGATTTGTCAAAGTTTATAAGCTCCCTGCGCTTACTTACAGGGTTCTCCAGCAACATGTAAGCCCTGTATGTGTTATACGCAATCAGTGAAACTATTCTTTCTATTATCCTCTGCTTCTCGCCCAGCAGTTTTTCACGGTTCTCCTCGTAGGATGAAAAAATGCTTTTCGCCACAACAGGCAGATCTTTGTAATGTTTCCTTGTTCCGGTCAGACTGACACTCTGACCTTCAAGCCCCAGCCTGTAGCAATACACCGGTTTGCCGAATCTGGAAATCGTTTCAGCTTCAATCATACAGAAGGCTACATACTCGGCATCTGTGTAAAAGCATTTCTCCGTGATTCCCTTTCCAAAATTTCTCAGTGTGTCTGTTTTGACAGCGATCTCATGCATTGCAAACAGAATGTCGTCCAGAGAAAGATCTTTTATCATACATCCCGTCTCAGGAATTTCTTCATGTCTGTTATTCAGGACTTTTTCATTAGTGCCTTCGTACACCTCATAGTATGGAGAGACAACTATGTCCGATTCACAGGACTCCAGAAATGCTGCGAAATCAGGCAGGTTTTCACTTTCATACCAGTCATCTCCGTCCAGCAGTTTATAATACTTGCCTCTGGCAATTTCGAGAGATGCATTGATAGTTGATCCATAGCCGCCATTTGGCTTGTCAACGACAACGACTGTATCCGGGTACTTTGCCTCAAGTCCATGCGCTATCTCTGATGTTTTGTCTTTTGACCCATCATTCACAACTATTATTTCAATTGCTTCCAGTATCTCCGGTTGGGAGACAATCGAAAGAACTGTGTTTTCCAAATAGCTTTCAACATTATATGAAGCAATCGAAACACTTAATACTTTTTTTCTGTGCATATCAGTATCTACTCCATCCTGTCATTATATAGCTTTCTAATCTGTGAAATTGTAGTTCCAATATCAAACCCGGCGTCTGTGATTGCTTTTGTATTGTCCGAAAAGCCCACTTCTCTGAGTTTCAGGATCAGATCGATCCATTTATTCCTGTCATCCAGAGAGATCCTGTGTACATTTGCCCCTATCACCGCTTCCTCGCTGACACCTGTCGACATTATGCAAGGAAGTCCGGCAGCCTGAGCTTCAACCAGTACAAACGGGAGCCCCTCATGAATGGAAGGTAAAACAAATATATCCATCGCCATGTAGTACTTCTGAACATTGTCCACATTTCCGGTAAAGACAATTTCATCTTTTAAATCGGAAGAATACTTTTTTACCTCATCAAACATCTCCCCATCTCCAACGAGGAGCAGTTTAGCCGACTTGCAGCTGCTCTTAATCTCCCGGAAGATGTCTATCAGAAATTTATGGTTTTTCTCTTCTGAAAACCTTCCAACGTGCCCGATTACATAGTCTGAGTCAGATAATCCAAGCTCATTCCGTACCGTTTTCCTCTCATCAGGATCAACCAGATAGTCGGATACCTTAACTCCGTTCTTGATTACAGTAAGGTTCTTTCTGATGACACTTGCCGGGTATTTTGCAAGTCCGGCTTCCAGGGAGCAGGCCAGGAAATGATCTGTATAGCGTTTCAGCATTCCTCCAAATGCTAATTTAACTGCTTTATGCTTAAGGTTCTGTATTCCGGTACTATGAGAATGCACCAATACATTTTTCACTCCCGCCCGTTTTGCCACATAAGCGGAATAAGCAAGGATCGAAATGGAACCTGAATGAACATGGACGACGGAATAATTTCCATTACTCAAAAATGCCCTTAAAGGTTTTATGATTTCACGCCTGCTTTGCCCCGGCCTGAAGTCAAAGCCCAGATTATAGACCTTTCCTCCGCGGCTGCTTACCAGTTCGCAAAATGTATTGTTGTCGACATTATAAGGGGACAACACATCGATCACTGTATCATCATAGTTATAGTTCTCTATTAAATTGCTTATAAACCGCTCCTGCCCGCCATGCAGGATCGGTTCTCCTGTAAGTTCCAAAACTTTCATAGATTTACAGCTTTCTTCTTTATTTCTCCGGATACTCTACCGAAGGGTCAAACGATAAACCTTTAACAGCATTGGAGTAAATAATTTTCAGTCGCTCTTTCTTATTTGCAGGTGCGTATCTTATTACTCTGTAGCTGTGAAGAAGCACTTTCGCTCCATAGTAGAGAACGCCTTTGACACCTTCTCTTTTGTAGAAATACATTTCGTTACGATAAGCGTATTTATACCGCCCAAGCCGTTCCTCAGAATCAAGTGCGATATTTGACCCTGTATTGGATGCCGTTTTGTGTACTACCACACTGTCTGTTACAAGATAGCAAGGATACTTGTTTGCTATACGCTTTGTATATTCCCAGTCATCAGTCCATATGAAGAATTCCTTGAACGGCAGCCCTACATCTCTGATTACCTTTGCAGGAACGAACAATGATACAAAAGAGGCTACAACGATTGGAATCCGCGGAGCGGAGAAGTCCTTTACCTTCTTTGTTGCAGACAGACGCTGGATATTCATATTGCAGATCTCGCCATCCGTCCATATTACTTTGCTCGATAAGAAGCCTTCCTCACCGTTATAATCATCGTTTGCTTTTACCAGTTCCTCCAGAGCTGTTTCGGTAGGCAGGCTGTCATCATCCATCAGCCAGATATAATCGTATCCTGACTCAACAGCCTTTTTTAATCCATACTGGAAACCGCCTGCTCCGCCCAGATTGCTGCCGGTATCGTAATAAACGATACGTTCATTCTGTAAATAGGAAGCAATCGCATCTTTCGTTCCGTCTGTGCTGTGATTATCTACTACAAGAATGTCAAATCCGTCATATGTCTGGTCAAGCAGATGCTGAAGGTTTTCCTGAAGCAAAGTTTTTCTATTATATGTTACGACTACTGTTGCAATGTTATTCATGGCTAATGGCATCTTTCCTTCTTCTGTAGTTTTTTATTTTATTGATAACTATGATTATTATCACTGTAAGACATAGGTCTATCGCGGTTCTCAGTATTATTCTACCGCCTACACTTGGTACTCCCCATAGCCTGAACCACCATCCGTCTACAACATGTATCAGATACACAACCATTGATTGATTGCCAAGATAAATCAATGCCCGGGATATATGTTTTAAGTGAACAATCAGCGCGCTGGCAGTACATGCAGCAGCAATTCCCAGAAAAGCGCATAAGTAGCTTAACAGCGGAAATGGATATCTTCTTATGGCCAGTTCGAAATACTGGCCACTTGATTTATATATAAACAGGAACAGCACAGCCCAGAGTACTGCAAGGAAAATGCATATAACAGATAAAATGACGGGCTGGTTTTTGCTCCTGATCCGGTTTATCAAAGCGTTATTGCTGTCCGCATCCGGTGTCAGCAGTTTCTCTCTTGCCAGCTGGCCCATCATAATGAACGGCATAATGACAAGAACTACGTCGAAGGAGAATGGAAGCCACTGTATTTTTGCAAAGCACAGCCCTCCGCATGCCCCTATCACACATACAGAGTATAAAACATTCCTGTTAAACCTCAACGCCAGATAGTCATAGAACGTCCTGCCAAAAAACAATGCAACCAAAAACCATACCGCACCAACAGCTGGTGCATTTACTGAAACAACAGCATCTCCGCTGAAATAGACCATGGCATTGATCCTGTCTGCAAAATATTGCTTCAGCCCTGTGTCCATCCCATATCTGACAAGGTTTCCTATACAGATAAAGAAGTATGTTATTAAAGCCGGAATGATCAGCCTTCTGAAGGACTTCCCGGTTCTGTTCAAAAATTGGTCGGCATCCAGAGATAATTTTGTCGTCATCCCGGAAAGGAGAAAAAACAAAGGCATATGAAAAGAGAATATCAAACCTCGCAACAACCCCTGTTTTCCGTAATTGGGAGCGACAGTATGACCAACTATCACCAACAGAATCGCTATTCCTTTAGCGCAATCTATCCATTCTATTCTCTTTTTATTCCCGGTTTCAGTTATTTCTTCTTTTCTCCGAATTTGCGTTTAAGAAAAGCCCCGCCTTTAACAAGCCAGTTCTGTTTCTCCATAAAGACGTAAGGAATCTCTTTATACTTGATATTGTTAGTCTCCAGCCATGGATCCAGCAGCCTCTCGCTCACGAAGCCGAATACCCTTGCGTCATATGCGCTGTATTCGGATATGTCAAGGCGGTTCTCAAGCTCAAACAGAATATCGAACAGCCACTCGCAATAAGCATCGAACTTATCTCTCTTCATGATGAACATGTTGAACCGGTGCCCCGTGGTACGCTTCATGCTCCTGTCATATGCCTCAAGATATTCAGGACAATGCTCTGCTATTATCTGCCTTGTAGTTTCAAGGTCTATGGCGTGATGCGCATGGACGTATTGATTGTAGTTGGTTTCAATGAAGTAGTTCCTTTTCTTTGGCAGGATCACATCATTCTTTTCCAATAGTTTTCTGAGCTCCTGATCTGTGAGAGGTCTTTCCCACTTGTCCTTGCTGCGTCTTACCGTAAAGTGTCTGCGGTAATGAGCCAGTCCGATACAGTCAGCATCAAGATTCTTCCATGCCCAGTACAGACCCGTCAGTTCACAAAAGTTTTTATTCTTCAGGCTGATATTATCGCCTGTATTGTCCTTGATATATCCGAGGTCCAGCGGAGCGCCGTTTTCATCCGTCTTACCCTCTGCTCCGACATGCAGCGGCAGATAGAGCCTGTCTTCGGGCATCCTGTATTTCTTATGGGTTGCAATTATTATCTTTGGATTCATTATTGTGCTCCGTCTCTCTTAATCACTGACGCTGCAGTTCTGAATACTATCAGAAGGTCCAGACGCAGCGAGCAATTCTTCACATAGTAGTACTCAAGTTCAAGGCGCTCTCTGTAATTGATGTTGGATCTTCCGTTGCAGCCCCACCAGCCTGTGATGCCCGGTTTTACTTTATTGTAAAGAGTCAGTCCGTTGTGCTCCTCGAGCTCTCCTTCAACAAGCGGCCTCGGTCCTACGAGGGACATTTCACCTTTGACAACATTGATGAATTGCGGAAATTCATCAAGAGATGTCTTTCTCAGGAACCTTCCTATCGGAGTAATCCTTGGGTCCTTGTCGAATTTCTGATTGCGTTCCCACTGCCTTTTATATTCAGGATCTTTCAGGAGTTCTTTAAGGACTTCATCCGCATTCGGAACCATCGATCTGAATTTATACAGCTGAAACGGTTCGCCGAACTGTCCTATTCTCTTGTGAGTATAGAAGATAGAAGATGTGTCTCCGGCAATCAGATATGATATTTTGATTATCAGCGCCATAGGCAACAGGAACAGGCATCCGATGATCCCAAAAACGATATCGAGGAATCGCTTTATTATCATATAGAAAGCCTGATTGCTGTCCATGGCATAAGGACCGACACTGAGAGTATTGTGCCCCCCTATCTGAGATATGAACTGATCATCGGTCAGTATCCCCAGCATGGATTCTATGTCGATATTTACATTCACTCCGTTTTCAACAAGTGCCTTGTAGCTTGCAGGATCAAATTCCTGTACAGGCACTGAAATGAGAACGTCATCGATATGGTTGTTTTCTACAAACTCGACGACTTTCTCTTTTTTAATCACCGGAGCTCCGTGGATTTCCTTCTCTTCGCAGTCATCACAAGGGAAGCAGAAACCTGCAATGCCGTATTCCTTGACATCAGCCGATTCAATGCTTTCAATGAATTCCTCAAGGCCCTTGTAGTTTATGATTGCAAATATCTGCCTTTCGCGTACATTGCTCAGCTTTATTTTTCCGCTGAGAATAAGGCTCTTGCGAATATACAGAAAGATGAAGGACAGAATGTAATAGAAAGCGAAAGTAAATACTAAAGTAAGTCTAGAATAAACAGCTCCGATCTTAAGAAGATAGAAGAAAATCGCAACCAGAATAAAGCTGTATAATGTTAACAGGAACAATTTGGCAGCGTCTTCATAGTACGGCCGTCTGAGTATTCCGCTGTATGGATTTATTGCCAGGGTAATCGCTATGTTTATAAGGCATAATACAACAAGAACTGCCTGCCATGATGAGTTGAGAATCAGTGATATGTTCCCGAATCTCGCCCACAGCGCAAGCAGAAAAGATGCGATCAGAGCCAGCAGATTAAGCGCTATAAAATCAACATGCTTTATCCAGCTATATTTGTTTTGTACGTGCAATTTGTAAGCTCCTTAATCAAGTCATAATTAGCTACTTTAAGTGTATCGGTATTTGTCCGTTTATTCAAGCTTTTCACTATATCTACACCTAAATGTGAGGTTTCCCCTTAACTCTGTTTTTCAGCACTTTAACGCTTAAAAAATATCTCCTTACCTGTCACATCATAATACCTGGAGTTAAATGTCAAATTTGAAGTATCATTATATATCGGCTCCCTCGAAGCATAACCTCCTCTGACAAGAGCAGGATTTCCTTCCGTATCATAGTAATCTTCCCGTCTCAGTCTTCCAAGTTCATCATACTTGAGCTTTACTTTTTGATAGCCTTTATAATTATCACTTTCTACCAATGCAGGCAGACCATCCATATCATAGTATGCCAATTCCGATATTAACCCTCTTTCGTTATACATGTACCGAACGGATGCCTGCCCTGTAGGCAGTGAGACCGGTTTTCCATCTGTTCCGTAGTACTTTTCAACTATGACTCTGCCGAAGTTATCGAACTCTCTTCTTACTTCAGCATATCCGTTGGAGCAAAGCACCGGCTTGTTATCTGAATCAAAGTATTTTTCACTGATCATATTGCCGGCCTCATCATACTCATACGCTTTGGAGGAAAGCCCCTCTTTCAGAACTGCCGGTTTGCCTCCTGTATCGAAATAGTCCTCACGTATTATTCTGCCGGAGCCATCATACACCCGTGTTACCTTGTGATACCCTCCCCAGTTGTCTTCTCCGATTTCAACCGGCTCATCATTAACGCCATAAAAGCGGACTTCAGTCTGATGTCCTGCGCTGTCATATGCGCTTTCCACCGCAGACTGGTTTGTCCGCAGCGCGATGCGGCTGCCATCTGTTCCGTAGTATTCCTCGCGCAGTACATGATGCAGATCATCATACGTTTTCCTGACCTCGCAGTATCCTGCTGAAATCAGGGTCTTGCTGCCGGAAGAATCATAATAAACCTCGTGATTTATATTGCCGTAATCATCATACTCAAGGTCTCTTGCAAAATAGCCGGCGACCTGGTCATAAGGAACTCCGTCAAGATCATAGTATTCTTCTCTGACCTTGACGTCGTTTTTGTCATATACACTGTGAATGTCATACTCCGGAGTTTTCTTATAACTGATGCTTTTGACCGTTACAGAACTGTCTCCTGCCGGATATACGCAGAAATCAGTGTTTTCCGCGTCCGGCATTTCCACTATAACATTGGCCGTGTATTCGCCGTTATCATCAAACATATCTTTAGTGATAACGGTCTCGCTGACCTGATACTCACCTTTGTAATATGTCGTGACAAGCCTGCATGCCTCGCTATTGTCACCCGCTGCCGGAGCCGGCTCCAATGCAAGATCATACGTGACTGTGTATCTGCCCTCTCTGAGATCTGCCCGCGGTCCTTTCCGGATCGTATCCTTTTCTCCGTGGAGGGTGATGCTGCCGTCTTCGTTCTGTTCAAGGTCATTTCTGTCCGCAAGGTCCTCCATGTCCACGTTATATTCGAGAGGGAAATAGCCGGTAAGATGGAAGCCCTCCTTCTGCAGCGCCTTTATAACCTCTTCATCGTTGGTATACAGCGAATGCTTATCTGAGACCGGTGTATAGAGGAAACCTCTGTTGAAATAACACGGTGAATCAAGGTGGAGGTCGGAGATCACCGAAATGTTTCTATATCTCGCGAGCTCCTCCCCATTGAACAGGGAGCTGCTGATCCCGCCATACTTCTTCTGGTATATCTCAGGCATGTCAGTGACATACAGTTTTCCGCTCTTACTGGCCTGCACGGTTTCGATCACGGAACTCTCACTGTCAACAATATCTGCTTTCCTGTCTGCGCCTTTGTTAATTATCAGGTTGCAGCCGGCGACAACAACAACTACTGCTGCCGCGAATGCTGCTATTGCTGCTATTTGCTTCTTTCTGCCGCTGCCATGTTTTAAAACAAGACCCGTTATCAGCTTATATGCGCAGAAAAGTGCCACGGCGGCAAAGAAAAGCCCTGCCGCAATAACAAGAAGCAGCATGAACTTGCCTTCAGGCCTGTCGTCTGTGTGCATGAGTGTGATGACCGTGCGTGCTTCCGGAAGCAACGCCAGAACAAGAGCTGAAGCCAATACTGCCAGCGCCGCAGCAACTCCTGCATAGACCGCAGTGCTCTTCTGCCAGCCCGGAACCATACCTTTTTCTTCCGCTTCTGCTCTGCTTCCGGTCTCTTCTTTCCCCCTTACAGCAAGTATGGCAAACGGCATCGCCAGATAGATGTCATAGTATAAGCTCATTATGTGGTGCTCAGCCGCCGAGTTTAATGCAATAAGCGTCAGAACTGCTGCGAGCCTGAGATTGCCGGTTTTAAGAGCCCTGCGTGTCATAAGCACCCAGAGCACACTTATCATGACAAGGGCAATGATGCCGAATCTTATCAGGATCAGCACGTAACTTATATCTACATAGTCATATCCCGGTTTAGCAAGTGTGGTACCACCCCAGCCTGTGAAATCAGCCTTCTGACCCAGCAGACTGATCCCGTATTTGCTGAGAGCATCCGATGATAATGCCAGTCTGTCTGACATCAATTCGTTGATTTTCAGTGCAATATGCACCCCGTGCCGGTATGCCAGCACCAAAGCGTTGGTTATGACAGCAAGTGCCGGGAATGCCATGCACATAGCGATACCCGCGGCTTTTCTGACTTTTGGCATTTTCAGATGCGGCGAAAGGTGATCTGCCAGTACAGCGATCATGAACAGCAGGGTGCACATCAGCCCCGTCCTGCTGTCAGCCACACGGTCAGCCATAAGCACCAGCGCTGCGCCGGGCACCAGAAACAGCAATCCGTTCTTCTCTTTGAACGCCGCCCAGACTGCCAGCAGCAGGAAAAGCAGCAGGGAAATCAGGTCAGTCGGGTATCTTATCCCCCATGCACTCCTGATTGCCATATCACGAATATATACAAGATTATCTACGGCGCCTATCCATGCCATCACTATAATAGGCAAAAGCACCATTGCCGCCCCCACTGCATATGCTTTGAGGACTTTTGTATACTCAAGACCTATTGTGGCAACTGTAAAAAGAGCAAAAAAGAGCAGGCTGCTGCTTTGGTTATGCTGGTATATTGCAATATAAACAATATCCACGAGCACTGCAGCGCCTGTATATTTCAGAAGGGTCTGCACATTATCTCTGCTTTCGATCATCATTACAGCCAGCCTGATCACAGCTGCCGCTAGTACAAGAACAAAGATCAGGTCATCTGTTTTATCCGGCAGGTCAAGATCCATCATGGTCCTGGCTATATCCTTCACGAATATATAAAGACCCATGCCAAAAAGAAGCACTGCTTCCGATGCCCTGCCAATAAAGTATTTTTCTTTTACTGTCTGTACGTCCTTGATCAATGATTTTTTCCCGGATCGGCCCTTTTTTTCGAGTTCCCTTTTTAAAGATTTTAAAGTGGGTTCACCTTTTTTTCAAGTTATTAGGGGTTTCCTCAACAAGTTAAAAGGAAGACGAAAGCATTGTACTTTCGTCTTCCTGTCTGGTTATCCTGATTTCCCGATTTTCTGTTCTTTTTCAGGAAATTTCCCGTCTCAAAACTAATTTACTGTGCAGGGGTTTCCTCTTTCTTAGGGTCAACGCTGGAATCAATTCTTGAGTACTCATCAACTGATATCTCACCTGTCTTTGAGTTCGGATGCCATGTGTATCCCTTGGCCTTGAATGTGGTCTTGAGGATAGCTCCATCACTGCCAGCATAGTAGTACTTGTCTTTGTACTCAAAGAAATCGCTTACGAGTAAAGCTCCACCCTTCTTGACGTAGTAAGACTTCTTGTTGTAGCTGTAAATACCCGCCTTTGTTATGACCGCACCCTTGGAATCAGTCAGGTAGTACTTCTTGTTGTATTTGATGTGGCCTGTTCTGAGCTTTCCATCTTTCTGAGCAATGTATGTTTTGCCTCCAGCAGTGAACTTAGTGTCTCTGTAAACCTTTCCGCTGCTGTTTGTGGCGTATCTTGCTCCGTTATATGTGAAGGCTCCGGCTTTAGTTCTCAGCACGCCCTTGCTGTTCGCATAGTACATGTTCTTCTTCCAGATAAAGAGTCCTTTGTAAATGACACCGTTCTTGCCGGCTACATAGTATTTTTTCTTATACTTTACCTTCTTGTTTGTAGTAACTCTTCCTTTTTTATTGACATGATAGCGGTTGCCATTCCATGTTACTATGCCTGCCTTTTTGCGGAGAGCTCCGCTGGAGGTTGAATAATAATACTTTCCATTGGTCCACTTATGTACTCCAACGGCAATCGCGCCACTGGCAAGAGCATGATATGTCTTGCCCGAGACCTTGAAGGACGAATTGACCTTGAGAACACCACTGTTGTTTGTGATGTAGTAGACATTTCCTCCGTAATTATAGAAGCCTGTAGCTGTACGGATCGCACCGCCCGGTTCAGCAACATACTTGCTTCCGCCAAAGGTAATGATTCCTGCTACTTTGCTTATTGCACCGCCTGCATTTACAAGATACTTCCTGCCATTGACAGTAATGAATCCTGCATCAGTCTTTACAGAACCATCTGTGTTGACGAAATACTGTGTATTTCCAACACTGTACAGACCTGCTACTGAAGGGATCTCTCCGCCATTGCCTGAATAGTAAGTCCTTCCGTTATAAGCAAATGTTCCCTGAGCAGTGCGGATCTTACCGTCTGCAGACTGGACAAAGAACTTATGATCAGGTGTAAATCCGACAGTCTTGAGAATTGCACCGCCGTTCTGAACGTAATACTTATCGTTTCCGATCTGCAGAATACCTGCACTTGTTCTGACAGTACCATCGTCCTGAATGTAATACGTATTGCCACTGACATCCTTTAAGCCTTGCTGCCAATATACGTAATACTCGCTCATGGTGCCATCTTTATGGTTTGTTATTGCATATGTAGCTGTTCCTGTTCCGGCAGGCTTCCACTGCTCTCCTTCAACATTCGTGTGCTTGAAAATTCTGCCGTTAGTGATAGTAACTATGCGTTCATCCTTTACGACATTACCACTATCATCAGCATAGAAAAGGCTCGTGCCCTGATTCAGATATTTTCTTTTAGCCTTAAAAAGACCTTTTACAAGATTTCCATCCGAGTCATAAGCATGGTTGCGCTCATTTTCATCATCCCAAGTGCAGTTTTCATTCCAATCCATTGCAGCTGCCTTGAGATAGACTTCCTGTTCCTCTTCAGCAGCAGCCTCTTCTACAGCAGGAGCTGCTTCTTCAGACTCTTCTTCAACAACAGCTTCCTCCTCTGCAGCAGGAGCTGCCTCTTCGACTGCATCGACTGCTTCGGCGTCTTCAGCAGGAGCTGCCTCTTCAGTCACTTCTGCATCCTGATCCTGCAGTTCCTCTACAGGAACCTGACCCTCATCTTCAACAGGGTCACCCTCAACAGCAAATGCTGTCATTGGGCTGAAGACCATCATGAATGTAAGTAAATAGATAACAAATTTCTTCATTAAGTATTCTCCTTTCCTGCGCCAGAGCATACCAACGCATTAAATCATATACTGCATAGATTTTATCACATACCGCAGTCGAAAGAAAAGTTAACAAATCTAAAGAAAACCGCCTTCAGAGTGATTCCAAAGGCGGTTTGCAGCGGTTTTACAAGACCAATGTCAATGTTTATAGCAGATAGCTTTCTTTATCTGTTCTACCATTTCCTCGCCGACCAGTTTCCTGACCAGTTCAAAAGAGAAATCGAACGATGCACCGAGGCCCTGACCTGTGATGATGTTGCCGTCAGTTGTTACGCTTTCTTTTGTCAGCACCGCGCCTGCCATATGGCCTTCAAAATCCGGATGACAGGTTGCCTTTTTACCTTCGAGCAGCCCCAGCGAAGCCGGTAATGATGGTGCAGCGCAAATAGCCGCCAGATACTTGCATGCGCCGGAGTCGCCGTTTGCAGCAGCAAACTCCCTGCACTTCTCAACGACTAAGTCATTTGCTCCGAGATTTTCAGTGCCGAGGCGTCCTCCTGGAAGAACGATCATATCGACTGTACCATAGTCAACATCTGCCGCCATCACATCAGCCATCACCTTGATATGCCTCGAAGAATCTATCTGCAGTCCTTCCATGGCCGATGCCATGATCGTCTCAACGCCTGCTCTCCTCAAAATATCCACGGCTATCAGGCCTTCACATTCTTCAAAGCCATCCGCCAGAAATACTATCGCTTTCATAATCATCCTCCTTGATCGTCAGTTGAATTACATCTTTTACTCGCAGCAATAACCCATTCTGTTATCCATATGTATTATATTCTCCAGGTCCGCCCGGATGAGTTCTTCCATCTTAGTTGAATTTTCCCTGTCATTATCCGCAATTGAAATGCATACTTCAAGTTTTGGTTCAGCAGCGTGTGTCCTGATCACTACAGCGGAATCTCCGGCAAGCCGGTATTCTATGGCATCTTCCGCAGTCTTTCCGTCCGCAACTTTGCTGTGATCTGTCACGCTAATGACTTCAATACCGCCTAAGGTCTTAAAGCCGAAGCGGAGCATTTTCATGACCAGCTGCAGATCAGATATGCCGCTTTCGTAATAATGGATTTGTTTATCGTTCGTGCCGTAATCAGTCATGTCTCGTTTCGTCCTCATAGCACTCACAGAATCTGGCTGCGAATGACGGCTCCTCACCGTTCATACAAAGGTGCGTCGTTTCACCGAATGAGAGCATCCTGATTGATGCGATCCCTTTACGCCTTTCTTCCGTCACAAGAGTGGTCACTGATGATGGCTGAGCGCAGAATGCATGCCACACCGGCATCGGTGACACTCCGAAGATGTGACTCAGCAGAACGCCCTCAAGCCCGAAATGGCAGAACAGCACAATGATATCGTGGTTTGGCTTCTCCACGCGGTAGTAACCGCCCTCTCGCCGGTAGCCGTGTTTTGCCAGCAAGTCGTCAAACTGCTCAGCCACCTTACGATACTCCTCACCTACGTTTCCTGCTGCCATGCGTTCATTCTCGAACCAGTGGTCCGCCTGATAAAGACGGGGATCCTGCATCCAATCTGCAGGGATCCAGTCCCATGGTATGCGCTTTCTGGTCAGATCGTCCGGCCTGTCTATAAAAATGTCGAACTCGCGTAGCCACGGAAGCACTTCGGCAGTACATCCCAGCTTTTCCAGCGTGGGCGATGCTGTAGCCTGAGCCCTGCCGTAAGGCGACATGTAAAAATGCACATGCCCGCTGTCTGTCTGCTCTTGCAGCTGCTTCACGAGCATCTCCGAAAGGTATTCGGCCTCACGCCAGCCCTTCTCCGTCAGAGAATCTATCGTATAGTCCGGCTCACCATGCCGAATAATCATAATCTTCATATCTTGTGTCGACCTTCTTTTGCCTATAATCACATGCGTCATCTTTTTTGTTCTGCAATATGCTTTATTTTACCATGTTACGATTTCTGTCGCGAATGCAAAAAAGTGTCAGCGGAGATGTTCCCCACTGACACTGCATTGATCTTCCAATTGATTATTTTCTTGTTATTTGGTGAACCCTTCTGCGACTTCGATTCCCTTTGTGAAAATGTCCCAGAAGTCGATCGGAAGCTTGACCGGAATATTCATTGTGAGATTTCCGAGTATAGGCAGACCGTTCTTATTCATGTATGCGACTGTTCCGGCAATTCCGCCGATAATAGCTGTGCATTTGAGAAGTTTCTTCATTTCTAAATCTCCCTCCGTTCAGAACACTAAAGATGCTGTTATAGTTTTTATACCACGCCACGCGGGTTAAAACAACCGGCATATTTGCCACCCGAAGATCAGCTCCCGATTATTTGATTCCGGTATGTGTTCCGGTATGTGTAATATCTAAAAATGCTCGTCGTCGCTGCTGCTGAAATATCCGGCATTGCTTTTTTTGCTGCTCTTTTTCTTAGAGGATTTTGAGGATTTCCCTGATGAGCCGGACGAGCCTGACGAATAGTAGACTACCGGATCTGCCACGCTCACTTCTGCTTTAAACGAGCAGCCTCCCGATGAGACATTCAGTTCAGTCTCTCCGGCTGCCACCGCTGTGAGCTTACCATCTTCAGATACAGTGGCCACCTTGCCGTCGTCTGTGCTGTATGATACAGGCTCATCTGCAAATTCCTCCGGTGAAAGTGCAGGCTCAAGCGCCAGTTCATCGCCGGTCGTCAGGCTTATCGTTTTTTCTATACCGCCTATTGAAGTGACCTTCGGTACTACGCTTATGGCCACATCTTCTGAGTACTCTTTCGCTTTCATCGTCAGAGTTGCTTCACCTATCGCAAGTGCGTGCACGACTCCGTTTTCATCGACTGTAAACACGCTCTCATCACCCGACGTGTATGTCACCGGCTCATCCCTGAATCTGTCCGGCTTTACTGTGCATGAAAGCTCAAGATCATCGCCTATATATATCTCCGCAGCACCCTCTGCCGGGCCGGCATCAATATCCGTTACCTCTTTAGGTATGGCTATCCAGACTGCGCATGCTATAAGGAGACATAAGGCTGCAGCGATCCCAAACGCTGTTTTGCGCTTATTTCCGCTACTGACCGCAGCCTTGTTTCCGCCATTGGCTGCAGCTTTTCCTCCGCTGTTTCGCGCACTTTTTCGCGAGGTTTTCGAGCCGTCAGTATGACCTTTTTCAGAAGCCGCCGCTGCCTCCAGATCTTTCAGCATTTCCTCTGCATCTTTATAGCGGTCTTCCCTCTCATATGCGCAGGCCTTCAGCACTATACGCTTCAGCTCTTCTGACCCGCAGCGCGGCGCAGGCATCGGATGCCCGTTCACTCTCTTTATGAACGCCTCTTCTCTGTCTTCCGCGTGTATCGCAGCAGGACTCTGAGGCATGAACGGCATGCGCCCGTCATTAAGATAGCGGTACATCACCATTCCGAGAGAGTAAAGATCGACGCTTGAACCATAGTCCCGTCCCCAGTAAACCTCAGGCGACATATATTCATAAGTACCTTTGCGTGAAAGACCGGCCGTAGACTTCTCTATGATGCGGGCTATACCGAAATCGCCGAGCTTGTAACTGCCGCTTGGTGAGATGAATATATTGTCGGGTTTTATGTCGCGGTGCACGATCCCGTATTTTTTGCATAATGAAAGCCCTTTGCATATGTCGATGCCCATGCGGGACACCTCATCTGCAGAGAGCGGATTATCCAACGAATATTTTACAAGAGGTATCAGTTCCTCCAGCCTTATGAGAATATCCCAGCCAATACCATCCTCGTGTCTGAAGATCTCATGGTCTTCATAACTGACAATGTTACTGTTTCCTTTGAGCTTTGCGAGCAGCTCAAATTCATGAACAGTGTTTTCGAGCACACTTTCATAATACTCAGCCACTTCTTCGAGCTGCATGCCGCCGGCCATGAGCGAAGCAATCTCTGACTTGCTTGAAGGCACAGAAACCGCCTTAAGCGCTGAGTAATACTCGTGTCCCAATGCATCGGTACGGCATATCCTGTACAGACTCCCCTCGCCGCCTGACCCCAATTCTTCAGTTATATACCATGAGCCAAATATCGGCTCATACTGTCGAAAATCCATATAACTTTATTTGACTCTGGCCTTTCTGACTTTGGAAAATGGCGAATAATAAGTCTCCCCGTTAACGACTTTATATGCTCTTATTTTGTATTTGTATACTTTCTTTTTAGTGAGCCCTTTGTGTGTAACGGATTTGACTGTTGCATCCCTTGTAACTGCTTCTACAAATTTTTTCTTACCCGGATATTTAATATATACAATGTAGCCATCAGCATCATCCACCTTGCTCCAGGTAAGCTTTATCTTTCTGCCTTTACGAGCCCTCACCTTAAGCGTTGGTGTTTTAAGGGCTTTTGCTTTGGCTATCTGCGCCTGCAGAGATGCCGCCGCAGCCTTTTGGGCAGCCGCTTTTTCAGCAGCTTTGCGCGCTGCCTCTTCTGCAGCTTTCTTTGCTGTTTCTTCCTCACTTTGTGTGTCTTCGCCGGTGACTGTGACTTTCCTGTAAAAACTGCCCGCTTTATAAATGCCGCTGCCGTTGTCGACATCAAAGCGTATCTGAGTTTCTCCCAGAGATACCGGAGTGACCACTCCGTTCTGATCTACCTTTACAATACCCGGATTCATTGAAGTATAACTTACACTTGCTCCCGGTCTGAGCGGCACTGACAACTTCTGCGGCTCTCCGGAAATATCCAGATCCAGCCCATATTCCGGTGAGAAACCTTCATAGTGAACCTCATCAGCCGCGATCCATCCTTCATGCCTGTCAACAGTTACCGCAAGATATACTGTTTTTGCTTTATATGCACTGTCTGCCGCAACCTTTACTCTGATTTCAGCTGTCCCTTCCTTTATGAGCGTCACAGAGCCGTCGCTTTCAACCCCAAGCACCTCAGGGTTCATGGAAGTAAATGTGACATTATTAGCTCTCACTCCGTCGCCTTCTGCATGGATAACATGATTGCTATCGCACATCATCATATTCACACTTAAAGAAACCGGATAACCAAGCTGCTCCCTATTAAGAGAGACCGTCTCGCCGAGGCAGTTGCTGCATCCATAGGTCAGCCAGACATTCCTGTCGATAGGATATTCCTGGACTGGATCACCGGTTACCTTGATAGTCCTGCCAATACGGCATGCGTTATATCTGCCTCCGCCATCATCAATTTCCAGAAGCAATTGCGTTATCCCGGGTGAAAGCGGGGTGATTATTCCATTCTGATCTACCTGTGCAATGTTCGGATTATCTATAGAGTACTTAACACCTGCTCCGGGTCTGAGAGCAATTACAAGCTGCTGAGGTCCCTCACTGGTGTCGATATCCAGATCCCATGGTGTCATACGGCCTTCATAATAAAACGGGACGTTTTCGTCATATCCCTCATGTCTGTCCGTCTTCACATCGAGATATATTGTGCATTCTTTATATGTTTCATCTGCTGCGACCGTTGCTTTGATCCTTGCTCTTCCCTTCTTGTAAAGCGTCACATTGCCTGTGCTGTTTATGTCAAGAACGGACGGATTTTGAGATATGAATGTGACATTATCAGCCGTTACGCCTTCTCCCTTCACGTGTAACATGTGAGCTGTGTCACAAAGCATCATATAGGTCGAATAATACTCCGGATATGTCGTGTTGTAGTCACCCGAGACCGGTATGTCTATATCCGTATTCTCTTTGCCGGTGCACTCAGTGTAAGAATACGAGAACCAGACATATCTTTCTTTCAGAGATGCGTCCCCATCTGCAGCAAACGCTTCGCATGGCAGCACAACGCAGGTCATGACTGCCGCCAGAAAAGCTGCAATAGCTGTTATGAAAATGTATCTCTTAAGAAGATGTGTCCGCATAACCGGCTCCGCATTCTATATGTATATAAAGTCGTATCCTTTATGTTTGTATGCCTCTGCGAGATCGCTCCTGAGCTGCAGCATTTCTCTCACTGCCCGGTACTCTTCCGCAGGGCTCAGATCTACACTTACAACGTTTTTAAAATGGCTGTTTTTGTATGCCCGCTGAAGAGGATGCATGTTCTCCCATTCCGTGAGCGCCATGAGAAGCTTCCCCTCGTCGCTGTCGCTTACGTCGATCGTTGCATAGCCCATCATCTCCAGGAACGGATCGATATCGTCGGTCGTCATTCCGAGAGCCATACACATCGCTATGTATTTGCGGCGTGTCTTAGGCATACGCTTTATGTTGATGCTTCTTTTTCCTGTCTTGCGGTCGATCACGTTGACCGTGCTGGCATCACCGCTCAGGAAGTTGATCATGCTGTCGTCGAGCCATCCCCGCATTGAATTGAGACTGCTGATAACTGTCTCATCGGGATGCTCGCGGCATGTGCTGATTATCTGCTGCAGCCAGTTGTCGAGCATCGCACGCGGCTTTGCATAGGCGCTGGTGAAGGCATCCATATGCTCCGCCACAAAGGCTTTGATTCCATCGTACTCCGGGCCGTATTCCGCCTGACCCAGGCTTATCTCAACATCAGCTGTATCCTCAAACCCGAGGCCTATCTCATCCCATCTCTCGCGGAACACTGCATACGCGACTGCCTGATATTCTTCATAGCGCTTAAAATAATTAATGTCGCCGGAATCATCGTGGAGATTGGCGTTTATAAGGTAAAGCCATACCAGGTCTTCGCTTATATCTTTCACGTAAAGTTTTCTTTTGTGTGCGTAGTCAGTGATCCACTGGTTGATAACTTCGACCGGCTGCTTAAAAGCCATTCCTACTCCAATAAAAGTAGCTCTCTTCCGCGGCATCTTTACGTAAAAGCCCGGAGCTCCGTTGGAGTATGCCATACCGATGTATTCTGAAACCTCTTCAAGGCTGGTACCCGTCTCCTTTGCCAAATGATCGAGCGTGTTTCTCCAGCTTCTGAGCAAGTATGAATCTCTTGTATTTTTAGCACCCATTCTGAACCAACCTTCCGGCTACATTAATAATATCAAAAAATGCGGATAAGCTGTTAGCTATCCGCTTTAAATATACCATTACACCTATATTATTCTTTCAACAAAAACGTGCCGATAAACTTATGCTACGAAACTATTGCCTATTTACCCGCTTTGGTTAAAAAACATGTGGCTTATCTTGCCTTGTTGCCCGTCCTATATCCTTGAAAAGGACTTTTTTAAATTTTGATAAAAATTCAGTCTCCTAAAACTATATGTTTATCAAAACAGAACCCTCACCTTCCTCCAAAAGCTAATCGTCTTTCATCTTGTTTACAATAACCCCCTTTAATCTGAGTTATTGTAAAGCAGATCACTTCTCTTTCTGCTATCTGGCACAATCTGCTGATGAAATTGATAAATATACAGATTTTCAGAGCTGTTTTTTTATCATTTTTGAAAAAACTCCTCCTAGACAAAAGAATCTTTAGATTGGAGTGGGGTGAGAATAGCAGCAGTTGCTGTGGAGGCTGTGGATAACCGGCCCCTAAGCTATTCAGAGAGTAAAAACAGGGCTGTGGGTAAGGATGTGGGCAGTGCTTTCACTGTCAATGTCCTTATCCATAGCCCTGATTACGGCTGGTTATCCATAACTCCACAGCATAAGGATACTCGGAGTTGTTCGCCTCTCTATGGCTGAGTCTTTTCGGTATAGTACTCGCCACGTGTCCAAACGACATCATCCGGCTGCGGCGGATACTCGCCCTCTGTTATATCCGGAATCTGCCTCATTATCCTGCTCCACAGAAGAGCTGCCGTTCCTGATGATCCACTCATTACTGTATTATGGTCTGTTCCTATCCAGAGCGCAGCGGAGTATTTCGGTGTAAATCCAACGAACCAGTAATCGTAGTTATCATTCGTGGTTCCCGTCTTACCTCCTACCTGCACGCCGTAGATCGATGCGTTACGGCCTATTCCCCTCGACACTACTGATTCAAGGCAGTCTCTCATTATGAACGCTACGTTCTCATCGAGCACTTTGGTCTCTTCTGTCTTTTTCTCAAGGAGCGTCTTTCCCTTTGCGTTAGTCACCTTGGTGTATGCGACAGCGGAGTCTCTTATTCCTCTGTTAGGGAATGCTCCATATGCAAGTGCCATGTCAAGCGGCGTAGTTCCGTATGTCATAGCTCCCAGTGCCAGAGCTGCCGGGTTTAAGTCATTAGTCGGTACAGAAGCGTCATCGGCTACAGTCGATATTCCGTACTTTCTGAGCATCTCCATCGAGTAATCCGGTCCGACCTGCAACTGGATTTTCACAGCACAGGTGTTGATTGACTGCTGAAGAGCTGTCCTGAAAGTCCTGTATCCGGAGAAACGTCTTGAGAAATTCAGCGGCCATATTTCGCCGTTTATCTTCAGTCTCTCATCGACCACTACCGATCCGGCAGTGATATAGTCTCCCCAGCGACTTGTGCCCTGCCTATCTATTTCGTAGTCAACAAATGGGAACGTCTGCATGTGCTTGGCATAATCTTCACTTTTCTGGAGAGCAGCAGAGTATACAGCCAGCGGTTTGATCGAGGATCCCGGCTGACGCGGCGATGTTGCCCTGTTGAACAGCATCTGACCGGAGGTGTTTCGTCCCCCTGCCATCGCGCGGATCTTTCCCGTGCCGACTTCAGTCACTACCATTGCCGCCTGAGGATCTTCAGCAGAGTATGGGAAGTTCCAGTCGTCGCTGAATTCGGTATCGATTGCATGTTGTATATCCTGATCGATCGTTGAATAAATGCGGAGTCCGCCGGTATGTATGAGTATTTCTGCCTTCTCCTCAGTCATGGAATACTGATCCGCGAGATCCTTCGCTACCTCCTTTGTAAGGAAGTCCGTGAAGTACGTCAGCTCTCTAGGCTTTTTCTCTATATGCGGATGAAGAATGTCCTTCATCTTCTTTTTCGCCTTCTCTGCCTGCGCGGAGTCGATGTAGCCCTGCTCCGCCATCAGGTCGAGCACAAGATCGCGACGTTCAGTGGCAAGATTATTCGCATACAACTTATACTTTTTCATATAAGTCGTATCCTCACCCTTTTCGTCTTTCAGGAGGGCGTAACTGTCAGGAGCCTGAGGCAATGCTGCAAGGGCAGCGCTTTCCTCGAGAGACAGCTCACTTACTTCCTTTCCGAAATATGTATAAGCCGCGGCTTTGATACCATAGCAGCCATACCCCAGATATATGGTGTTCAGATACGCTTCAAGGATCTCGTCTTTTGAATACACCCTTTCGATCTTGAGGGCATAGATCATTTCGCGGAACTTACGTCTCAGTGTCCTCTCACTCTTTATATCCGAAAGGAACACGTTTCTGGCCAGCTGTTGCGTGATGGTGGATGTACCGCTGATCTCATCCGAGCGTCCGGTCAGCTTGCTGAGGACCGCACCAAACAGTCTCTTGTAGTTAAGACCGTGATGCTTGTAGAATGTTTTGTCCTCTATAGCGATAAAGGCATTCTTTGTATTTTCCGGGATGTCTTTTATTGAGACTATCTCCCTGTCTTCGGTGTAATAGAGTTTGTCGATCTCTTCTCCCTTTGAATCATAAATGATAGAGCTGAGATCGATATTTGAATATATGTTGCTGGCATCTGGATCGATGTCCGGAACTGTATTGTAGGCATATATGAAGGTGCCCAGAAGTGCTAAAGCGATGAAGCAAAGCACGCCGAAAAGCACGCGCCACTTAGTCAGACGTATAGCTTTTCTAGCAGGCTTAGCAGGCTTGGTCGGCTTGTCAGCTTCTTCGGATTCGTCTGCCTTTGCTTCTTCAGGTTCTGCGGTCTCGACCTCCTGGTTATCATTTTCAGGCTCGATAGGCTCTGCTACCTGATCAGATTCTTCAAGTTCTGCAGACTCAGCCTCCTGGCTATCATCTTCAGGCCTTTCAGGTTCAGCATCCTGGTCAGTTTCTTCAGGTTCATCTGGCTCAGAGGTTTCAACAGCCTCAACCACTTGCACCTCTTCTTCAGATACGTCTGTTTCGACATGTTCGATAGCTTCGGTCTCCTGAACCTCCTCGTCAGGTGTTTCTGGCTCGACAGTTTCTATAACTTCTGTCTCATGAGCGGCCTCGATGTCTTTGGCCATCTCTTCAGTAGCTTCAGTCTTTACTTGTTCGGTTGGTTTGTCAGGCTCTGTAGGCTCAGCCACTTCAACAGGAGCCGCCGGCTTATTCGGTTTTGACACCTGAACAGATTCGTCAGGCTTTTTGCTTTCGAAAACCTTTGCAAACTCAGCAGTTTTGCGTTTTATAAAGTTAAATAAACTTCCTCTGGATTTCCTTTTGAAAGGTTCGTCAATCTCTTTCCAGGTGAAGTTTATTTTTTCGTCATTATTAATATTTTCTTTGTCTTTGTCGTTTATATAATCTGCCACAGCTCTTACCTGAATAAGTCAGACAGCCCTTGTAGAGCTGTCCCTGTTTAGTCCCTTATTTCACTATTGGGCTACATATGCAATTGTACCAAAAGAGCAACTATCATTAAACAAGCGAATTGAAAAAAGACAGAATTCGGGTATCGATATCAATTACAAAAGTGGAGGTGTGCTTTATAAATACAAGATTGAATTCATTTAGTATACTGCAAAAGCCAAGGAAGCGTTTAAAAGGTATACATTTTGAAAAAATACAATTCAGAACACGTTAAAGCATGTTTTTGTTTAAAGAAAAAAACAGAACTGCTGATACCATAACAACATGAAAAGGTTGTTACTTTTAAAATAGTCTATTATGAAAATTTTTCTCTTCACTAATAAAGAAAGAATAGGAGTAACGAAAATGAAAAGAAAGAGCCGTATACTAATCGCATTATGTATGATGCTGCTTTTACTGGTGGCTTGTGGGCCAAGTTTGAGTGATGATGAAAAGCTTATACTAAATTGTGCTAAGCAAATTCCTGGTATATATGGTGTCGAAAAGGATATTAATATTACAGATGATCCATGGGTTATTAAAACTGACTCTAAGACATATGAAGTGATACCTTTTATTGGGCAAGCAGGATCCCCTGTAATGGGAATTGCTATCTTTATTGATGGAACATACTCATTTGATGGGACAGAAAATATCCCAACTGATACCGGTAGTACGGAGGATTTAGACAAGTTAATTACTCTTCGAAATATAAATGGTGCTGAAATCTACGGATTTGAAAAAACTGAGGTAAATAAAGACACAATAATGGATGCAATGAAATAACATAGTTAGTATACCAAATTAATACCCAGGCTCCCGTGAACTGACCTCTGAAGCCTGGGTATTTTTTATTAGCTTTTTAATCAAATAATGTAAAAAGTATCATTTTTTCCTGGTCACAAATAAAGTAAAAGTTACCCTATTTGTAGCAGAAGAAGTTCATATCATAGAAAATCGAATCCATTTTTTCTGTTGAAACAAGAATATGATCATCGTAAAAGAAGATATCATCTGTGTCCCCATTCAGTGTCCAGGTGCCAATTGAGCCATTCCCTACTCCGGTATCCTCTATTTTCCATGTGATATCTTTCTTTCCCCCAAAGGAAGGGTTGTCACGTTCCTTTCCTGCAGAAAAGACTCCGGTTCCATCACTATTAAAAGTAATGTAGTAGTAGCTTAAATCATCCATTTCGTCGGTCATATCATTGCCTAAATAATTAATTATCTTTTTAGCATACCATGTACCTACTATTGGTGATTCTTCTCGTTTTTTCTGTTCTTCGGCAGCCTTTTTTTCTTCAGCTTCTTTTGCTGCTTTTTCGGCCGCTATTCTTTCTTTCTCAATCTCCTCATCACATTTTTTTACATATTCCTTGGAATCTGAGAAATCGTCCAGACTTAAGAATATACCTCTGGCACCCTTATACTGGCCGGCTTTAAACATCTGAACAGCATTGTCATAGATTCCCTGTTTGCACTTAGTTATTTTTGCCTCTGTTACATTTGGATTATCTCTGTATTTTTCATATATTTTAAGGGCTTCCTCATATTTCCCATTCGATAAATTCCTATCTCCAAGCGCCACCTCGCAGTTATCGATTTGCTGAACAGCGTCCTTATAATCACCTAATTGTTTAAAAGCTTTTTTCGCTTCTATAATATCGCCTTTTTCAAGAAGCTCAACAGCATGGTTATAATCCTGCATAGGCTTGATTACCTTTGGCTGTACATAGGAGAAGAATACTATGGCAGCAACAATCAGGGCACATATTCCAACGATTCCGGCTTTTGTTGACTTTTTCGCAAAGAAATCTTTCCTTTGTTTCTTCTTTGCAGCCTCAGCTTCAGCCTTGGCCTTAGCTTCCCTGGCTTCCTCCTCGGCACGAGCCTCCAGTTCCACGCATTCCTTCTTCGCCCTTTCAAGGTGTGCAGCAGCATCTTTCCAGTCACCAATAGCCTCAAGATCTGCTATTGCTGACTTATGCGTAGGAACGGTATTTTTCATCATATTAAGCAAAGCCCTGTTATACTTTTCGAGCTTTTCTTTTTCTTCCGCCTCCTGCGCTTCAATTATCTTGAGTTCATCGCTGCAGGCTGCCGCCTGATCTGCCGCGTCCTCCCAGTCGCCAAGTTGTTTAAACAAGCTCAGTGCTTCGGAATACGACTCAGAAGTTTTTGTATTCAGCTTTGCTTTAGCCTCAGCATATACTTTCTTTCTATGTTCTTCTTCTGCAATTTCCTGAGCAAACAGGAGCTCGCGCTTTTTCTTTTCAAACTCCTCCTCAGTTATTATTCCTTCATCAAGCAATTCTTTGTATTGCAAAAGAGCAGTATACTCGTCCATCCGGTAGCCTCCCTAATTATTTGCCTGTATTAGCTTAATAGTATGATGACGCTGCGCAGCCCACCATCAATACATAACACAGTACTCCTATTCCAAATCCTATAGCAGCCCACTTTAATTCATCTTTTGCCTCAACCGGCTTAGTGTTCTGATTAACGAGGAATAAAATAAGTCCTACCAGAGGAATCAGGAAACTCAGCACCTTCATCCCTGTTGAAGCTCCCTCCTGAGAAATGACTGCAGGCTGAACAGTATAAGATCCCTGAGGTGGCGCTGTGTTAACAGTCCCCTGGCTTTCTGCAGGCTGTGCGTTATTTACCGGCTGCTCCTTAGGTGCTGCTTTATGACCTTGTTCGATTTCAAGCATCAGCTTCTCTTTCAGCCTCTGATACTCTTCTTCCGAAATAACACCCTGATCGAGCAATGCTTTAGTCTGTTTAAGTTTTTCAAAAGAATCCATGATTTCCTCCTTATCCATTTCCAATCTTTAACGTTCTCTATAAGTTCAATAATTGCTGCTTTCGCTCGTTAAATTCTTCTTGTGTTATGATTTCTGCATCAAGCAGTTCTTTATATTTTCTCAATAATTCCAGATTGTTCTGTTCATTCGCTTCGTATGCCGACTCTGCAGTCTGCAACTGTCTATTGTTGAAAGCTTGACCTTCCTGACCAACAGTTACTCCTGAAGGGTTCTGAATCGGTACAGAAACAACCGCTTCTGAATTTTGCGCTACCTGCATCTGAACCCCTTTTAACTGCATCATCGTATACAGAATGAAAATGAAAGCTCCTATAAGGAATACAAATGAGGTGATACTAGAATACCCTGTAAGATAGTCCTTAAAAAAATCCGCTCTGTTATATGTGTATGTGTTGAAAAACCGAAACGGATATACGAGTTGTATAATGCCACTTGTTGCCAGCAACCCAATAATCACATTTTCTTTATCTTTTAGTTTTTCCTCATACTTCTTTGTAAGCAGCATTCCAAACATAATAAATGCGGCTGTGCCTGCTATCTCTCCAAACAGATATAAAAGATGCCACCCCATGCCATCATATGTTCCGCCATTGTAACTGTAATTACTGCTAACCCATTTGAATATCTTTATAACCTTTAATGCGGCTCCCCCTGCAGCAATAAATGAACCTATATTCAACAAATCATTTCTGGAGTTCAGCAAAGCATATCCGGACACACCACATGCGGCTATATATACAAGATCTATTATGAGAAATATCGGTTGGCTACTATTCTTTGCTATATCAAGATCTTCCTTGAATACCACAAGTACCGTAATAATGCCTAAAAATGCTATAACTGCCGCTGCTACGTTATTTGAGTTTTTATTCATGTCAGACACCTCTATATCGTCAACTGGTTATTGCTTCCAATTTATCATTTAGTTGTAAATAGACTTTCAACAAAAACGTTCTTGAAAGAATGTTTCTTAAAAATACAAAATGAAAATGGGAAAACGTAGGCATAAGAAAAAGCAGACATGTCTGGTCTGCTTTCATCTTTTTTACTAGTCAGTATTGTCACTTTTTTTTACTAGTCAGTATTGTCACTTTTTCTAACTGACAGCTTTCCTTGATTTCAATGCTTTTACGATTACAGCTATTGCGATTCCAAGTATGACCCCTGCTGAATCGATACATACATCTCTAAACTCACAGCTTCTGCCTTCAACAAAGAGCTGATGGAACTCATCAGTGCAGGCATATAGTGTGCCCGCGATCCATGACGCCAAACGAGGATGCCTTATTAGAACATTCTTTGCCGGAGTCTTGTCAGTTTTGATCAACTCGTTCTTTGACTTATAGTCATTGAAGTTCACGGTCAGGCATATGCCGAGTATTGCAAACTCTGTAAAGTGAGCAGCTTTACGTACAATGAAGTGCGCTACCTGAAAACTGATACCGGTTATAGAAGAGAGGATCTCAGCGAAAAAACGGCTCTCACTTCCCGAGACATCACCAGACATCGCTGAATGTATAAATATGAATACCATCACCGCCAAGGTGATAATAATATGGATTTTGGCAGTATCTAGTTTTGCCCCCTTCATTTCTTTCCTTTTGTCCCAGTTCCCGACACCATCCTTACGTCTTATGGCAACTCGCTTTCGATATCGTCAATATAATCCACGATTGAGTTTATCAGGCTTACAGCAAGCTGTGCTTCTCTTTTTTCGATCATTTGCCCGTCATGATGTTCTGCCACATCATTCTTTAGAAAACAGCTCCTTATAGTCTGCCGCTGCAAGGATACCAAAAATAATGACTGCCAGTGTGCAGAGTATTGTTATCGGATTCAACAGGCTTCTGTTTCCTAAGAATACGATACTTATGATGACAGCCCATGCCGAATACGAAACATTCAAAGCCATAGACTTCGAAGCGCCTATCTGGCTGATCGCCTTGTAATAGAACAAATAAGATACTGTTGCAAATAATGCTGCGAGTGCAATGGTCGGAATCAGTTTGCCCGTACCGCTGAAGAGACTGATAGTGAAGCCCCATCCCTTAAGTATAGGGAGCAGAACTATACCGTAAACAAGTGCGCTTGTGGTCTGCCTGATTTGAAGAGCAATCTCATCAGTCACGGCATCATCCTGTACGCATTTAGCTATAATAACGGCTTCAATTCCCCAGCCGAAAGCACACATCAATGTCCCGACAAATCCAAGTGCAAAGTTTCTGATTTCAATCTCTGGGCTGTAAGAAAGCCCGTATACGCCAATCAAACTGAGAATAAGAAATATCCATCTGTACCACTGCATTTTTTCCTTCAGGAAGATATATGCCAACACAGCTCCAATAGCAGGGAAAATCGCACTTGCTACTGCTCCAATTGACGCTCCCATGTTGGCTACAGACAGAACATATCCCGTCATTCCAACTGGTCCGCCTATGATGGCTGCCAGTGATACAAAGCGCCCACTCCTTGTCTTAAGTGCTTTTACAACACTTGGCAAATTTCCACGGATGCCGTTATAAATGCAGGCCCATATTGCGGAAAACGCATCGTGTATAAAGGTACTCACAAACGGAGCAAGAAATATTGCCTGATCTGTACTTACAAAGGGGGTCATGGCCAAAGCTATGCCTATAATTGTAGTTTCAATCGCCCAGGTCATTCCTGCGATAATACCAGCTAACATTTTATATAACCTCCTTGCTTACTTAAGCTTTTTATATGCTTCTATGTTGTTTTTCAGGCGTATGTAGCGCCCATCTGCATACTCCTGCATAAATTCTCCATCAAACGGCACACGAGTGAGTCCCCACAAAGTCCAAAGATAATCGACATACATTTTGGCTGCGATAAAGCGTTTCTTTTCCTCAACACCCGCTTCTCTGCCTTCTATTCCATAGTAGGCTTTCAATAGTTCGTCATCTTCTTCAGTACCATAGTTAGCTTCAATCGAAAGACAAGAAAGATCCCACATCGCCTCGTTCATTCCACTGTATTCCCAGTCGACCAGCCAGAGTCTTCCATTTCCGTCCAAGATCCAGTTATCTACCAGAGAGTCGTTATGACAAGGGACTCTTGGTGCTTCACCGTCTTTATCTACTTCCGCCTTGATATCCATTACGGTTTGTTTGACCTCATCGTAATCATCGTAAAATGCTACTCCGCCATCGGTAATTATTTTCTCATACAGATCAGCCATTTCGAAGACTTCAAAACGCACACCCGTATCCACACCACAGGTATGAAGTTTATGGAATATCTCCGCTGCCTGGTGCAAAATGTCCCTTTTGCGCATCACCTCATCACTCATAGGCTGCGGGTCACTGATAAACTTCATGACTTTGTGTCCATCATCTCCAAAGAACAGAAGTGGAGAGTCAATTCCAAGGCTACAACCGAGCTCAGTACTCTTTCTTTCATCAGTACGGTCTATCATGTCCTCAGTTCCCTCTCCAGGAAGCCTTACAAGGTATTCCTCTCCGTCTTCTCTTGTGATCTTGTAGGAATGGTTTGTCATACCGCCAAGACGTTGGATATCTTTCCAGTTACCGTCTTCAAAAACGAGATTCATCAAATCATGTAGTCTGGGAATATCTGCTGCTTCAATTTCTCTTACAAAGTCTGCCATTATTACTTCTCCTTTTTAAGTTTATCTGTTTCATATAGATAGCTGTAGTGATTAGCTCCGCAGTCAAATTCAAAGCCTGTCGCCGCAGTAGTGTTGCTTTTAAGAGATCTGATATGGAGTATCTGATCTTCGGTAGTTCCGATTTGTGCTGCAATGCTTTTGATTATCGTTGATCGCGTGTCCGAAACGTAGCTTGTATCGAACTCTCTTAGTTCATCCATTGTGTCAAACTCATATATGACTCCTGGAGCATACTTCCTTATCCTCATTTTGAGCACGTCCAAGTGCTCCATATATATCTTCTCCCAGAGCTTGTCTACAGTCTCTGGCAACTCATATTCAGTTTCAAGTATGGCGCAAAACTGCGAGGAAAATTCTTCGCTCCAGAACGTATGACCGAGCATATACCAGGCATTCTCGCCGCCAATGGTCACAGAGTCGATAAACCCGTCTTTATCCTCTGTCAAACACCATTCTGCCGTATGGCCATCAGCATATTCAGCTGCGTAATATGCGCCATTAACCTCCGCCTCAAATGGATTTGAGGCAAAGTAGTTATCAGCAGAACATATATAGCTGTTTTTAAGGAAATCCTTTGCAGCCCAGATTGATGAATTGTTATTCCTCGTTAAATAGTCAGGATTGTGGATAAGTTTAACACCATATTTGCCCACTAGATATTCAAACTGCTCTGCTTTATAACCTGTGACGATATATATCTCAGGTACATACGCTTTTTTTAACTGCTCTATTTGCCGCTCAATAAGGATTTCACCTTTGACCTCTGTCATAGCCTTGTGCTTCTCATATGACAGAGGTGCAAAGCGGGAACTCGTTCCGGCAGCCATAATGATTGCATTATCTACTTTCAATTTAAGCCTCTCCTTTCAACGGTTCGCCTATCTCGTTCATCAATTCTGTGGCATAACGGTAGAAATCCTTAGCATAGCGGTACTGATATAGGCTATATTCTCCAAACTCCACACCCAGGGTTCTCTCGTACTCACACCAGTTAGACCATAACAAACCGCAAACAGAAATATATGCATATATCTTTGCTCTAGTCGTTTTATCACAGCCGCCTTCTTCAAAATAAATATCGATAAGTCTATCTATCT
Organism: Anaerovoracaceae bacterium; assembly: GCA_045220485.1. Lineage (GTDB taxonomy): Bacteria > Bacillota > Clostridia > Peptostreptococcales > Anaerovoracaceae > Crickella. The sequence continues at coordinate 13,906 of JBGUVT010000042.1, read as the reverse complement.
GCTCCTTTCCAAACATCGAGTATATGCAGAACATGGCGATATCTGTATGAGGATCCTGCATTCCCGAATACTCCCAGTCGGTAAGCTGTATGCTCAGTTCTCCTTCAACATCAGGATCAAGTAGGAAATTATCGGGTACTGCATCAATGTGAGTAAGCTGCATCTCAGCTCTGTGATTCTCGATAAACAACATTAGACGCTTGCAGTTGGCCTTTGTCTTCTCATAGTCACGATATACGGATGGATGTCCATTCCAAAGACTTTCGTAAAAGTCTATTCTCTCTATAAAGTCAAAGGTATGCGCTACAGTAAGCGGCTTTTCATTAACCCTGAAACCATGTATCTTTCTCAGCTTCTCCATACAGCGCTTTAGATCATCCTCGTTCTGTGGGTTACAGCAGCGCGCATTCTCTATAAACCTTGTAATCTTATAGCCGTTATCTGGATTTATGTAGATTGGATCATCACAGAATCCAAGACCTTTGATTAACCCGTACACATCAGCTTCTGCTCTCCGGTCAACCAACGTATTCGTTGTATCATCTGGGATGCGCATGATATATTTGCCAGCCATTTTGCCTCTGCTTACACTGAACAGGAACGATCGGTTAGTCAGACCTTTTTTAAGGGTGCTGATATCTACGATTTCGTCCTCATGACACTCAAGCTCTGTGCAAATCACTTTGATTGCTTCTGAGCGAAGCTGGCCTGACCCTGAGTCAAAGTCACGTAGCTGCTCATATGTATTGATCTCAACAACATCAGATGCGTTAACTATCTTTGCCCATACTATCATGCGATCGTTCGTGTAAAGGGTCTCTTCCCAGAACTCATTATCGTAAGTAGGATCTGTTGTATATTTTTTTACCCTTTCTCTTACAGTCTCCGCCTCTAAGCCAGTCAAATAGCTGATTCCTATCATCCCATTGCCATTAGTTTTTGATGACACTTTTACAAGCTCCATCTTTCGGTTGACCCTTACTCCGGAATCCTTAGTCAACTGGTCTGAGACCATGTACCATGAATAGAACTCATAACAGTGAAAAGGATTGCTGCTGCACCATATGTCGCACGGGAGAATATAGGTGTTGCCAATTCTGCTGGATACCGTAGCAAGAGAATGCAAGTTGTTAGTAGATGCGTAATTAGCAGCATATGAAAGCTTCACTCCATACTCGTCTATTAGGTATTCAAATTGATCCTTCATAAATCCGACCACAACCGTGATGTCTTCTACACCTGCCTCATGAAGCTGCGTAATAAGACGCTCTATCAGCCTTTCTCCGTTCACCTCCAGAAATGCCTTCGGTGTGCTCATATTAATTGGAACCATACGCATACCAAGTCCTGCCGCTAGTATAATGGCATTTCGGGGTGCCCGCGACTGTAGCAGCTCCATAGCCCGTTGTGTGAGCTGTGCGTGCTCATCAAGGTATCCCTGTGTGGTCAATCGCTTCATTGATTTGTTTACCACACCAAGACTATGACCTGAGATTTCAGAGATGATGCGCTGATTTGTATATGAATTATCAACTATTGTTTTTAAAATATCTAGTTCCTGTTTGTTCATGAACGATGCTATCCTTTATTTTCGTGAACTAAATAGCATAATAACATAACAGAAAAAAAATAGTCTAGTATTATTTAATAAACTAGTAAAGCCGCTGGTCGATGAGTTCTTTGATGGGCGGGAAATGCGCGGTCTCGTATGATTTCTTCACTCCGTTTAGTCCTATAATTACAAGCACTTTTCTCTTTTCAATCGAAAAGAAATCTATCTTACAAACCTAGTCTTTCCATCAGTTTTGTCCGTAAGTATTCATATCGCTGTTTCTTTTCTTCTTTAGCAAAATGAACTTCCCTGAACTGTTCCGGGCAGTCTGAATAATCAAGACGTTCATCACCAAACTGCTCACTGGTCAGATCGAATACACAACCACCAACATCATTGAAGCAATGATAGTTTCCGCCCGGTCTTAAAATGCCGTAGACCTTACCGCCATAAATGTCCTGCATCAGAAATGCGGTAATCGAGCACTGTCCAAGCGTTTTGTTTTCAGGGCTCCAGTTTTCACGCATTCTTGGAGCACAGGTTTCAGCACACCATATTTCAGAGAGGATGTCATAATAGTCTCTTGGCGTCCTTCCAAGAGAGTCTTTGATGTCCGCTGTCTTCCAGCCATAAAATTTGTAGTTCTTCATTTCTTTCATCCTGTCCCCATCTATATTCATTACATCTTATGGCAGCTCATTTTCAACATCATCAATATAATCCACGATTGAATTTATCAGACCTACAGCAAGCAGCGCTTCTCTTTTTTCGATCAGTTGCCCGTTATGATGAGCCGCCGCATTATTGCCTTTCGATTCACTTATCGTATTAATGATCTCTCCTGTGCTTTGAAGTATGGTTTTGATTCTGTCTCCCGTATCTGTCGGCTGTATGTGTGAGCAGTAATATCCTTGAAGTTTCGTGAGCAACGTTGGCAAGCTGTCCTCTGTTTCTATATGTACGCTGTGTTTTGTGAGAATATGCCTGACATAATCAGAAAAAGCAGTATGAATACGATCAAAGGCAAAGTCATATCTTTCCTCGCGTATGAATAGCTCCGCGTCTTCTGCTGCTTTCTGAAACGGTAGGAGCTCTGTCCACTCTATGTCCTGTTCAACAGCCTGACGGATCGACACAGTTGAGAGGAGGTCTCTGGATCCTTTCTGAAGAGTTACCAGCGCAGACATAATATCTTTTTCGATCTGCTCTTTCCTATCTCCCAAAGCCGTATAGTCACCGCGCTTAAGATATAAAACAAGCTCCCAGTAGTCTGTCCCCCAACGCCAACTGTCATGATAGGTATGCTCAACGTCAAAAGCTGCTTGTTTAAGTACAGAAGCTGCTGCGTCATTATTCTGCTCCTGCAGAAGACGAATCCCCTTAGAGATCAGCTGATTCCAGTATTGAGTATTCTCTGCCATGATAAACCTTCTTACTTTTCACTGCTCACGAAATGTACATAAACTACTTCACACGGATTGCCCAGTCTCGGTACTAACTTGTACGGATTACTGAGTCCTCTGGAGACAATCATGCTGCCGTACGGTCCCTGATGAACATCGCTGGTGTATTTTGGAAACCAGCCCTGCCCCGGAGCAATGATTCCACGGCCCATGAATCTCACCTGTCCGCCGTGAGCATGTCCTGACAGCACAAGATCGATTCTTCTGTCTTTAAGCATCGGGTCCCTCAGACTCCAGTATTCCGGATGATGGCTGAGCAGTATCCTGTATCCGTCTGCCTGTTCGAAATCATCCAACCATTTGCTATCAGTCGGATATTTGCTGACAAACTTCTGTTTTTTGCGATATGGATATCTCGCATATCCTTCCGTGCCGTTCTGACTGTTGTACTCGTCGCGGAACTTGTTATAGCTGATCGCATAGTCTGATGTCAGTCCGCCTATTAGTATTCCCTCTGAAAGCTCTGCCCATTCATTGTTCAGTATTATTGCACCGGTTGCATGCATTCTGTCAAAGTCGTCACTGCAGAGCAGGCACTCATGATTTCCGACAGACATATACGTTGGCGCGATCTCACAACAGCCTTCCAGAAGAGGTATTACGTTCTGATTTCTGTCGATAATATACTCTTCGCCTTCAGGGAAGTATCCCAGCATAAGATCACCGGGAATCATTATCGCATCGGGAGTATCGTTCCTCAGTATATCAAGGACAGCCTCATGGTCTCTGTTATGAAAATCCGTAAGTACTGCCAGCCGCTTGCCGGCGAGCCTGCCGGATTCAGCTGCCTGGCTATCAATATTTATAAAATACGAGGTCTTTCTTAATTTCATTTTGCAAATCTGTCGATCTTCGTTGCCTGCATCTCTTTCCAGTGTTCTTCCATTTCCTGTACCAGGCGAAACTGCGCCCTGCATCTTATCAGATTGTGCTCCGGATACACTGTCTTGAAATAGTGGTCCCCCTCGATATAGTCTGTCAGGAACCTGATCCCGCACTCGAGCGCCATAAGTCTGGCTCCGACCGGCATCAATTCTATCTCTTTCTCCGTCAGGTCCGGGCATCCGGCAATGAACCCTGCAGCATAGCTCCTGTACAGATCCAGGTCGAGCTTTACCTGCTCAAGATCACCTTCGTCCTCTTTGCCTGTTGAAGCACCCGATCTTATGGCGTCACCGAAATCATTGACTGCCAGACCCGGCATCACAGTATCAAGGTCGATCACACAGATGGCTTTGCCCGTGTCCCTGTCAAGAAGTACATTGTTGATCTTAGTGTCATTATGCGTGACCCTAACAGGTATCTCGCCCCGCCTGACGCAGTCATTCAGCACGTCTGTATCCTTCTCGCGCTCGCAGGCAAAACGCAGTTCCGCCAGTGCCGTATGCTTCCGCCCGAACGGATCCGCCTCACACGCCTGCATAAGCTGTTCAAACCTGCGCCTTGTATCGTGGAACCCTTCTATAGTCTCGTAGAGATTCTCCGCAGGGAACCCTGCCAGATCCTGTATGAATGATCCGTATGCCCTACCTATCTCGCAGAACTGCTCCGGGCTTTCAACACGTTCGCATGTATATGAATTCTCGATATATGTCATCATGCGCCAGTGCCCGTCCGGAGTTACAGCACAAAGGCCTCCCTCGCTGGTCGTGATCACCTGTATGCGGCTGTGCATATAGTCTGTCACAGCCTTGATGTTATGCATGAGCTGATCAGGTGACTTGAAAACGTGCGTGTTGATTCTCTGAAGAATGTATCTGCCGGAATCAGTCACAACAAGATATGTGTCATTGATATGCCCATTCCCCAGAGGCGTTATGCTCAGAACAGCGCCTTCAATATTAAAAAGTTCAGGAATATGTTTTAGATCACAATTATACATATTAGACCTGTACCTCAAAGCGACCTGTTTCGTAAAAATACGATTCACTTCTGCAGGGACCGCTAGTATATTATTTTAGCTACGTAGTTTTTATTTTTATATTACGAAAGCTGTCATTTTGTGGTTTTTATTTGAATCTCTTCCGAGCACTAATGATAAGTAAACGGTAAACTATCCGTCCTTAGCTTACAAAAGCCCGACGCTTTCTGCAGCATCGGGCTTGAGTGTTAATTTGATGCCTTTTTCTTACGGCAATCCGGTGGCAGGGACTTGGACCAAGGCAACAGGTCTTCGATGAAATCCGTGTCGGTATCGTCCATGTGCTGCGGGATCTCCGTAAGCAGGTATTTGAGATATTTGTATATATTAAGATCGTTAGCCTTAGCTGTCTCGACTATGCTGTATATGATCGCACTGGCATTGGCTCCATTGATCGTATCGATCAGTTTCCAGTTATTTCTGCCTACACAGAAAGGTCTGATTGCCTGCTCAGCTATGTTGTTATCCAGCGGGATAGCCGGATCATCAAGGAAGGCACGCAAATACTTCTCCTGATTCAGGCAGTACTGGATTCCTTTCCTTGTTTTATCGCTTCCGGCGGCAGCATACTGTGCCTTTTTCGCCCAATCGAAGAACTCATCGACCAGCGGCTTCACCAGTTTCTTTCGCTTCTTCTTTCGATCAGAAGGAGGCAGCTTCTTCAGTGCATTGTCTGTGTGGTATATGTTCTGGATCTGCACATATGCTTCATAAGCCAGTGTGCCGGCTGCCTTGTCCGGTCCCAGGCTCTTGATCACATCGGCGAATGGTCTTCTTGCATGGATCCAGCAGCCTGCCACCGTGAAGTCCGTTCCGGAATCATTCTCGAGAGTGTGGTATACCTGGTATCCATCGCATACCAGCTTGCCCTTGAAGCCTTCAAGGAACGCTCTCGGTGCATCTGCGTTTCGTGTCTTCCGGTAGTCATAGACGATCGCTGCGTTTGCCTTGCACATGCTGCCGGTACGGTACACCCACATGTAACTCTTATGAGTACCTTCGCGGCCATCCTTTGTGACCTGTACTGGGGTCTCGTCCGCATGCGCCACACGGCTTTTTAGGATCTCTGCCTTGAGCCGGTCATAGATCAGTGACAGGTATCTCTCGGACGTCGTGATCATCCAGTTCGCCATCACCTGACGGGAGATGTTCACATCGTTCCGTGCGAATTCCTGCTCCTGTCTGTACAGAGGTACTGCATTCACATACTTGCCATTCATGATGAGTGCAGCCAGAGAAGGTGTAGCTATGCTGTTGCTGAGCATCTCCTTAGGATGTCTTCCTTTGACGATCTTTCCATCCTTGCCCTTGTATACCTTGATGTGATGCTCGACTACTGTAAATACAGCAGGCTCCACTTCGAGCTTCCTGTACACTTCATCGTCAAGCTCATACCAGCCCTCAGGAAACTTTTCTGTGAGTTCTTCATCGCTCAGTCCATGATCAACAGTGATAGCTTCGAAGCCCTCAAGGTCTTCATCACGCTTGCCTTTGCGCTTCTTTCTGTGGACGATCACGGTCTTCATCTCAGGCTCATTGATGAGCTTGCCCTGGACCGTGGCCTCAGCCTCATTGAATCCGAAGTCGTAGATGCTCAGCTGATCGCTCGGTGCAAGGCTCTTCTCTGTAGACTTGCCGAACATCCTGCCGTTAAGGATCTTAAGCTGTTCGTTCAGCTTATCTACGGTCACTTTGAGTGCATCGATCGTCTCATCCGATCTTCTCAGCTGTTCCTGCATCCCTGTGAACAGGGTGTACAGGACTTCGCGATCCATATTATTGAATTCTTCTCTGCTGATCGTCTCTTTCATACTCAAATTATACCTTGATTCGAGTAACAAAAAAAGTCTTTCAGCAAAAGAAAAGCTCTGTTTTCCTTTGAGATCTCAGGCTTTTCAGAGAGCATATTCGGGTGCCGGGATATGCCTGATCCCGGGGTCGATCGTAAAGCCGTCAAGCAGCCGGCACAGCTGCTCAGGCGTAAGATCCTTCAGTTCAGAACTCTTCCTCGGCCACTTGAACCTGCCTTCAGCTGCTCGTTTGTACAACAGGAGAAAGCCGTCTCCCTCCCATACAAGGGCTTTGATCCTGTCGGTCTTCCTTCCGCAGAACAGAAAGATCGCTCCTGTTCTGTGCGGATTAAGATCGAACTGCTGCTGTATCCAGGCGGCAAGGCCGTCGATCCCTTTGCGCAGATCCGTATAGCCGCATGCTATGTATATCTCATTGAACGATGCTTCCCTAAGCATGTGCTATCGCCTCCAGTACCATCCGCACATGCTCGTTGCTTGCGTCAGGAGAGATGCTGATCTCGGCACTTTCGAGTTTGATGTTTATCCCTGAGCTTTTTCCGGTCGAGCGAGGCAGATCGACTCTTACAAACTCCGGAGCTGCCTTGACCTCTGCTTTATTCGGTTCAAGGTTCATGAGGCTGCAGGCTTCTTCCCTAAGCACCCTGAGTCTGTAGTAGAACGTCTTTGGCAATATTCCGTTCTCCTGGCACCACTGCCTTACTGTGAGTCCGCTTTCCTGCTGGCGGGCATAGTCCTCCATCCATGACCTATGCCGCATCTGTGTTGCTACTAGCTGTGTATCCATACTGCTTCCTTTCCGGTCTGTTACAATTGGCCCAATTTGGTCTAATAGACTGATTTAGACTTTTTCGACCTTTTTGACTCTCTTAGACTTCAGTATGGATTATCTCATTTCGGCGACGGACCCGCTACGCACGGATGGTTTACCGTTTACCTTTCAAGTAAAAAAGACCGTCTTTTGCGACGATCTCGGTGGTAATCCTATTACTGGTTCCATTGGCAAACCTAATGATGTTTTGGTGGTAATTTCAATTCTGATCCAAACAGTTGCCGGAACTCATACTTCAGCTTCTGTGAAGTTTGCGCATTGCCAGGCCCAGTAGCCAGATAACGACGCAGATCACTGCAAATATGAATATTCCGACCGGATAGCCCCATGTCAGGAACAGATACCAGTCGTTCGTGTCCGGCCACTCCCCTATGCCGTTGATTACGTTATTGCCAAGATAAAAGGCTCCATATATCAGCGGCGATAACATCACCAGCCTGTTGTCTTTGCGCGTGTATGTGACGTCTGAAAGAAAAATGATCTCTGCAATAGCGATGAGTGGCGTCAGGAGGTGCATGAAAAGGCTTCCTCCCTTAAACATAGCCGGATAGCCGTAAAGCGGCCCAAGGAATGTCAGCACTACTACGCAAGTAAGGCCGACTGCTGCAGCTGCTATATATTTGAGCAATTCTGCGCGGGAGCTCGCCTTGCCGTTTTTGCGTGAGCTGACCAGCCATACGATAGATGCGAATCCTTCCAGCAGGTTCGAGAGCACGGTGAAGTATTTCATGCTGTTTAAGCCGTTCTGCATCAATGTTCCCGATGCGGAGACGAAAATAGCGATCCACGAGCCAAGCACCGCGATTACGAGGAAAATATTCACATATTTTCGGAGTTTATTCCTTTCCATCTTACATTTTGGCCGGTGAGCGGTACTCGCACGGCACTCCTACCTGGCACTTGCCGCAGCCATATCGCGGCGAGTATTTCTTCTTCATTTTCTGAACATGCAAATGGCATTTCAGGTTGTTCTTGCCGTGCTTCAGAGATATGGCTTTAACCGGGCAGTTTTTGGCGCATACGCCGCATTTGATGCAGTAGTCATCAATGCCCGTGTACTTCCTCGGGGTCGGTTCGAACTCGGCCGCAATAATGATACTGGCGAAGCGCCCTGCCATTCCTTTCTCGGTGATCATACCTCTGGACAAGCCGAATGTGCCGAGCCCGCAGGCATAAGCCGCATGTCTTTCCGACCACTTGCTGTCCGCATGGAAATCCGGTTTCAGGTTTTTTATCGTTTTCTCTATCCTGACATCGAACCTTTCATCTAGCGCAGGCACACAGGCATTGATGCCCTTATCCCCGAGCATCTTCATGATCGCGCCTGTGTATTTGCTGATGAATTCCTGTCCTTCTATTCTGGCGTAAAGCCATTCCTTAGACGGGTCTGTCTTATCAGCCTTGTTGCTCGAGCGTACTGCCTCCGAGAACGGCAAAAACAAAGCCATTACTGACTTTGCCTTCGGCAGCCATTGAAACGGTCCTAAATAGTTTGAGCCAATGACTTCCTTGCGTCTGAATATCTCGAAGATCTCATCCTTTGCGGACGCAAAGCCGAAGATCGGTTCCTCGTAAATCACCGTCTCGCCGATGCCAGGAATGTCTACTTTATTGCCTTCAGTCTTCCTGAAAAGATCCAGGCAGTCCTTTATAAGATCCCCGTTCGTATACATCTCTGTCCCCTATGCGTTTTCTGCACTTACCACTCGCGAATGATCCCGCTCAGCTTGTTATCTATGTATTCTCAGACTGCTTTGCACTCCATCTGATATTCGTCTCTATTTCAGCAGACCCATTACAGCGTCCCCGTGATGAACCTCGTCATTCATGACCGTCTCCACCTCAGGAAAATCCGCAATTATATTTTTATACTTTTCAGCTGCTTCGTATTCACCCTTTGCGATGATCGGATAAACCTTCTCTTTACCAAGAGTCTTGTACATTGCCGGAACTACTATGCCCTTGGTTGGATTGGCCTTAACGGTCTGCCCGGTATAGCGGAAGAAAACTTCAGCATGCCTTGCCTCGTCTCCTGCAAGTCTCAGGAATGCCTCTTTGTCATCAGGATCATCTACGACTTCCGCCAGTTTCTCATACATGTATACGGCGTCAACCTCTCCCTGCTGAGCCGCCTTAAGGATCTTCTTCTGAGGGCCTGTAAGCGTTCCGCCGGCGCCCGGCTCTCTGATGCCCGCCTCTTCCATTATGATATCCGCAAGATGGCTCCCGGTTGTAGCGTAGCTGATATGACCTTCACCCTCCAGTAAGCGCAGTTTTGCGCCAGGTATGGACTCGGCAATTAGCCTGGTATCCTTCTCAGCAACAATATCCTTGCTGCCGGCAATTACTACTGTCGGCACTTTGATCGTCGCGAGCTCCTCAGGAGTGATGTTCGGCTCTGTCAGCATCATCAGCATCTTCGGATCTTTGGTGAATGAATATATTGCTTTGACTCCTGCCCTGAGCCATGGAGCGACTCCCTCCGGCGTCAGGTTGGCACTTCCCGGAAGCAGCAGACCTATCCTGTCTGTCCTCATGGCCGTGAGGAGCCCGATTATAGCCCCGTCGCTGTGACCGAAGTACACAACGTCTCTAAGGTCGAGCTGGTCCATGAAAGCTACCATGTCATCCGCCATGTCCGAATAATGCAGTTCGTCGACCTTTGAGCTAAGCCCGTGACCGCGCGAGTCTACGGCATACACTGCAAAATGCCTTCTGAGAAGCCAGATGGAATCCTTGAACACTGTGTGATCCATGCTGTTGCCATGCACCAGAATAAGCGGTCTTCCCTCGCCATACTTTTCATAGTACATCTCGATCCCGTTTACATTGATTTTCATAGTCTCTTTCCCCCTTTTACCTGACTACATGACGATCCAAAGGATCCGGTCAATACACTTTTTGATCCGAATGATCTGTTCTAAATACTTTTTCCCAGTTCGTATGCCTGCTTCGGATAGATGCTGCTTCTGGTCATGGACGGAGTTCCGCATGCCCTGCCGAGCACCATTCCGCAGTCCTCAAACTGCATGTAATTGCAGACCTGCCTGTAATACGCCTTCGGGATGTCGAAAACAGTGTCAGTGTCATCCCACGCGACGGTAAGAAATGCTGCCTTCTTATGCATCGCCGTCAGCTCCATCGTGAAGCTGTAGAAGCGGTCCACGCACGCCTTAAGAGGTGCCGGCCAGTTGTAGTAATACACAGGCATTACAAAGACGATCATGTCGCAACCTATAATAAGCGGCTTAAGCTCATTCTCATAGTCATCCTGCAGGACGCACATTCCGGACATGCCACAGTTGCCGCATCCCAGGCATGGCTTGATGTTCTTTCTTATAACGTTATAAACGGTAACTTCATGACCGTTCTCTTCAGCTCCGCGAATGAATTCATCCGCGAGCATGTTTGAGGAGCCTCTGATGTTCCCGCTGCTTTCAAGTACCAGAATCTTCATTGCTTTCCCTCTTTAACTTTTCACTTTTGCTGCATGCTTAGGCTCTTCAGTCTTTGGTTCTGCGTGTTTCGGCTCTTCAGTCTGATTTTCTTCAGGTTTTGACTCTTCAGACTTAGGTTCTTTTGGAGTCTTATCCTTAGGCATCGGAGGTCCGCTTCTCTTGACAGCACGCTTCCGCTTGATAATCATCATTAAGACAAATACGAGTACTCCGACTGCAAAGAGCGTGCCTCCGACAAGATACAGAAGATTGGCCAGAACGCTGACGAGCTTGAGCTCAGAAGCTTTATAGCCCAGAAAGATGAGCAGTGCTCCGAGTGCTGCTGAATCAAGGCCTCTGATATACCTTCTGATACCGTCCAGAAGCAGGTTTATAATGACAAGTGCAATGACTCCGCCTACGATATACAGTGCGAGTCTTGATTCAAAAGAGCCTGCCGTTGCGGCTAGTGATCCGAACATACTGTGACCTCCGTTAGTTAATAATTATTGTGATAGTTAATTATCTATTTTTGCGGTTTTTTGCTGTTTGTTTTTGCTTTATTTTACAATTTGCTGTTTATAGCGGTTTATAGCTGTTTTATTTCTTTGTTATCCAAAGGATCTCAGGCGGATGGTTTTTCTGATTGAGCAGGCTCACATATGCCACGTGGTACTTCTTCTGATCGAGAGCTTCCGCCCACTCGAGTACCGCCTGTTTCTCCTCTGCCCCTTTTTCATGACCATCGTACATGACTACAGTCACTACTCCGCCCGGTCTGATGGTTCTGAGAGCCACCTCAAGACCTTCAAGAGTCGAATCTGCAGTAGTTGTGATGCTGTGATCGCCGCCGGGCAGATAGCCCAGATTGAATACTACAGCGGCGGCGCTTCTCTCAGGTATATGCTCGCTCATCGAAACAAATGACTGCTTCACCAGATGCACATTGGCGATTCCGTGCGATTTAAGGCGGGCTTCTGTCAGCAGATGCGCGCTCTTCTGGATGTCAAAGGCATAGACACTGCCCCCGCTCCCTACTGCGCGCGCAAGCACAACAGTATCCTGCCCGGTCCCGCAGGTGGCGTCAACAACAGTATCACCTAGCTTTATATATGTCAGTGTCACCGACATCGCAAGTTCAGTTGTCCGCGTTATCAGATTGCTCATTTCGCTATTTTTCGCCATCAGTATTCGCTGTATTTCCTCTTCATGTATTCAATTCTCAGCACCTGCATCAAAAGAGTCGTAGGCGCATTCAGAACATAATCATATCCGTGCATCGTGCCTTGCGTATCGTGGAATTCCACGTCTATACCGACCTCCTGCAGGAGCTTGCTGTACAGTATGCCGTCATCCCGCAAAGCGTCAAATTCCGCTACCTCGATATATGCCTGAGGCAGCCCTTCCAGACTGTCCGCTTCGACAGGCGACCTGTATGCCAGAGGTATTTCCTCAGGATGCGGATCTATGATCGCATTCACCTGTTTGGACAGGGTTGAATTCCAGACAGGTGTATCCGTGTATTTACGGTAGGATTCGCCTCCCCGTCTGTCGAGGAACGGATAAATGAGCAGCTGGAACACCGGCTTTATATCCGTGCCCCTGTCGCGTGCCATCAGGCAGGATGTTACAGCTAAAGTTCCACCTGCGCTGTCTCCGCCTATTCCGATCTTATCCGGGTCTATGCCTATCTCCGCGGCATGCTCATGCAGCCACACCAGAGCCGCGAAGCAGTCCTCCTGCGGATAAGGGAACGTGAAAGCCGGTCCCTGCCTGTATTTTACAAACGCCACGATGCAGTCGCCATCCTTTGCAAAGTTGGCAGCCCGCCTGTAGTGTGTCGAGGTCGCTTCGAATACGAATCCGCCCCCATGGATGAAATAGAAGCACGGAGCAGGCTTCTCAATGCCAACAGGCATGAAAAGCATCAGCTCAATCTCACCATCCATGTATCCAGGGATCTTCACTGTTGTAATATTCAGCGAAGGGTCCTTATACAGTGACTTAGGAAACCTGTACAGACTATTCACCCGTTCAATGCTTTTGGGACTGATAGTCGGCGTATACAGACTGAGTGGAAAGAACTCTTTGTTTATCGGGTACTTTTGCCTCTTCTTGTCTCTTATCATGTCTCTTACTTTCCGACCTTCTTACCGTTCATGATAACTACATTGATCGGCTCGACTGTGATCTTCTCCCACACGTGATTTACGACATACGGCTCATTGCTGATGTATTCATCAACTCCGCTTCTGTCCTCAAAGTCGACTACAAGGACCGAGCCCTTCAGCTTTCCCTCTTCATCTGTCAGTCCTCCGGCACATACCACGTGTTCGCCAAGAGCTGCCATTCCTTCAAGATGCTGAGGGCGTACAGCCATCCTTTTGTCCAGCATGTTCTCCCCGTCGTAAGCTGTAATAATGAATTGCATATCGCACCTACCTCTCCCAATCAGTTCGGTAAAACTCCAAACCGCCAAAGTATGAATATCACATCAATAATCATTGCGATTATGATGAAAATAGCCAGAGACGCTTCTTTATGGACCCTGCACCAGCGCACCATATAGACTCCAAATATAAGAAGAATGTTTAACGCTATGTCTATCAGTATTTCCATGTTTTTTCCTATTTGCGCTTCTTCAGTTCTGTGTATTTCTCCGCGCTGCCCTTCGCGAGCTCCACCGGATACTTCGCCTCGTTCTTATCCATCTTGCTGTTTATGATCTCATCCTCGTCCAGTCCGAGCTCATCCAGCATGTTGCGGCAGTATACCAGAACGTCCGCCAGCTCTTCCTTCACGTGGCCGATATCAAAGTCCGTATCGCTCCACTGAAAGCACTCCAGAAGCTCGCCTGCCTCGATCGAAATGCTCTTGGCAAGGTTTGCCG
>JBGUVT010000041.1:0-2685 GCA_045220485.1 Anaerovoracaceae bacterium | reverse complement strand
AATACAGCACCCGGGGTGCAGAATGGGGCGTTTCTGCACCCCGCCGGGAACAAAATGGGGTGCTGGTGTGCCCGGGAAACATTATGGCCCATTGATGAAAAACCGCTCTACTACTTTCTTGTCCAGGTCCAGCATAGCTCTCCAATAGCCATCTCCACCATCATCAACGATAAGCCAGAACCGGCTGAGAGCATGGCGGGATGGAGGGGGCGGAATATAGTCCACATCATCTGGATCATATACAGGAGGATCCTTATCTTCCAGATCGGCCCAGCGCAGAAGTACGAAATTCACGTAAACGTACTTCCTTCCCTCTGGGCTTATCATAAAAACATATTGTCTCGCGAAGTTTCACAAGCCGCCGTCTTCAAACAAGTGGCCATCTTTGTGATATGCGCGTTCTTGAATCGAGGGATATGCCTGTTGAAGGATCCGTTCAGTCTTCCGGATATCAGATAAAACAGGCGTGAAGACCGATGCCCCTTCAATCCAAATATCCACAAGCCAGTTTACGGCCGAGGTGTCTACCAAAACGTAGCCGATGACCGTTTTGTCCTTGTCTCCCTTCTGGATATCACAGCAGCGGACAGGAAGGTTCGGCCCGCTTGTCTTAGGAGGCCAGGAATCACGCTCGCGACAAGTGACACAGAATGTCGCCATGCATAAAAAAAGCAATATGACTATATGTTTCCTCAACTCTTTTTCTCTGTTTTGTCTTCCAGCTTTTTGATAGTGTCGAGATAGGCTTTCTCTACATCACTTAAAGTGCGTTGCTGGTATTTCTTGTATTCGTCTGTGGCTTTTTCGACAGCTTGTTGGTGGCTGACGGAGCCAGAGCCAATGAGGAGTTGTTCGCCGTTCATGGTAAGGACATTGTCCAGATGCTTTGCCCAGTCGGCCATGGTCATGAATTCGTGGCGTTCGGCTTTGCGCTCGGCAAAATCCAGATAACCGGAGACCAATTGACCTAGGGAACGTAATTCTTTCTCATTCAGGTAATTCTTCGCTATTACGGCATCTGAGAGATGAGGACGACTTCCTTTGAAAGTGGTTAATCCCATGAACTCCTTTTCGGCATCAACTCTTGAGTATATTATTTCTGCGGCCGTCTGCCCGTGAATGGCATAGTGAATCTTGTTCTGGACTTTCTTGAAGAACTCGATGGACATATCGGCCTTAGGGTCATAGTCCACGCTGGTAGCATAGATATCCAAGATTTGCCGATAAAACACCTTCTCCGAAGCGCGGATGTCCCGGATTCGATTCAGAAGTTCTCTCCAATAGCCACCGCCACCGAGTTGCTTCAGACGTTCGTCATCCATCGTGAAGCCTTTGACGATGTACTCATGCAGGCGTTTGGTGGCCCACTGACGGAAACGGGTCCCTGCAATAGAATGAACACGGTAACCGACTGAGATGATGACATCGAGGTTATAGTAATTCGTTGGTTTTGTAGAAAAATCGGAAATTCCGACTTTTCTTATAGATTCCTCCTCTGATAGTTCTCCTTGCTGAAAAGCATTCAAGATATGCTCATTTATTGTAGACCTTGACTTCCCAAAAAGCAAAGACATTTGCTCAATGGTCAGCCATACGGTCTCGCTTTCCAGCCTAACATCCAGCCGGATATCTCCACCTTCGGACTCGTAAATAACGATATTCCCAGTGTCTTCCATAACTATTCATTCCCGATGAGACGGGTTCTTACAAATTTAATCATTATTTCCTAAAATGCCTCTATAGCAAATGAATAAAGACGGTTAAGATCCTGAATCAAGTTCGATAATTTTGCCCCTGGGAAAGTGGGGCCGGGAACAAATACGGCCTCCAGCGTGCCCGGCAGGCAATCATACGTCGAGGTCAGCCGGATAGGCTGACTTTCTTGTTTTTGTCAGATTCTTCGTAACTTCGTGACGAAGAATCTAACCACATCAGATGCAGCCGGTCCGGAATTCCCATATCATTCGCCATACGCTGAGGCATTACTTGGCGGCGGCGATTTTTGCCGGCATCATCATCCAGCTCAACTGCACCATAGACAGTATGGTGGCGGGGCAGTTCATCGGGGCGGACGCCGTGTCGGTGATCGTCCTGGCCCTGCCGCTGATTAATATCCTCATGCTCCCGGGTACCATCAAATCCCACCTGGCCCAAAAACCTCGTCGTGTTATTGCAAGAATATCAATTATTTGTATATTTACGCCGACATATCAGTATATTGTATGAAACTCAGTAAAGACCAGGTCCGGACGGTCATCGGGTCCAGAACACCTGACATAATCATGAAACGGTTTGCTTTCTTTTTTAGCATGATGATTGTTATGACACTCACAGGGTGTGATAACAACGATCTTGATGTTACGTATAACACCAAAGAAGACTCAGAGGAGTTCATCATCCCCCATACTGTTCTCAGCATGGAAAGTTATTCTCCCGACGATTTTTGCGATAGAGTCCACCGCAATAAATACATGCAGAGTCAGCTAGGGGACAATGAGGTTGCTAATAAAATCCTTTCTGGAGCCATTAAGACTTTGGTCGAACTGCGAAAGCCCCAAATGGACAAGGCCTTTGCCAAACAGTCAGCAAACAACAGCTGCTGGCAGGTACAGACGTGCACTTTCAGCTACGAGAGTGTCTCGGTCAGCGGAAAACCCATCACCCTGTCTGGACGCATCACCTTCC
>JBGUVT010000040.1:0-2804 GCA_045220485.1 Anaerovoracaceae bacterium | reverse complement strand
GATATATCCTGTTATCAATAACGTATGTAAAATTACAGCTCTACAGCATGAAAATGATGCGATTTTCCCCTTTTTTCGGGCAGTTTTTTAAAAGCACCCCATTCATCAGTCAAATAATTTGATCAGCAGCTCATCGACTGCATCAGTATACCTTTCTTCCCTGATCAGCTGGTTCCTCAGCTCATTGAGTGCCAGTATCAGGATCCTGATCTCATAATCATTAAACTTGAATCTCTTTTTCATAGCAACCTCGCTTTCTTTGATCCGGGACTTCGTATTGATGCCCCGGATCATTTCGTTGCAGATAAACCTTTCATTAATGCCTCATCAGCTGCTCGTCGTTGTTTTGCCAGCTTCTTCTGCCGTTTCTTACGGCACTCATCAGAGCATACGACCTGAGCCGGTCCTACTGGCCAAAACTCTTTGCCGCACTCAACACAGGTGGTCTTGTAGAAGTTATGACCTTCCTTCGCGGATTTATCCCTCAACTTATTCTTGGCGGTAAAATCTCTCTCGCCGCAGAGTTTGCAACAATATTTCTGATGATGCTTGTTCGGCCAATACTCTTTGCCACAGTACTCACAGATTCTCTTAGGATAGGGATGTCCTTCATTCTCTGACAGACGCAGTTCTTTCTTCAATGCCCATTTTTTCTTTGCCTTTTCAGCAAGGACTTCGTCATATAATTTGCGTCTGTACCGCTTATCTCGGATATCTTTGCACTCCTCAGAGCAGACTTCCTGCTGTCCGTTGACAGGCCAGAAAGGTTTTCCGCAAATCACGCAATTCTTCTGTCTGAATGTGTGATCACCTTTTTCTTCTCTGCGCCTTTCGTGCAGCACATCTGAATAATGATCCTTGGTACACTGCTTATTACAGTATATCTGCCGCGCTGTATTAGGCCAGAAAGGCTTTCCGCACTGAGGACATATTTTCTGAGGATACAGATGCCCGTCGTTTTCAGCAAGGCGCTTCTCCATAGCTGCCTTCCGTTTGTTATCGCGTTTCTTCTTTTCTTTTGCTTTCTTTGCCTTTTTCTTCTTCTCTTTTTTTACTGCCTTTTGCTCAGCCTCCTGTACTATCTTCTTCTCTGCCTCCTGCACTTCTTCAGGCAAAGGCGTAAGATCAACAGGTCCGACAAAATTGAAGATGATCTCTATTCTCTGGCTTGTTTTATCCTCTTCCTTGACCTTCTCATGAACGAGGACCTTATCGACCAGTTCACGAAGCATCTCATCGGTAAGCTCTGTAGGATTCTTGTACTTCTTAACTATCTCGATGAATCGATTTCCCTTGAATGCCGGAGGATCAGATTCGACCGCTTCAGCCTTTAATTCCGCTATCTGCTTCTCCAACGCATCCTGTTCCTCAGCGTAGCTCTTCATCATAGACAGGTATTGCCGCTCCGGCAGTATTCCCTTGGAATAATTCTCGTATAATGACCTGATCAGTCTGTCGAGTTCATCGAAACGTTTCTCCGACTCTTTGAGCTTGGATCGGTTTGCGACCGGGCGCTTTTTCAGCTCCTGTTCATAAGCTTCCTTAAGACTGGCTGCAAAAGCATTCTCGTCCTTTATCACTCTTCTGGATAATCTCTGGATCGCTTGCAGGAGCAACTTCTCTATCGTATTTGCTGCTATATAATGTGCCGTGCAGTTTTTACCATTGTTTGAGTAATTACCGCATCTGAACGAGAATACATCTGATCCGTCTTTGCGTTTATGATGATTGATAGACATACGGTGGCCGCAGTCAGCGCAGTAGAGATATCCGCACAGTCGGTGGGAATTGGTATAGTAGCCATATGGCATACTCTGCCTTTTCCGCCCCTTATCCAGGCTCTTCTGTGCTTTATCCCATAGTTCCTGATCAATGATCGGCTCATGCGTGTTCTCAAATACGAGCCAGTCCTCAGGATCTACACTCTTTCGGTCCATCTTGAAGCTTGGTTTGAAAGACTTCTTAAGGACTGTATGCCCAAGGTATTCCTTTCTGCGGAGTATCTCGGAAACAGTGGTGCAGCTCCAGTTACAGGCGCCCTCTTTCGCTTTCTTATTCGATTGCTCGGGATGGTATTTCGCAGTATAAGCAGATGGTATCAGGGTTTTCTCTTCCTCAAGTGCTGATGCTATCGCCGTTGGTCCTTTTCCTTCAGCAGCAAGTTCAAAGATATGCCTAACTACTTCAGAAGCGACCGGATCAACGACTAACGTCTGCTTATCATCGGGAAGTCTGTTATATCCGTACGGAATACTTCCACTGCAGCGAAGGCCTTCATTCATTCTGGCATTGAATACGGACTGTATCTTCTTGCTGGTATCCTTTGCATACCATTCATTCATGAAATTGAGGAAGGGAGCAAAGTCTCCGCTTTCAGGCTGCTCACTGTCGATACTGTTATTGATCGCGATGAAACGGACATCCTTCTGCGGAAACAGGATCTCAGTGTAATATCCGACCTGAAGGTAGTTCCTTCCGAATCTGCTCATATCCTTCACGATCACGGTACTGATCGTTCCTGCTTCGACCTCTCTGAGCATCTCCTGGAAAGCTGGACGATTGAAGTTTGTCCCGGTAAATCCATCATCGGTGAAGTGCCGGATGTTATCAAAACCGTTCTTTCTCGCGAAATCCTCCAGATACTTTTTCTGGTTCAGAATACTATTACTTTCACCTTGCAGCTCATCGTCTTTGGAAAGCCTTTCATATAGCGCCGTAGCCTTGAAACCTTGAAATTTAGCCATTTATTGCATCTCCCTTCTTTGAAAAAATGTAATAAAAAAATGGCTATAATTAGTTTCGCC
>JBGUVT010000039.1:0-5291 GCA_045220485.1 Anaerovoracaceae bacterium | reverse complement strand
TTCCTCGGTTACTCGGAACTGCTGAACTCACTTGATTCCGGATGTACTGCCAAGATCACCATCAATAACCGCAGACTCAACATGCTGGACTTCGAGGACAGGATACTTCTGAAGATGATGGGTGATCCGCTCGATGTATACCGCAAGGAATACAACGATATGCTGACCGACAAGGCGACCGGCAGCAATGCGATAATCCAGGACAAGTATATTACCATTTCGGTCAATCGTAAGAGCATCGAGGATGCCAGGCTGTACTTCGCCAGGATAGGAGCAGATCTGAGCGCTCATTTCTCAAGGCTCGGGTCAAAGTGTATTGAGCTTTCTGCCAATGACAGACTTCGCATCATCCATGATTTTATGAGAACCGGTGAGGAGACCGCATTCCGCTTCGACCTGAAGACGCAAATGAGGAAGGGACACGACTTTCGTGACTATATTTGCCCGGATGCCTATGAGAACAACAGCGACTATTTCAAAGTCGGAGATCGGTTTGGCCGTGTTCTGTTGTTAAGAGACTATGCATCGTATATATCCGATGACATGGTTGCGGAGATCACAGATCTAAGCAGAAATCTGATGCTGTCGATCGATGTCGTTCCTATACCTACCGATGAGGCAGTGAAGGAAGTCGAGCAGAGACTGCTCGGTGTTGAGACAAACATCACTAATTGGCAGCGTAAGCAGAACATGAACAACAACTTCTCTGCGGTTGTCCCATACGACATGGAACAGCAGAGAAGGGAAACAAAGGAGTTCCTGGATGATCTCACAACCAGAGACCAGAGGATGATGTTCGCGGTGCTCACGCTTGTGCATACAGCTGACTCGAAGAAACAGCTCGACAATGATACCGAGGAGATCCTGACCATTGTCAGGAAAAGACTCTGCCAGATGTCGGTGCTGAAGTATCAGCAGTTGGATGGACTGAAGACTGCGCTGCCGTTCGGTGTGCGCAGGATAGATGCTTTCAGAACTCTGACGACTGAATCACTTGCCGTGTTCATGCCCTTCAGAGTACAGGAAGTATATGACAGCCATGGAATCTATTATGGCAACAATGTCATTTCAAAGAACATGATCATTGCCGACAGAAGGAGACTCCTCAACGGAAATGCATTCATACTTGGTGTATCCGGCGGTGGTAAATCCTTCATGGCGAAGAATGAGATAGTGAATCTGATGCTATCTACTGATGCGGATATCCTGATAATAGATCCTGAAAGAGAATATTCGCCACTTGTAAGGGAGATGGGTGGATCTGTCATCGAAATCTCTGCGACATCGCCGAACCACATCAATGCGATGGATATGTCCAGAGACTACGGCGAGACAGATCCTATCATTGAAAAGTCGCAGTTCCTGCAGTCGCTGTGCGAGCAGATCGTAGCCGGGCACAAGTTTCAGAAAGGCCAGCAGTCGATTATCGACCGCTGCACTGAAAACGTATACCGCTACTACAAGCAGGGCAACTATATGGGCACTCCGCCTACGCTTCAGGATTTCAGAGATGAGCTTCTGAGACAGCCTGAGCCGGAGGCACACTCCCTGGCACTTGAGCTTGAGCTTTTCACAAGAGGCACTCTGAACACCTTTGCGAAGCAGACCAATGTGGATACAAGTAACCGTCTGATCTGCTACGACATCCTGGAACTCGGCGAGCAACTGAGAGCAATCGGAATGCTGGTAATCCTTGACTCCATACTCAACAGGATCACACAGAACCGTCAGAGAGGTAAGCAGACATATATCTTCATAGATGAAATATATCTGCTGTTCATGCATGAGTATTCAGCTCAATTCCTGTACAAGCTCTGGAAGAGAGTCCGTAAGTACGGCGCATTCTGCACAGGCATTACGCAGAACGTAGCGGATCTGCTGCAGTCTTACACTGCAAGAACGATGCTATCAAACTCCGAGTTCATAGTAATGTTGAATCAGGCTGCTACTGACAGGATTGAACTGGCGAAGCTGCTGAACATTTCAAATGAGCAGCTGTCATATATTACGAATGTCGATGCCGGCCATGGCCTCCTGAAAGTGGGTGCGAGTCTTGTGCCTTTCGAGAACAGGTTTCCGAAGGATACTAAGCTATACCAGCTCATGACAACTAAGGCCGGCGAGGGTTTCTTTGCAGGCAAGCCGGAGTCCGCAGGATTCTCGTCAGATAAACCGCATAATTCTTCTGACGAACAAGAGATACTACGAAAGATACGGGAAGTTGCAGGTAGCAGCGAGGAATTCGATGCTCTTGTGAGAAAGTTTATGGCCGGCAACGGATAGTCAGACAATGAGGCAGAGCAATCTGCCTCGGTACATCAAAAAAAACATCAAAAATGCAAGATGGGTTTTGAGGGCATGTATTGTCGGATCTCGGTCAGATAATGTCGGATCTCATGCAAAATGGTGGTTTTTGGCGGCTTTATCACGATCTGGAGCCCTTGAAATTCCAATGCTTTGCTGTTATATTGACCTTGCCCCCGGGGATAATACTATTGAGAAATAACAGGAGGGCAATAATATGAGTGCGATTCAAATCGACAATGGATATCTGATAATCAATACGGATGCAGACATAACAAATCGTGCATGCGATATATCTTTTGATACGGAAAAAGAGGCTGAAGAAGCAATAGATCTGCTCGCTGATGCACTGTGCGGAAGATGGCAGGCCGGTGATTCGGAAGAGCTTCTATCATAAAATGAACTAAATCAAATATGGGAACTATGCGGTCAGATGCAGAAATGTGTCTGGCCGTCTTTTTGTGTTACGGAGGAATGTAATGGCGGATATAAAGACGAGAGACGTGACCAGAGGTAGCATAAAGACTCTGGACAGGGCAGCAAGCTCTATGCACCACCTGAAGGAGGAGACTATAAAAGGCAAGTATATGGAACCGGGCCGAGGGCAGGATGATTACAGCGGGGAGACATATGCTGAAAACCGTGTCGAGCAATATGCGGGTGACAGTGCTGTTTATGCTTCAAGAGCCGGCATAGATATGCTTCTTCGTTCAAGAGAACGTTCTAATGGATATCCTGCAGAGATTGATTATGGCAATGGCCCAAAACCGCCTGCAGCACCTGATGCCGGTATTGGCAGTCAGGAACAGATCCAGAGAGCATTTAGGGAGCAGGGCGTTAAGGACATCCTTGAAAGACGAAACAGATCCAGGATGGCTGATAAAGAAGTGGCAGGGACTGCTGAAGAAAACAATTTCTCAGGCCGGATACGTAATGCTTCGATAGGAAGGAGAAGCAGGTCTCAAAGCAGAGCTGCAGGCAAGATAGCCAAGAGCAGCAATACAGTACAAAAGAGGGATGAGCTGATACAGCGCACCAGAAAAGAGCATGCTATCAGGAGAATTGTGGGAAAGAAGGAAACTGTCAGGTATCCGATCCTTTCATTCTTCAGATCTTCAGGAGCACCTGGTAATAGTCGCGGAGCCAGAAATCTGTCCAGTTTCATCAAATTCATGTGGGAGAATGCGAAAACTGCGATTATGACACTCGGTGCCGGCGGCGCTGCCACAGTTATAGTCCTGATATTATTCGTGTTTTTCACGATAGGTGCGATCAGTTTCAGCAATAACAGCCCGGATACGAGCATCACAGATCCGGAAGAGATCGAATACTTCATTCCAGACCTTGAAGGTAGCCCAACGAGGGAAGCAATTGTAAAAGCAGCTTCTAGAGAAGTTGGCAACGTTGGCGGAGAGAAGTTCTGGAGATGGTATGGATTCAATAGTCATGTCCATTGGTGCGCATGCTTCACTTCATATATTGCTGCGGAATGCGGATGTATAAAGTCCGGGGTTTGTCCGAAGTCCGCTGTTGTTAGTGGCTGGATAGATTTTTACAAGAAGCAGCATAGATGGGCCGGCAGAAACTATATCCCTCATTCGGGAGATTTCATTATTTTTGACTGGGAAGGTGATGGTGAGCCAGATCATATAGGAATTGTTGAATCATGTGACGGAAAAACGGTGAACACTATTGAAGGAAATAGTCGAAATGTCTGCAAAAGAAAGAGTTATACACGGGGATCGGGATTGATATATGGGTATGGTTGTCCGAATTATTCAGGCAGATAAAAAAGCGAGGGATGGGATGTGGTTGGTGCTCTCAATCAGCACAGATAGTTTGACCGCATATCGTTTCCAATTGATAAGCGTGATGATAAAAGAAAGTTGGCTGTGCTATTGTCCTGAAAATCAGCCTTTTCAAGGCTTGCGCCATTTTTGCCTTTATGTTAAGACCGTTCTCTAGTATAATAATTAGTTGTGATGGATACTACTTGTAGCAGAAGTATTTAACCCAATGAACTGGTAGTTTTTAGACAGCATATTACAAGCTATATGGAAATAGACAACAACATTGGCTATTTGGATTTTGAAAGAATTGAGAATCTAGCTGGCACTAGGCCGGTTAGTTTCTCTTTTTTTGATATTACTTTTCATGTAGCTGAGTGGACGAAGTTATTTGTTTCTCTGCTGTGGTTGCTTCTCCAGGAATATCCTCAGATATTCCAACAATTTGCTGTTGATAAAACTTGTACAAATGATGTTCTTTGGATTACCAGAAGTGATAATAAGGATAGCCTAAAAAAAGCAGAAGAAATAGGTGATGATTATTGGGTTGAAACAGCAACATCTACAGAAGAAAAAATACAATTCTTGGGATATGTTCTCGACTGTTGTTGTGTAAGTAAAGGTGATGTGGTTATTACATATAAAAATCTGAGCGCTGACAGTAATAGATATAATAGAGAAGATAAGGAAGCATTCTTTGTTTGGTTAACAAAAGAAAAAAATTTGGATACCTCATTAAGTGAAAAGTATATTTCTGCTCTAAAAGAACTTGAGAGATACTCGCGTAAAAAGCTTTATATCAGTGGAAAGATATATGATCTTGATAAGACTGAAATAGAAGTATTGATTCAAAGGCTATCATCAGATCCTGAGGTAAAGTCCTTGTTTGGAAAGATGGCAGATCTTAATAAATACGCAGCATCTATAGAAAAGTTACGGGAATATAAAGGCGCTTTGTCATCAAATAATAAAGGCACATTGTCATTAACTACAAAGAAAACAAATACTGATAATCCAGAAGAACCATATTATATTAGGTATTCTATAGACCCTAATTTGTATCAGGACATAACAATTCAGCAATTGGGGTTATCAAATCGACTGGAAAGAAGATTATATTGGGCTGAAATACTCTCTCTAAGTGATTTGCTAAGACTCAATTCAGATGACATAAAATGCATGAAAGGGTTGGGCCAAGGT
>JBGUVT010000038.1:0-2508 GCA_045220485.1 Anaerovoracaceae bacterium | reverse complement strand
ATAAATAATAAACAGAAGGGACCAATACATAATGAGAAGGGGAATTACTTACAAACAGATACTCAGAGGACGCAATATCCTCGTAGTTGGTCTGGGAAAGTCCGGTAAGGCTGCGGCAAAGGCTCTGAATGAAGCCGGTGCTGTAGTAACCATCCAGGATTCCAAGACCCCTGACAAGCTTGATACACAGTTCCTCCAGTACATGCAGAATGAAGAGATCAGGTCATATCTCGGAAGTGTTCCTGAAGACATGACCGCATATGACATGCTTGTACTGAGTCCGGGAGTTCCGACTTCACTGGACTATATTCAGGAGGCAAGAAATGCCGGCACCGAGATCATAGGTGAGCTGGAGCTCGCGTACAGACTTGGAGAAGGCAATTTTGTGGCGATTACAGGCACAAACGGCAAGACAACGACAACTACACTGGTAGGCGAGATTTTCAAGGCTTCCGGGCGAAATACGGCGGTTGTCGGCAACATCGGAAACCCGGTCGTCACACAGGCAATGGACAGTACCGATCAGGACTGGCTCGTAACCGAGGTCTCATCATTCCAGCTTGAGACAGCCGTTGACTTCAGGCCTGTCGTGTCAGCCATCCTCAACCTTACGCCTGATCATCTTAACAGGCACGGAACAATGGAGGCATATGGCGCAGCAAAGGCACAGGTGGCCGCAAATCAGTCAGAAGACGAGTATCTGATCATAAATCTTGACGATAAACAGGCATATGCACTCGCCGAAAGTACAAAAGCTACGGTTATCCCGTTCAGCAGAAAGGAAAAACCGGACTTCGGAGCTTATCTTGACGGTACAAAGATTATCGTAAAGGACCTCAAAGGCACAGAACATTTTATTTGTGACAGGTCAGATCTTCGCATCATAGGCGACCATAACGTAGAAAACGTGCTTGCTGCGGCGGCCATATCCTTCTTTGCCGGCATCAGCACTGACGTTATCTCCTCGGTGATAAAGGAGTTCCCGGGAGTGGAGCACCGCATCGAGTTCTGCGGAAGGGTCGATGAAGTAGACTACTACAATGACTCAAAGGGCACCAACGTTGACGCTGCTGTGATCGCTATCAAGGCACTCAGGGACGGAATCATCCTTATAGCCGGCGGAGACGGCAAAGGTCAGGACTTCGAAGACCTGGTAAATCACTTCGAAGGAGCTGTAGAGGCGCTTATCCTTCTCGGAAGGGACGCACCGATAATTGAAGAAGCTGCCAGAAAGGCCGGCTTCACAAACATCTATAACTGCAAGGACATGCCTGAGTGTGTACGCAAGGCGGCAGAGCTCGCAAGAGCCGGAGAGAAAGTACTGCTGTCACCTGCATGCGCAAGCTGGGACATGTACGCTAATTTTGAACAAAGAGGCAGACACTTCAAACAATGCATAAACGAGATGCTGAAGTAGAAAAGAAAAAGACAAGGGCTGAGAAGGCCGCAACACGAAGGGCCATCAGACGCGAGAGGCGCGTAAAAACAAGCGCAATCGACGAGGCGAAGGATTTCGGACGCGGACTCGGCAGGGTAGTGAGCGGCTACGACTTCGGAGTAGTTGTTCTGGTTATCGTGCTCTCGCTCTTCGGAGTTGCTATGGTATTCAGCGCGGGCTATTACCAGACTATTAATACGGCGCATCCTGACCCGACATACTATCTGCTCAGGCAGATGCTCTGGGTCGGCACCGGTCTTTTCGTAATGCTCATTGTCGCAAATATCGACTACCACTTTTACATGAAGGTGAGTTACCTGATAGTACTTCTGTCGGTAGTGCTTCTCGTCCTCGTAATCATGACGAGTTCCACCGTCGGCGGAGCTCAGCGAGGCATACGAGGCATCGGTGTAACGCCGAGTGAGTTCTCAAAGGTAGCCATGATCGTATTCACATCATGCTTCCTCATAAAGAATCCGAGCAACATCCGCACATTAAAAGGATTGCTGGTGCTTCTGGTGGTAATGGGCGTCCACTTCTACCTGATTGTAAGCCAGCCGAACCTGTCCACCGCTATCGTAATCGTGGCCATCATGATTGCTATAATGCTGGTCGCGGGACTCAATTATCTGTTCCTTGCGATCCCGGCTGCCGGAGTTGTAGCAGGTTATATGTACATCATGACAGCCAAGAGCCCGGCACACTGGTATCAGAGAATAACGAGCTTCCGTGATCCGTTTGCGGACTTCCAGGGGAGCGGATATCAGGTATCGCAGGGACTCATAGCGCTCGGCAACGGAGGCCTCAGGGGACTCGGTTTCGGGCGCAGTATCGCCAAAAACCTCTACCTGCCTGAGCCGCAGAATGACTTCATCCTCGCGGTAATCGGCGAAGAACTCGGATACATAGGATTTGCGCTGCTTATGCTTGTATACATAGTCCTGCTCTTCAGGATATTCATGGTAGCTCTCAAGGCCAGAGACAGACTCGGGTTCTATCTTGCTACCGGAGTCGGCGTAATGCTCGGGCTGCAGGTCGTCATCAACGTGGCGGTAGTTACATCGTCGATG
>JBGUVT010000037.1:0-12395 GCA_045220485.1 Anaerovoracaceae bacterium | reverse complement strand
GTAGATGCCCGTCGCCAGCGCTGGGGCTCTCGGAGCAGACCGATTCATTTGCCTAAAGGCAATTTACACTCAATTTCGGACTTGATTTTATAGCCTTTGCATTGGGCACGATACGCTTTACAATAACCCCTGTTTAAACGATTATCGTTAAGCTGACAACATCGACAGCACCATTTTAGCGTGAGCCTCTCGGTAAAAAGTTACATATACAAAATAAAACACTGATATTTGTAACTTTTTCTTTAAAACTCCTCCGGGAACGTGTATTATATGCTCCACTATTGATAATGTGATATAATATTGTTTTGTAAACTACATTATATGACTAAGACTTAATTACTGCACGAATTATATAGAAACAAAGCTTTCAGCGCAAGCCGGCAGCTTATTGGGGCACTATCATGAGCAGAAAATACACAGAAGCAGAATACAGAAACATCAAGAGGCGTGAGCGCGAGGTCATTGAGCAGATGCTCGCGGAGCTCAAAAAGTCCAAGGACAAGCGCTACCTCTTCAAGGAGAAGCATGTTGTTACTGACCTTAAGGACATGCTCAATTACAGTGCAAATGAACATCCGGATCTTCCGCTCTTCATGCAGAAGTACAAGCCGAATCAACCTTTCAGGGAGATCAGCTTCCGCCAGGCACTTGAAGACGTAAACGCGATCGGGACAGGCCTTCTCGACCTCGGTCTTGAAGACAGGCACATCGGTCTCATCGGCCGCAACTCGTCTGAGTGGGGTGAATCCTACCTCGCCATAGTCGGCGGTGTAGGGGTTGTGGTCCCTCTCGACAGGGAGCTGAACGAGAGCGAGCTGACGCAGCTCACAGTCAAGGGCGAGCTCGAAGCAGTAATCACGATCAACAGCAAGTACTATGAGATCTTCAAGCGCATCAAGGCGGGCGGAGAAACGAATCTCCGCTATGTCATCAATGCCGACATGGATGAAGATGAGGATGCCGAAGCCGGGCTTATCTCATGGAAGAAACTCCGTGAAAAAGGCCGCCACAAGGTGTGGGACGGAGACCGCCGCTACATCGACGCGCAGGTAGTCAATACCGATCTTGCGGCAATCATTTTCACATCCGGTACTACGGGCGTAGCAAAGGGCGTAATGCTCTCGCACCGCAATCTGATGCTCGACACCATGCTTGTACAGTCCATGTTTGAAGCACGTCCGAAAGACATATGCTTCTCTGTGCTGCCGATGCATCACTGCTATGAATGCACCGCTACATTCCTCAGCTGCGTGTACAGCGGAGCGACGGTCGCATTCAGCCGCGGGCTCAAGTACATCCGTAAGGACATCCTCGAGGTAAGGCCGACCATCATGCTGGCGGTCCCTGCAATAATCGAGAATTTCCATAACAAAATCAGACGCTCGGTCGCAGATAAGCTCTCCGACAAGCAGATGAGAGTTTTCGAGATCATGGACCGTGAGGCCAGCCGCTTCAAGGTGAAACTGCCTAAGAAGGTCACAAAAGATATCGAGGCGGTATTCGGCGGCAGAATGCATACCATAATCTCGGGCGGAGCTCCTATCGACGGAGCAATCCTCGATTCGTTCTGCAACATAGGCTTCAACGCCATTCAGGGATACGGTCTCTCGGAATGCTCGCCTATCGTTGCTCTCAATCCTGCAAAGCGCAAGTATATGAAGAATTCCTCGGCCGGCCACCTGATGCCGTTCACCGAGTGCAAGATTCTCGACGCGGACAGCAACGGAATCGGAGAGATCTGCTTCCGCGGACCGCAGGTTATGATGGGTTACTACAAGGATCCTGAGAACACAGCTGCAGTTCTTGATGAAGAGGGCTGGTTCCACACCGGAGACATCGGTTACCTTGACCGCGACAATTACGTGTTCATCACAGGCCGCAAAAAGAATGTTATCATTGCCAACAACGGCAAGAATGTATTCCCGGAGGAGCTCGAAAGCTACCTGCAGGCACTGCCTGTCGTAGCTGAGTCGATGGTCTGGGGCGGCGACCGCGATCCTAACTCACCGTGGAATGGAATCTGCGCAACCATCAGACTCGATCCGGAGGTCCTTGAAAGAAAACTCGGGCCTGACTACACACCTGAGCAGGCAAACGCACTGATAGAGGCTGAGGTCGACAAGATCAACAGTGACCTGCCAAGATTCAAGAGAATCGCTCACGTTATTGTCCGTAACAGGGATTTCGATAAAACCACTACAAACAAGATCAGGCGCTTCGTGGAAGACAACAAGCGCGCATAACAGAACAAAAGATCCGGAGCCTGAAGCTCCGGATCTTTTCATTTGCGATATCTGCTGCGTCATGCCCGCCGGCTGCTACTTGATTTTAACTTTCTTTGACTTCCATTTAGATACGTGTTTAGTATTTCCTTCCCACTTGTATGCTCTTACCGAGACAGTGTATTTCGTCTTTGACTTAAGTCCTTTGACTGTTTTGGATGTCTTTTTCTTGCCCACAGGGAAGGTCTGGTCATATCCCGGCCCGACCACACGGACCTCTATGCCCTGGATCTTCTTCTGGTTCTTCTTGCTTACCTTCTTCCACTTTACGGTCACTTTCTTCTTCGCCGCCTTAGGCTTCGAGATCTTCACAGCCGGAAGATCGACGATCTCAGCCGGAGCCGTAGGCTTCGGATCAGGCGTTGGAGTAAGCTTAGGTATGGTCTCTGTCCTCAACGCGCCGCATACGGTACATGTGTAAGTGCGTACTCCCGCGGTTCCGACAGCAGGCTGTTTTGTTACTGTGCCACTGTCCCATTTGTGGCCCACAGGATCTGCAGGCACAAACTCTGTGTTATGACATACAGCACACTCATGCACCTTTACACCGGCCTCAGTGCAGGTAGGTTCTACCGTGATCTCCCACTCGCCGAATGTGTGCACACCCGTTGCCGGTATCATCTCTATGGAAGTTTCTTCACATCTTGAGCACACTGCAGTCATCTGTCCGGCAGTACTGCAGGTCGGAGCTATATAGTGCTCATCATCTTCTGCTTGCTGCCAGTCGTGTCCGAGAGCTTCTTCGACCCTTGTTTCCTTTTCACCGCAGAGAGTGCATGCTCTTTCACTCGAGCCGCTTGCCGTACATGTAGCTTCCTTCCCTGCTACAGGCGTCCAGTCGCCCCAGACATGGGCCAAAGGATCGACCTGGACCTCATACTTGACTGATGTGGTGCAGTTCACACAGGTATACTTCAGCTCCCCATTTTCCGAGCATGTAGCTTCTTTCGTAACCGTGCCCTTGTCCCATACGTGCTCTCCCGCCGGGCATGATCCTTCACCTCCCGGATATATCTTTCCGTCTTTGGTCTCGCTGCAGTTCCGGCAATGGAACGTTATCGGGTAATATATCTTTCCCTCTCCATCAACAGAAGGCTCATCTTCCGTTATGGTTCCGGCATCCCAGTTATGATTCCTTGCCTCAAAGCTTCGCTCTTCTATAGCACCGCAGAGCCTGCAGCTGTGCTCCTCCATGCCTCCCTTTGTACATGTAGCTTCATTCGTTACTGTCCATTCACCCCAGACATGCTTTGAAGGATCCGCCGGAGTTTCTACAGCGGTCTTATCAGTGATCTCTGACGCGCCGGCTGCATCCATGAAGTACTTGCTGCATTTTTTGCACTTGTAGTACTTGATATTGCCCTTGTCCAGACAAGTGGCCTCTTTTGCCGCAACTAACTTCAGATCATGTACATGGTCGATCCCAAGTATGCTGTTGATCGCTGCTTCTGCCGCAACGAGTTTCTCCAGACCTGCCTCGCTGACCTTCTCTTTCTGGGCTTTGGTAAGGTTATCGTATTCCCACCTGAGATTCGCTATCTCGCGCTCGATCTCATCTGTCAGATCGTCTCCGGTCATCGCCTCCAGCGCGGCCACGTCGATGGCTTCCAGTCTTGCCGACAGATCATCGGCCTTTGCCTGATCGGCAGCCTCGCGCCTGACCTGCTTTATATGGGTCTCTGCGGCAGTCAGTATGCTGTAGTTGTCCACCAGAGACTTCGCCCCGTCAGGCAGCGCGTCATAATGTGTTCTGGCGGTGCTTACCTGTGTCTCGTATTCTTCCGTCACTTCGGCAGCCGGATCGATCGCAGCAATCTCAGTTTTAACGTTTTCGACTTCCGGATCCTCGCCGTACTCTTCCTGTGTAAGGAAGGCGTTCGCCTCATTGATCAGCGATTCGATCTGCGCACAGATTTCGCTTCCGATCAGTTTCTTCTGATACGCTGTCAGTCCCTCGTAATTGTTCTTGAGCTCCAGCACCTGCAAGCAGTATTCATCAGTCAACGGATCTGGTTTGCTGTTAACAAGCTCATTGAACAAATCTACTATATTGTCCGCTACCTTCTGATCGACCGTCGGCCCATTAGGCGTGGCCGTTACCTGATGCATGTAGCACCACGGATCATACCAGTATTCGTTATAGTAGCTGTCCATGGAGTGATATGAGCTGCACGGCCTGAGCTCATACGTATACTGTCTGCCGTTCTGAACGTCTGTATCCATGTCAACGAACTCATACGAGGTCTTTCCCGGGACAGCCGGGATGGTGAAGATCACGCTCTTATTCTCCCATATCCTGACGAGCTGGTAGAATGTCGCTTCAGACTCGCCGGACTCAAGATTGGTGCGTTTGTTCCATCTCAGAGTTATCTGGTTATCTCCTTCAATGACTGAAGGAGTTATCGGCTTAGGCGGACGATTCGCATGGCTTATTGATGACTCCGCAGGCCAGGTGAATTCGATGAAATTGCTGGCCGGGCTGTAGCCTGTCATGTATCCGTTCGCTCTTACTCTTAGGCGGAGCTGTGTGCCCCTCAGGTCCCTGAAATCGCTGTACCTGCTGCCGGTGTAAATATCGGCATATTCCCAGCTCATGATGACGGCTCCTGTCGAGTTGCCGAATGCCTCAGTCCTGTAGAGAGGTGTGTTACCGTAAGTATCCCCTTTGAGTTCAACTGATGACCAGTCATTGTCATCTTCCGGATCCTTGTCCATAGTCTGGTATTCGAGCACGTAGTAGGCCGGTATGCCGCCTTCAGGAGGTTCCCAATTAAGGATCACGTCTCCGTCGACTGCCCTGGCGCTGAAGTCAGTAGGCGCATTGCTGGCGTCGGTCCTCGATGTCGTGGTGACCTCTCTGGTAACGCTCCTGTGCGTCGCACCGTTTTCATCGGTCGCTGTCATGTAATACTCATAGGTCGTGCCCATCTCAAGCCCGGTATCGGTGTATTTCTTTTCAGAGTTTCCGGTTACCGTTCTGATGTTTTCCCACTTGCTCTTGTTGGCCCTGCGCCAGATGCGGTATTCGCTCACACCGGTACGATCCTGAAGATCAGTCCATCTAAGACTCGCCGAGTTGCTTGATGCCGGTTCGGCCTTGAAAGCAAAACTGTTTTCAGCAGTGATCTTTACCGGTGAGGCAGCCACTTCGCCTTCGTCATTGACTGCACTTATGACTATCGTGTACTCGACGCCGGATTTGATCTCATTGCCGCCAATGGAATATTCGAGGGCATTCGGACTGTAATCGCCCGGTTCTATCGCGCCTGAGGTGACTATTCCGTCACTGTTGGAGATCATGTACTTATAATAATCGACCGAGCCTCCGGTAGAAGGGGCGGCCCAATCTACATAAAGATGTCCTTGAAACCCTTCTAATTGCCCATATTTATCTTTCCACTCACACCGCGCGCTTACGTTTTCAGGAGCTCCCGGCTTATCTGCGTCCACATTGACAGGCGGCTCGCCGTCACTGCTTTCGTATACGAGGACATTGGACGGCTCGCTCATGCCCAGATCGTTGTACGCAACGACCCAAAGATTGTGCGGAGACTTATAATCATCAACCGTCGCGTGTGCGTAATCTGACTCTTTCCATGCAATGCGCATGTCATACTGTGTGATGTCTGCCGGTCTGCTTATATATCTTCCGTTTGCATCTTCATCCTGCAGCGGATGAGCCCATGTGTTGTGCCACATGAAGGTATTAGGGACCCCGCCGTCAGTACGGTAGATGATATATCCGTCAGGCTTGCCTCCGGACTTGCTCGGAGACCAGTTCATCGTGACGGTCTGCCCGTCGCCTCCTTCCCTGACTCTTCCCACAAGTCTCGGCGCTCCCGGAGCTTTCTCCAGCTCATCTTCATCGACATCGCTCGTGTCCCTGCAGAACACTACGGTCCTGCTCGTGACAGTAAGCGATGGATATTGCTTGCTCGTCCATGTGAAGTAGTAGTTATACTCCCCATCCGCTCCCGGTGAATCCGTATAGGTGATGTTGCCGGAGCTGTTGTTCCAGGTATTGATCAGCCTTCCGTCGCGGTAGAGCTTATACGTGCCCGTTCCGTAAAGGTCTATGTCTACGGTAGCGGACTCTCCGTCATAAGATCTGAGCCTCATCCCAAATGGCCTGCCGCCCGGAACACTGTAATAGCTGTCATCGCCGAAGTCGGCTGCAACGCTGAAACAGTACGGTTCTGTCACACGTCCGTCATACCCGTGGCCGATAGCTTTATATGTATATACCTTACCGCTTTCTACTCCCGTATCGACCTCTGCGCCGTCCGGTCCCTCCGTCAGCGTCACCTTTGAATAGCGGCCGTCCGAGGTCCCCACCGGCTTGCGCCAGAGCTCGATGCGCTCAATGCCAATAGTATCGAAATGAACGGCAAGGCCCTTACAATTACCTATGACGTTGTCATAACTGTCATCCCAAATATCTTCATCATAACAGGTGACCGCATGGCTCTCTATGCACAGATCCCTCTCAGGCATTGATGAGAGTACATACATCTCCCCCGGTACGCTTTCATTGCCTTCCGTGTCGACCGCCGTTACCCAGAATGTGTAATCGGCATCGTCCCTGCCAAAGCTTATTTCCGTATCCCATTCGTAATACGTGTTACCGTAAACGGATCTCGGTTTTGCCGCGTTCTGCTTTACCTGCTTAAGCAGTCTGCCATTACGGTAAACATTGAAGTGATCGATATAGCCCTCGCCGCTGCTGTGGTCTTTTTCCCCGGTATCCGGATCCTCCTGTCCGCCTTTCGCGTCCCAGGACCATTCGATACCCGCCTCTCCGTCATAAGAATATCCGTCGATATCATATGGAGCAGCAGGCTTTGCACGTTTACCGCTTCTAGGTGTGGCGCTTACCGATTTACTCGGTGTACCTTCATAAATGTCCCATCCGGCGTCGGCGATGACGATGTATGAGTATGTAGTCCCGTTCTGTGCGTAATGGTCCACAAAAACTGGATTCGTGAATTGGTAATCTCCCGAATACCTGTCCGGTGCAGTCGTCACAGAACCCAGCAGTACATATTTGTTGAGCTCCGGCTTTGCAGCGCTCGCGTCTTTTCCGGTACGCCTGTAAACACGGTAGTACTCAATGTCGCCTGCTCTCAGCCATGAAATCTCATTCTGACCGTTCCCCGGCTCTACTGAAATATTCGTGACCACCGGGTCTTCAGCATATGCACATAACTGGCCGGTGACAGATCCTGCCGCCGCACCCAGCAACGGTATCGAAGCAGCGGTCATCAACAGCACAAGCGTAGCTGAAGTTATCAGTGCCGATATGGTTTTCTTCTTCATGGTTTTCTCCTGTTCCGTGGCCGGCGCCGCCTGTGTTTCGCGGCCGGCCGTCGCAGTTTTCCGTCTGTATATTTAAATTGCTCTTTATGGCACCCAGGCATATGTCATTGTAGTTATCCACGGACTGTACACTGAGGCAGCGCCGTTTCCGCCCGCTCCCACAGCCTTGACCTTAAACCACAATGGTTTGCCTCGTTTGATCTTACTGCTTGAATAAGAGGTATTCGTTGTTGTCGTTACCTTTTTCCATTTTCCGCCGTCAATTTTTCTGTAAACGACATAGCTGTCTGCTCCCGGCACCGCGCCCCATACGAGCTGTCCTTTCTTTCCTTTCTGATATATCAGTGAGGTGTGAGGACGGTCGAGTCTTGTTTTTGCATCAACTGTGCCGCTCCAGCTTAAATTCCCGTTTTTATCAGCTGCAGCTACTTTATAGTAGTATTTTTTCCCGGCTTCCGCTGAGACGTCACGGTATGAGCAGGCTTCCGTTTCCGCGATGTTCTCAAATTTGCCGCTTTTGGATGTTGACCTGTATACGTAATATGTCTTTGCTCCGGAAACTTTGGTCCAGACAATTCTGGCTGTCCCATCTGTTACAGTATCAGCTGAGGCGATCTTCGGCTTGCTGTAATGGCGGTATTCATTTATCTTCACTATAAAATGCAGATAGCTGTATTTGGATTTCTTGTAATGATAAAAATTGATGAAATCCTTTACCGTGCCATGCCGGTAATGAACGACATTGTCATGGTTCCAGTTGCAGTCTGCCCACCAGACCTCCTGCGAAGTCACCTTAAACAGAATTATAGCATGAGAGACCGTTCCGTTCTCAGACTTTGCCTGCCCGAGCACAAGTTTCGTGCCCGCCTTACAGCCTTCGCAGACGGACAGAAAATTCTTTTTATTAAAGCGCTTCCCGTAGTAGTTTATTTCTTTTGACGAGGCGGAGAATACAGCTCGCACCTTATTGCTCCAGCGGCCGCAAAGGCCTCCCCTGCCCGGCATCCTGGTGTCGCATTTCCAGACTCCCTGAACGTAGTCTATGTATGATGCTTCGAGCGACCCCGGCTCATACAGGTCCTCACCTGTATAAGTATTATGTTCGTAATGACACTCAGGCAAAGCAAATGACTGCACAGGGGCGGCACAGAACGCCATCAGCATTATCAGTACAATGCTTATGTGAAATCTTATATTCATATCAGAAAAAAGGACAATAAAACAGGCCGGAGCGGCTTTGCAACGGCCTGCTTGTTAACAGCTTAAAGTGCTGCAGTGATAATTGACATTTTGTAAACTTCTTCTGCGTCGCAGCCTCTTGAGAGGTCATTGATAGGCGCATTAAGTCCGAGCAGGATCGGTCCGTAAGCAGCGTATCCGCCGAGTCTCTGAGCGATCTTGTAGCCAATGTTGCCGGCCTCGATGATTGGGAATACGAATGTGTTCGCATAACCAGCTACAGGTGATCCAGGGAACTTCAGCTGGCCGACTGTAGGCGATACGGCAGCGTCGAACTGCATCTCACCGTCGATGGCCATGTCAGGGTTGAGCTCCTTAGCAATCTTTGTAGCCTCTGCAGACAGAGCAACAGTGTTGCCCTTGCCGGATCCCTTTGTGGAGAAGCTGAGCATTGCAACCTTAGGATCGATACCGAAAGTCCTTGCGCACTTCTCGATCTCAACAGCTACCTCAGCAAGCTTCTGAGCGCCTGTGAATGTAACATTGCCTTCTTTGTCCTTGCTGTCCTCATACGAGAGGTTTACAGCGCAGTCGCCCATAGCGATCGTTCTGAGGTTCTCGTCTCCGCCTTCTCTTGTGAGAATGAAGCAGGAGCTTACGAGGTGAGCACCCGGTTTTGTCTTAACGAGCTGGAGAGCCGGACGGATGGTGTCAGCTGTGGAATATGTAGCTCCGCCGAGCAGGCAGTCAGCCTTGCCCATCTTTACGAGCATGGTGCCGAAGTAGTTGCCCTTCTTAAGAGCAGCTGCGCACTCTTCTTCAGTCATTTTGCCCTTTCTGAGTGCTACCATGGTCTCTACCATCTCAGCCATTCCTTCGTACTTCTCAGGATCGATGATCTCAGCCTTGCTGATGTCGAAGCCCTTATCGGCTGCTGCAGCCTTGATTTCATCCTCATTTCCTACGAGCACAACACCCATGAGATCCTCAGCAAGAAGTCTTGCTGCTGCCTCCTGGATACGGGCATCGGAACCTTCTGTGAATACGATCTTCTTTGGCTCTGCTTTTACTTTTTCGATAAGTTTGTCAAACATGTCTTGTCTCCATAAATAGATTAATTAGCAATATTTTATTACCGCTCTTATTGTATCAATGTGGCATCAAAATTTAAATACTTTTGTTGACTGTATATAGAAACGTGTTTATACTTTGTATATACAAGGAGGTGCTTCTTATGCAGCTAACTTTAAAGCAATGGGGCAACAGCAGCGGCATACGCTTCACCAAAGAATTCATGCAGCGAGCCGGTATCAAGCCTAATGATACCCTGAATGCAGAGATCGTTGATGGCAAAATAATCCTGACACCTGCTTTCCGCCACAGAAGTCTTGAAGAAAGAGTCGCCGAATACGGTGGCGTTCTTGACTTATCTGAAGAGATGGACTGGGGCGAACCTGTAGGAAGAGAGGTCTGGTAGATGGCTGCATTCGAGCAGGGCGACCTTCTTAAGGTAAGCGGCATATCCTTCCCGGTGATCGTCGTAAGCAATGATCTTTTTAACAGTACCGGCAAGGCTGTCGTTTGTCCTATAGTAAAAAATATTGCAGCCGGGCCGCTGCATATCGAGCTGACTGACGCCCCTGTCGAGGGATATGTGCTTTGCGAGCAGGTCAGATATCTTGACCTGTCATCGAGGCGCTTCAGTAAGCTCAGCAACACACGCTTTTTCGACATCATGAATATCTCCGATGCTGTAATGGGGATTTTCGATTACCAGTCATTTTAAACCAGCTTCTGGGTTGGAGGTTCTGATATGGAAAAGAAGAAAATAATTCTTGGGATCTCGGGCGGTATCTCCGCCTACAAGTCTGTATATATTGCAAGCGGACTCAAGAAAAAGGGCTATGACGTCCATGTCATCATGACAGATGGTGCCGCGAAGTTCGTCACACCGCTTACATTTGAGACCATGAGCGGCAACAAGGTGGTAACGGACGTTTTCGATCCGGCAAATGAGACGCCTACCGAGCACATAACACTCGGACAGTCGGCAGACCTGGTGCTGATCGCTCCTGCAACCGGAAACACCATCGCAAAACTCGCGCACGGCATAGCTGACAACATGCTCACCACTACGATGCTGGCATGCACCTGCCCTGTTCTGATCTCACCGGCAATGAATACGGCGATGTTTGAGAATCCTGCTACTCAGGCAAACCTTGAAACACTGCGCAGCAGAGGGTATGAGATTATAGAGCCGGCAGAGGGAATGCTGGCATGCGGCGTTGAGGGCAAGGGTAAGATGCCTGAGCCTGATGTGCTGATTGATTACGTTGAGCAATGGGTCGAAAAAGAGAAGGATATGGCCGGCCTTAAGGTGCTGGTGACTGCAGGACCTACCCAGGAAGCGATTGATCCGGTACGCTACATAACAAACCACTCGAGCGGTAAGATGGGATACGCCATCGCAAGAATGGCCTCAAGGCGCGGAGCTGAAGTGACACTCGTTTCGGGAAGGACAGCTCTTCCTAAGGAGCGCTTCGTCAGGACAGTCGACGTGCTGAGCGCACAGGATATGTTCGACGCGGTCACATCGCGTGCTCCTGAGATGGATATAGTTATAAAGGCAGCGGCTGTTGCGGACTACAGGCCTGCAGAGGTTGCGACCGAAAAGATAAAGAAGAGCGAGGCCGCTTCGGGCCGCAGTATTGCGCTCGAGCCGACGCAGGATATCCTCGGATATCTCGGTGCTCACCGCAAAGAGGGCCAGTTCCTCTGCGGATTTGCGATGGAGACGCAGAACCTGCTTGAGAACGCGGCTGCAAAGCTGGTCAAGAAGAACGTGAACATGATCTGCGCCAACAGCCTTAAGACAAAAGGCGCAGGTTTCCAGGGCGACACAAACGTGATCACGATCATGACAAAAGGCGGCATGAAGCAGCTGCCTCTGATGAGCAAGCTCGAGGCCGCCGACGCGATTCTGGACGAAATCATGGCCCACAGATAAAAAAGCACAAAAAAGGACGGAAATACCGTCCTTTTTTAGTGCTTCTATTTATTCGAGAGGTATTTATCTATGGAAGCTGCAGCGAGTTTGCCTGCACCCATAGCCGAAATAACCGTAGCAGCTCCTGTGACTGCGTCGCCGCCGGCATATACTGCCTCACGGCTTGTCAGTCCGTCCTCGTCTACCACGAAGCCGCCCTTGCGGTTGACCTCGAGTCCCTTTGTCGTATTCTTGATCAGCGGATTCGGTCTTGTGCCGAGCGCCATGATGACAGCATCCACATCGAGTTCGAACTCGCTTCCCTCTACAGGGATAGGTCTCCTTCTGCCGCTTGCATCAGGCTCGCCGAGCTCCATCTTGATGCAGCGGATGCCCTTTACGAATCCGTTCTTCGGATCCCTTGGATCATCAGGATTGTTGTATCCGAGGATCTCAACAGGGTTGTTCAGCAGTCTGAAGTCGATGCCTTCCTCTATTGCGTGCTCGACTTCCTCTCTCCTTGCAGGGAGCTCTTCCATCGATCTTCTGTATACGATGTATACGTGCTCTGCTCCGAGTCTCAGCGCTGTTCTTGCTGCGTCCATCGCTACGTTTCCGCCGCCGACTACTGC
>JBGUVT010000036.1:0-12334 GCA_045220485.1 Anaerovoracaceae bacterium | reverse complement strand
AAGGAGGGATGAGCAAATGGCAAGAAAAAGCAGAAAGCAAAGTGCAGTCGAAGAGCCGGTTATCGAATCTGTCTCTTCCGAGGTCTTCTCAACAGCCATCTATGCCCGCCTTTCCGTTGAAAACAGCGGCAAGTCTGAAAAGGTGGATGTCATCGCAAATCAGATTGAGATTTGTAAGTCCTACATTGCAGAGCGTCCCTACCTGAATCTGATAGATACCTATGTGGACAACGGACGAACAGGAACGGTTTTTGATAGACCAGAGTTCAACCGGCTGATGAACGACATCCGCACCGGCAGGATCAAGTGCCTTGTAGTTCGTGATCTCAGCCGGTTCGGGCGTGACTACATCGAGGCTGGAACCTATCTGGAACGGGTCTTTCCGCAGATCGGGCTTCGGTTTATCGCTATCAAGGAAAGCTACGACAACTTTGATACGGACGGCTCCGGCGAAAGCCTCATTATCCCTCTGCAAAACATGATCAACACACTCTACTCGAAGGACATCTCCCGCAAGGTTTCTACCGCGCTCAAGGCACAGATGGAAAGCGGAGAGTTCAAGAAGCGCAATCTCCCGTATGGTTATCGCTGGGATGAAGAACACAGCAATATGGTCTTCGATGAGGAAACCGCACCGATTGTCCGGAAGATTTTCCAATGGAAGATTGAAGGGCTGTCCCTTCCTGCGATTGCAGACCGGCTTGATGCAATGAACGCGCCCAATCCGGAGTTTCAGAAGTATCAGGTCGGCGTCCGCACAGGCAATGCTACGGCAAAGAAGATTTGGAACAAATCTTCACTGACTACCATTCTGGATAATCCCCATTACGTCGGAGATACCGTTCTCGGACGGACGCTGAACGCCATCTACAAGGGCGTCAAGAATCAGCACATTGACCGTGAGGAATGGATTGTTTTTCCCAATACTCACGAGGCGATTATCTCCCGTGAGGACTTCCAGAAGGTACGAGAAATGCGGAACGCTGCTGCAAGGACAAGGGTTGAGAAGATGGAGCGCACGGAAGAAATCCGCGCTACGCTGATCAATCTCTTTGAAGACAAAATCGTCTGCGCAGACTGCGGCAAAAAGCTCTACTTCCATCGCAAGCGCGTTGACAAGCGCAAGGACGGCGCATGGTACGCCTTCTATGAGTGCAGTTCATCCGTCAAGCGCGGCAATCTCTGTACGCCACACTATACGCGGCAGGACAAACTCGAAGCCGATGTGCTTGCGGCGATTCAGCTTCAAGTCAAGGCGGCTCTCAATTACGACAAGCTGCTTGCCAAACTGAGAAACAGCGAAGGTGAACGCAGCATCCGAGATCAGCAGAATGCGCTCATTACAAGCCTGAATCTGAAACTCAGCGGTATTTCCAAGAAGCGTACCCGTCTCTATGAGGACTTCACGGAAGGCGTTCTCGATGAAGAGGAATACGCCTTTGCCAAGAAAGCCTACGATGAGCAGTATGTCGATCTTTCACGGCGGTTGGATGAAGCGGTTCAGCGGAAGGTAAAGTTTGCCGAGGCAATGTCCGAGGACAATAAGTGGCTCACGCTGATGAAATCTGTCAGCGGCGCAGCAAAACTCTCTCAGGAGTTGATTGACGAGTCCGTAGAGCTTGTAAAAGTCCATGAGGACGGCTCAATCGAGCTGGTCATGAAATACGGCGATATTTACGCTCTGACCGTTCAGAGTATCAAGGAAGTACAGGAGGCGATGTAAATGAGCAAGGAATACAACATCGGCATCTACATCCGCCTCTCAATGGCTGATGAAGATACCGGCTATGGCAGCAAGGCGGAAAGTGACAGCATCGGCAACCAGCGTATGCTCATCAACCGCTTTCTTGACAATCATCCGGAGCTGTCTCACTGTCAGCGGTCTGAGTTTGCGGATGACGGTTATACCGGCACGAATTTTCACCGTCCTCAGTTCACGCAGATGATGGAGAAGGTCAAGCGCGGCGAGATTAACCTGATCTGCGTCAAAGACTTTTCCCGCTTTTCTCGTGACTACATTGAAACGGGAAACTATCTGGAATGCACTTTTCCATTCATGGGCGTCCGCTTTATTTCCATCAACGACGGCTATGACAGTGACGATTACAAAGGCACAACGGGCGGTCTGGAAGTGGTTATGCGCAGCATCATCTACGCCGCATACAGCAAAGACCTTTCCGTAAAGACCACATCGGCAAAAATCCAGATGATGAAGCAGGGCAAGTATGTCGGTGGCTACGCCCCATACGGCTACGTCCTGCATCCCACCATTCGGAACAAGCTTGCCGTAGACCCGGAGGCGGCTGATGTGATCCGTCGTATTTTCCGCGAGGCGCTGGAAGGCAGCAACACCTCTCAGATCGCCCGCAGCCTGAATGATGACGGCATCCCGACGCCGGGGCAATACTTCAAGAGCAAGCATCCCGACAAGAAGAAGTTCAGTAACATGAGCGAGAAAATCAGTTGGGAAACCGTGATGGTCTATAACATCCTCAAAAACCTTGTTTACACCGGAACACTGGTCAGCCGCAAAATGAAGTCCTGCGGTGTCGGCTCAAAAAAGCGTGTTGTCAATGAGCCGATTATCGTAGAAGGAACGCATGAAGCGATTATCAGCAAGGAAGACTTTGAGCTTGCTCAGAAGGTCATTCGAGGCGGAGGACGGAATCCCACGCGCAAGCAGCATGACTATCCGCTCAAGGGACTCGTCCGCTGCGGTAACTGTAAACGTGCTATGACACGCCGAAAGAACAAGGCTGGCATTCGATACTTCCAGTGCATTCACTCGGTCAACAGCGGAAACACAGACTGTCCGATTGGCAGGAGCTTTCCGGAAATGGATATTGAGAAGGTTGTCTTCCATGCCCTTACTCAGTTTCTTGCTTTGGCACAGAAGGAAGCAATACAGAACCGCGAAGTCGGTGATCTGCGGAAATCTGCCATCAAGGAATGTGCTGATAAAATCCGCACTCTGCAAAAGCAGAACGAGCAGCACAAGGCGTCCAAGCTGAG
This sequence comes from Anaerovoracaceae bacterium, assembly GCA_045220485.1. Taxonomy (GTDB): domain Bacteria; phylum Bacillota; class Clostridia; order Peptostreptococcales; family Anaerovoracaceae; genus Crickella. Next base: position 9,322 of record JBGUVT010000036.1, on the reverse strand, counting down.
GCTCTACGAGAAGTATGCAGCCGGAAGCATCACGAAGGAGGCGTACATTCAGCAGAAGGCGGCAGCGGATGTGAAGATTGCTGAAAACGATGGAGCAATCCAGCGCAGTCACGAGCGGATGAAGGAGCTTGACTCCGAGACCGCCTGTTCAGATGAAAAGCTGGATGCGGTCTGCGAACAGTACGCCGACTGCAAAGTTCTGACCTATGAGCTGACCCACGCATTCATTTCTGCGGTCTACATTTACGATCTTGACAACATAGAAATCGTCTGGAAGTTCAAGGACTTCCTCACTACATCAGAAGGAGAAGCCAAATGAAAGTATTTCTTTATATCCGCGTTGCCTGTGCGGATCAGCTTGCGGAAGCAGACCAGCGGGAAGAGCTGGAACGCTATGCGAAGGACAAAGGCTATGAGGTGGCTGCTGCTGTGGCGGCAGACGGCATCTCCGGCGTCCATACGGAAGGTATCATGAACTTCCTGCTGAACGAAGCCAAGCGTCAGGACATCGGTACGATCCTCACCCGCGACACCTCGCGAATCAGCCGGGACACTTCCTCTTTCATGAGGTTTGAGCGAAAGTTCCGGGAGAACGGCATCCGGTTCGAGTATCTGTCCAAGCCTGACAACGAGCTTCCGGTCACTCCGATGATGGAGGCATTTGCGGCGGCGTATAAGAAGCGTCGCACAAAGAACGGCACAAGAGCATAGAGAAAACGCAAGCCGTTCACGGGTGGTTGTCCACCTATGAACGGCTTGTAAATTCTCAAAATTTTTTTAGTCCCTACTTGACACAAGAAGACCTTTCCCGTTTTGGAAGAAATTATATAGAGGCTGGTAATTACATTGAGCGAGTTTTTCCATTTATGGGTGTTCGCTTTATTGCTATCAATGATAGTTACGACAGCCTTGACCGAAACCAGTCCGATTCACTGATTATTCCCTTTAAGAATCTGATCAATGACGCATACTGCAAAGATATCTCTGTGAAAATCCGCAGTCAGTTAGAGATCAAGAGGAAGAAAGGACAGTTTATCGGTGCTTTTGCTGTGTACGGATATTTAAAGGATCCAGAAGATCATAACAGGCTGATCCCTGATACTTATGCTTCCGAGGTTGTGAGAGCAATTTATAAGTGGAAGCTTGAAGGGATGAGCCAGGGACGGATTGCGGAGAAGTTGAACCTACAGGGTGTGCTCTGTCCGATGGAGTATAAGCTGTCTATGGGTATCAAGGTTCAGACAAACTTTAAGGTGCGCAAGCAGGCTTTGTGGTCTCCAAGATCGGTGACGAGAATTTTGACAAACGAAATATATACCGGGGCCTTGATACAAGGTAAGACCAGTACACCAAATTATAAGGTGAAGAAGATTGTTGCGAAGGATGAGACAGAATGGATTCGCGTTGAGGATGCCCATGAGGCGATCATTGACCGGAGAACATTTGATGATGTGCAGCGGATCCTACAAAAGGATATTCGTTCTGCACCGGATGAAGAAGTGGTGTATCCATTTTCAGGATATCTGAAATGCGGTGATTGTGGTCAGAATATGGTGAGGAAGACATATACTTCTGGAGACAAACGGTACACCTATTATATTTGCTCTACAAGGAAAGCCGGAAAGGGCTGCAGCACTCATCAGATTACAGATGATGAGCTAAATGATGCGGTGCTTCAGGGAATACGCAGTAGAGTGGCCAGTGTTATAGAAATGGAAGAACTATTGAAGATTGTTGAGTCTCTGCCGGAGACACAGAGAAACGTTTTCAATTATGATGCTCAGATCGTGAAGCTGAAGGAGGATATCGAGCGAAATCGTAGCTTCAAAATGAAGTTATATGAGAACTTGCAGGAGGGAATGATTGGGCAGGAAGAATACTTCCTTTTCAAAAAAAGCTACGAGAGTAAGATCCAGTCTGCTGAAGCTGCAATTGTAGCAGTAGAACAGGAACGGCAGCAGGCCATAGAGCAAAACCGTGAGAATTATGCATGGATCGATATCTTTAAGAAATATCAGAATATCACTTCCATTGAGCGTAAGACTGTTGTGGAGTTGCTGGAAGAAATAATTGTTCATGAGGATAAGAAAATCAGGCTATGTTTCAGATACGGCGATCAGTACACAAAGCTGGTTGAGCTGTTGGGAAATTACTCAGGAACAGCAGCAGAATAGGAGGCAAACGATGGCAAGAAAGAGCAGAAAAAATGTCAATCAGAAGATAGATACGTCAATCGTGACAGCCTCATATACCATGACGGGAATATATGTGAGGCTGTCTATTGAAAACAGTGGTAAAGATGATGATGGGGATTCCATTGAGAATCAGACAAGCATTTGCAAAGAATATGTGGAAGAGCATCCGGATCTGAAACTCTATGACATATATGAGGATAACGGTAAAAAGGGAACAAACTTTGACAGGCCGGAGTTCAATCGGCTTATGGATGATGTCCGTGCCGGTAAGGTGAAATGCGTTCTGGTGAAGGATCTGTCGAGGTTTGGGCGTGATTATATCGAAGCCGGTGAGTATCTGGAAAAGATATTTCCGTTTCTGGGAGTCCGGTTCATTTCCATCACGGATGGATATGACAGCTTGACCGCCGGTGACGCAGAAGGCGCTTTGATGATCCCTTTGAAAAATATGATCAATGATGTCTACGCAAAGGATATTTCCAGAAAGATCATCACCAGCTTCAGAGCACGGCAGGAAAAAGGAGAATATCTTCCGGCATTTCCGCCATATGGCTATGTGAAATCAAAGACCAAGGCTTACAGATATGAGGTAGATGAAGATGTCGCTCCATATGTGAGAATGATCTTTGAATGGAAGGCAGCAGGTGTTTCTCATAGCGAGATTTGCAAGAGGCTGAATGACATGGGAGCCGTTACACCTGCAAGGCGGAAGGTAGAGTTGGGAATCTGGCATGCTGAGAAGTATAAGCATACAATTTGGCATGGACGGACAATCATTGACATTATGAAGAATGCAACTTATACCGGGACGCTGGTGTATGGGAGGATGCCGAAGTCCTTATATCAGGGAATAAAGTGCCATAGGGCAAAGCCGGACGAATGGAGATGTATTCCTGATGCACATGAAGCAATTGTCAGCCAGGAGCTGTTCGATAAGGTTCAGAAAATCTTTGACGAGAGATCCGCGAGGATGCAGAAGAAATGGGCAGAATCAAAGCAGGTAAGGGATAAGATTGTCAACCTGTTCGTAAAGAGGATCTACTGTGGAGATTGTGGAAAGCGGATGCGTTTTGTAAAGGGCAACAATGCGCTAAGGGATAAGAACTTCTATTACACCAATTATGTCTGTGGCGGTTATCTCGACAGCGGTTACAGGAATTGCACGAGACACAGCATTCGTTATCAGGATGTGGTGGATGCGGTATTTGCAGCAATGCAGGTGCAGATGGAATATGCGCTCAATCAAGAAAAGATGATGCAGAAGCTCCGCGGAACGGCGAAAGAACGTAATCTGATTGATCAGTATGTTGCGAAGGTGAATTATTTGACGCAGGAACTGAAAAAGGTCAATTCACGCAGGGAGGGATTGTTTGAGAGTTTTGCTGAAGGAATCCTTGATGAGGCGGACTACCAGTATGCGAAGAAATCCTATGATGAAGAGTATGCCAGTTTGGAGAAGCAGCTTTCTGAGGCAAAGTCGAGAAAAAAGGAGCTGGATGGTGTGCTTACTGCAAATAATGAATGGCTTCAAGCTATGCATAAGGTAGAAGATGCTACGGAACTGGATCAGGATTTGGTTAATGCCCTTGTGAAGAAAGTTCTGATCTATGAGGATAATCGCGTTGAGGTAGAGTTTAAGTTCAGAGAACAGAAAGATGTGCTTGACCGTATTTTCAGGGAAATGAAGAAGGGAGCTGTTCAGAATGGGTAAATGGGTGATAGGGAAATACATCCGATTGTCTCAGGCTGATCGTGACCTGATGATACGGGAAAACAAAGCTGAAAGTGAAAGTATTTCCCACCAAAAAGCGTTGATACAGAATTTCATAAGTGGTGATCCTGAACTTGCCGGATGCGAGCAGTACGAATTCTTTGATGACGGATACAGCGGCACTAATTTCGAGCGGCCTTCATTTGAGCGACTGTTGGAAAAGATTAAGGGTGGAACCATCAACTGTGTCATTGTGAAGGACTTTTCCCGTTTTGGCCGTGATTACATTGAGCTGGGTGATTACTTGGAACGTATTTTTCCGTTCCTGGGTGTTCGGTTCATTTCCATCAATGATCATTACGATAGTCTGGACTACAAGGGAACCACTGGTGGACTCGATGTGGTGATGAAGAATATCGTATATGATTATTACAGCAAAGACCTTTCGGTAAAGGTCACGACAGCTAAACGTGCGAAGATGAAACGCGGAGAATATATTGGCGGTCATGTGCCATTTGGGCTTATGAAAGATCCGGAGGATTATCATAAGTTGACGGTTGATCCTGAAGCGGCACCTATTGTCAGAGAAATATTTGAAGCTGCGATAAGCGGTATGAGGATCACGGATATAGCCAGACTGCTCAACGAAAAGGGGTACGAGACACCTGCACGATATTATCAGCGGAAACATCCGGAGAAGAATAAGTTTAAGAATACTTCGGAACTGGACTGCTGGAACCATAATTCAGTCAGGCGTACTCTAAAACAAGAAATGTATTATGGAGCTGTAGTGGGGCATAGGCGTGAAGGTATTGGTGTTGGCTGGAAGCATTCCGTAGCGATACCAAAGGATGAACAGATTATTGTCGAGGGTAAGCATCCGGGGATTGTAACGAAGGAAGAGTTCATGGAGGCTCAGAAGATTTTTCGTAAGCGCCGTGAGACAAAGCAGGTAACAGATAAGAGCTATCCTTTATGGAAGAAAGTCAGATGCGGCACTTGTGGTCGGGCGATGCCGTTTAAGGATAGAATCATCAGAGGCAGACCTTATAGATATTTCGGATGCCCGCATTCTCAGGCTCAGGTCGGAGATGGTGGCTGTAGTAAGGAATATATCCGGGAGGATGTGCTTAATGAGGTTGTCTGGGAATCCATCAAAGCTCTGCTGAGTACAGCGGAAGATGCAAAGAAAAAGGTGAGACAGAGGCAGCAGGAAGCTGATCGGGATAATTCCAGGCTAGTTAAGATGCTGGCAAAGCTACAGAAGGACAGAGAAAAATGTGATGCGGAGCGGTTTGCCAATGTTGATCAGTTTATGGCCGGTACTCTGGATAAGGATGTATATCAGAGCAGGCGTGCTGATCTGACACGGAGGGCTGAGAGGCTTGATGCAGAGATAGCAGAGCTGGAAGAGAGGCTTCATGAGGCAGAGGTTGTACAGGATGATGGCACGCAGGATGCTTTGGAAACGCTGGATAAGTTTTCCGGGGGCACGGAGCTTGATCAGAAGATTGTGCAGGCTTTGGTTGATAAGGTAGTTGTTTATGATCCAAGGCATGTGGAGATACGCTGGAAGTTCTCAGATGAGGTTCTGAAGCTGTTGCAGGAATGAGATAGGAGTCGGTTGGAGTGATCTGACCGGCTCTTTTTTCGTTGAAAAAACGCATATTTCATGGTACAATAAGTTATCTGTTTTGTGAAACTGATTGAGAACAGGGTAAGAGCGAATATGGTAAGAAACAATATTGAAATAGATGTAAAAGTAAAATGCATAGAAGAAGGGACTACACAGGCAGCGGTGGCTGAGCAGATCGAGACCACCAAGTCCTACGTGAACCGCGTCATCAAGAAGCCGAACGGAGTGGTGAATAATACGTTTGTTCAGATGATGGAGGCTCTGGGATACGATATTGAGCTGCATTATGTGAAGAGGGAAGAGTAAGAACAGTGAAATTATACATTATAGGAAACGGATTTGACATAGCACATAGATTGCCAACGCAATACTGGGATTTCAGAACATATCTTGAGCATGTTGCTTATGATTTTCTCCAAGCATTTGAGGAACATTATTATATATATCCGAATATGTCTGATGATGCAAAAAAGAAATTGCTCTGGAATGAACTGGAGACAAATTTAGCGAATATAGATGAGGATATTATTATTGAGAATGCTACATCAATTGAAATGGACTTAGAGTCTGGTGATGTTGGCATAGAAGATACACTATATGATTATTTTACAAAAGAATACCAGTATATAAATAAGCTGGCGGTATATCTGAAGAGATGGATAAGGACAATAAAAATCAGAGATACTCTTCCTAAGGTATCTCAGATCAATAAGGATAATCGTGATTTGTACATCAACTTCAACTATACAGCTACGCTTGAAAAAGTTTATGGTATCTCAGATTCATCTGTTATTCATATACATGGATCACTTAGAGATTACACCGATGATCCAGTTTTGGGACACGGCAATTTAGCAAGAATAGAGGCGATAGGACAAAAACAGAAGAGTGCGGAAGAAGTTTTTGACGAAAAAGAGATAAGCATTTGTAAGGTGGTAAAAGACTATTATAGAACCACCTTAAAGGATATTAATCGTTATATGTATAATTTGCAAAGAATTGCAAACGAGGATATCACGGAGATAATTGTGGCTGGTCATTCTTTAGCGGGAATTGATATGCCCTACTTCAGTAATATAGATTTATTAAGCGGGAAGAATGTTGTTTGGACGCTTATATGGTTTGATCCGAATAAGATGAACTCAATGAGACAAAGCCTCATAGATGCAGGCATTGATGAAGATAGAATACAACTTAAACCGGCAAACGAGTTTTATGATTTGCAAGATGAAGAAGCAGCTAAGAGGAAAGCGTTTGAGATAAAGTATGGGTTTTAGTGATGATTTCTGCCATCGAAAAAATGGCAGAAAAAAGTGTTAGACCTATCTTGACATACGCTGATGAGTTTCATCACGCGGCAGCGGCATCATATCAGAAGCTTCTTGCTTATTACCAACCCAAAATTCTTTTAGGCTTGACGGCGACACCGGACAGAATGGACGGAAAAGATATCCTGAAATACTTTGATGGACGAATTGCTTCTAAGATGCTGTTAGGAGAGGCAATTGACAGGAATCTGCTCAGTACTTTTCAGTATTTCGGGGTCACCGATGATGTGGACTACAGGAAAATGACCTGGACTCGCGGAAGGTATGACGTTAGTGAACTGGAGAAAGTGTATACAGCTGATACAAGACGCTGTGCGTTGGTCCTTAACAGTGTCCGTAAATATGTAACTGACTTGGAGGAAGTAAAAGGCCTGGGATTCTGTGTCAGTGTGGCACATGCTGACTATATGGCAGCATATTTTAACAAGCATGGGGTGCCGTCGATCTCTTTATCTGCGAAGAGTGTGGATGACATCCGAGAAGACGCAAAACAAGATCTGGTCAGTGGAAAAATCAAATTCATCTTTGTTGTGGACCTGTACAATGAGGGGGTTGATATCCCGCAGGTCAATACGATCCTCTTTTTACGCCCGACGGAAAGTGCGACTGTTTTCCTGCAGCAGCTGGGAAGAGGGCTGCGTTTGTATCAGGGAAAAGACTGCCTTACGGTTCTTGACTACATTGGTCAGGCAAATAAGAAATATAATTTCGCTATGAAGTTCGAATCTATCGTCGGGAAAGGAAGAAGATCTGTCAGAGATCAGATCGAAAAGGGTTTTGCAGATCTTCCGAGAGGTTGTTACATTGAGTTAGAGAAATATGCAAGGGAATATATCCTTGAGAATCTAAAGCAGACCGATCACACAAAGAAACTCTTAATTGAAAATGTTAGGACCTTTGAAGGAGATACAGGACTACCTTTGACTTTGGAGAATTTCCTAACAACCTATGACATGGATCTGTACTCTTTTTATCAGAATAACGGGTCCAGATCGCTGTTCCGTCTGAAGAAATGGGCGGAGCTGATCCATGATGACAGGGATGTGGAAGACCGTATCTATAACGTTATTACTGGTCTGTTCCATGTAGATTCAGCAAGGTTGCTGGACTACTGGATTCGATATATTGAAGGAGATCATAACCCACGGAATGAGGAAGAAACCCTCATGCGGAATATGCTGTATTATACCTTCTATAAAAAGCATCCGGAAAAAATGGGGTTTAATAGTCTCGATGACGGTATCGAAGCCATTTTGCAGGAAGACTTTGTGAAAAGTGAAGTACTGGAAATCCTGAATTATAACCGGAAACATATAGATTTTGTGGCTGGACTGAATGAATATGATTTCACCTGTCCTTTGGACCTACACTGTAGATACAACACAAATCAGATCATGGCGGCTTTCGGGTATTTTACAGAGACTAGTTCCCCGGAATTCCGAGAAGGCGTTAAATGGTTCGAGGATAAAAGGACAGACATCTTTCTGATCAATCTGAACAAGTCGGAAAAGGTGTTTTCGCCCTCTACCATGTATGAAGATTACGCCATCAATGCCACACTATTCCACTGGCAGAGTCAGAGTCAAGATAGACAGAAAAGCGACAGGATTCAGAGGTATATAAATCATAAAACTAAGGAAAATAGTATTTCGCTATTTGTAAGAGAGTATAAAAAGAATGGTACCTATACAGCGCCATATACATTCCTTGGTAACGCAGATTACGTAAGCCATGAAGGAGAACGACCGGTCAGTTTTGTATGGAGACTGCACGCTCCGATACCAGCGGAGCTGCTGCCGAAGGCAAATAAGAGTATTGCGATGTAATATAAAGATGATCCGTTAAAGTGCAAAAGGATCGCCAAAGAACATTTTGAATGGAAAATAGACTGCGACCAGTCCAGAACTTTGGATGTAATTCGCTCTATATACCACCTTGACGCGACTTGCCAGGGCAGCTTGCCGTAGGTTATCATCGCGTTTGATTTATGCTGCCTAGGTAAAAACTGTATCAATACAGGATGAGGATGAGATAAATGAGTTCAAGTACAGTTCCGGATCTGCAGATCGACCGGGCTTATTACAACAGTTTGGATGTTGAGAGCTTTGCTATGATGCTGAAGGATCCTTCCTACTGCTACAAGTTTTATTGGCTGGAAGCTCTGGTGGGGCTGATCTCCGAAGGAAAGACGAAGACAACCTTTGATGAGATCATCAATGAGATGATCTGCAATGCCTGGTACTCCGTGCGGGAATTCCATATCCACCTGAGCGGTCTGCAGGGAGATGGTCTGGTAAGAGACGGCTTGGAGCGTGTGATCATTAAGCTTTCTGAATTAAGCAGGCTGGAATCCAACGCGTCAAAGGTAGAGATCAAAAATGAGATCAGCCGCTTTGATAAGGAGCTATATCAGCCCAAGGAACAGCTGACCCATATGGTTCCATTTCGTGCG
>JBGUVT010000035.1:0-8779 GCA_045220485.1 Anaerovoracaceae bacterium | reverse complement strand
CGCTCTGTTTCTCTTTACGGAATCTCTGGCTGATTCAGCTTCTTCTTTTGAAGCATACAGCCTTGATTCCCTGACTCTGGTTCCTCCGTCAGAATCTGTCCATTTAATTGTATAGAATCCTCCGGAGTATTTCAGTACCTTAGCTTCTTTGATCCAATTGACAGAAGAGATCAGATAAACTGTCTGATCAACCTGAAATCTGCCTTGAGCCATATCTGATCCCTGCCTTTCTGTAATTGATTATCCCATACCTGTGTGAAACAAATATGTAATTCCATTTTACCCTTTTACGGTTTCGATTACACCTCCAAGAATCTGGAATATAAGTGCGAAGCCTCCGATGATTCCTCCCAACACAACATCCAAAGCAACTACTCCGACCGTGCCAGCAAGATCATACTTATGCGGCACAAGCCAAAGAAACATCCTTCGAATACCGTACGGTACTCCGATGCAGATCCACATCAGGAGTATGTTCAGCTGATTGTCTTTGTAATAGACGGGACGGAACAACATCGCTAACAGTACTGCCAGAGTTACAGGCAGCACTACGCTTCGCAGAAAGATCTTCATTCTGCGCATGTTTCCTCCTTAAATCGATCATTAGTCTCATTTGTGGGCTAAACAAAATAGGACTAAGCTTCAAAAACCCTTTATTTGCCGAGTCTTTTGAATTTAGTCCTATTATTCCATACGCATCGATGATAACAAGATCAAAGTGCGGAGCCGGATCCAGATCCCTTAATCCGAAGGTATGCTTCTTCTTTGTGGTCTCACCCTCATATGCTCTGCTATCCAAAATGGAATACGGAACAATAGTCTTGCTGAATCTGATAGGCCATTCGCCATCTCTGTCGGTATCAGAAATAATCTGACGAAGCATCGGACCATCCACCGGTACGAATTCTTCATCAAATCGTTTCATTTCCATCTCCCATTTCCGTTCAGTAACAAGCGGTTTCGGACAGATAATAAGAACGTTTTCAAGTTCACTTCTTGCCTGGAGCTCTTTGATGATAAGGCCAGCCTCGATAGTTTTACCGACACCAACGCTGTCGGCAATCAGGATTCTCGGTTCATCAGCATGAATCAGCTTTAATGCCGGCCTGAACTGATACGGAACAAAATCTATACGGGCTGAATTCAAGGAATACAGATCATTCCCTGAAGGATTATTGATTTGATATGCGGTCAGATAGCTCCGGAATGTATTGATATCTACCCAGTTATAGGAAGCCGTCTCTACATACAAAGCGATCTGTCCGGAATAAAATGTTTTGAAATTACCGTCTACAAAGACATCATATTTCTTTGTTTCTCCAAGATCCGTTATGGACATAACAATGCCACGAACATCCGGATTACCGATCAGATATACAAGGCTCTTTTCTGTGATTTCATTTTCATCAACCACTCCCGGTTCTGCCTCAGCGGTTTGTTCAGTTTCTGTTTCCTGAGAGAACGATGCAAAATCAACTGTTGACGGAGACTTCACTTCCTCGATCATCCGGTCGATTTCATTGAGAAGGCTATCCTCGCAACCACGCTGTTCAAAGAAATCGTGCAACGTTGCCAGATCAGCCAGGATGGCATCCTTGCCCGGAAGCATAGCGCTGACATGAGCCCAGTTGTTACGAACACGCATCATATCGCGGACACATTCCCTCTCCCTTGTCGGAAGAAATGTCACATTACGCATCGCATACCACGACTTGTCAGCAATACGGAGCAATGCAGCCAAATCAAACTGACCAAGCTCCGTAAAGCCTCTTTCTATTGCCATCTCACGCTGGTTATAGCTCAGCTTATCCAGAACACACTCTTCCCACCAATCGTCTGATGCCCTCGGAAGAAGGCTTCCAAGCCATTCAGCCAACACATTGGCGGAAGTATGCAAATATGAATTCATCCTGCTTACAATCTGGTCGTTATCCATATTGAAGCCTCCAATCTGTACTCTTTAATCCATAAAGAATCCATCTGTATCAAAGATGTGATCCAGTTCGTCGTTTGTCATAGCCCGTGCTACTTTGTCACGCACGGCACTCTTAGCCATGTCCAGTCGCTTGAATCTGTTATGCCCGACTGCATCCTTTGCCATGCGGATCAGCTGGATGCGGCCTACGCCCGGATTCTGTCTTGCGTATTCTGCAAAACCTCTTGCTTTCCCCAGATTATCAATTCTGGTCGGATCATGCGGTTCCAGAATATCAACCACATACTCTACATCACTATCCTTGCGGATGATCACAAAATCAGGATAAGCAGGTTTCTGTTCGCCGCCCATTTCATACGGGATGCAAAGCGACCACGGTTTTCTCGGAGGATTTCTGAGCCAACACACATAATCTGCCTGCCCCTGTTCCTCGATCAGCACACCTTCTTCCCAGTTATTAAGATTGATACGTGCCTTACCGGAATCATCTACAAAGAGATGATCATCATAGTCCTTTCCATTTACTTCATGAGGCAGGCTGATGGTTTCCGGAAGACGGAAGTTATGCTTGCTGACAACATCTCCATTAGAAACAATGGCATCATACTGTTTGATGAAACGGTCACCTAATCCAACGATCTTCCGGCGGTAGTCATCATTCATCTTATGGAACATCTTCTCCGCATAAGCCAGGAGTCGTGCATAGCAGTCATCATTTGATGCGTATAGGATAACATCGATCTTATAGGCGTTCGGATCATCCTCATCATAATAATAATGACCATACTTATTACCGACACCTTCATTTCCAAGCTTTGTCTCAGCCCTGCGGAACTGTCGGTCAATATCAATATCTGTGGAAGACATGAACATATGCACGATGTTATCATCTACAGTTTCACCAAAAGCATCGAAAACCTGAGATTTCATCTGGAACTCCATGATTCGCTTTGCCATATCATCATATTTGCCATTACGTTTCAGATCACCCACATATTCACGGATCATCTTTACGATCTCTTCCAGTACATCATCTGTAGCATCCTGATATTTTCCGGACTGTCTGAGCAGTCTTGCCAGGCTGTATAAGGAATTCAGATAGTTGCTGATTCTTACATTTCTTACATCGTAGGACAGAAGCCCGGAATCATTGATAGCTTTTACCACTCCCTCTCTGTCTAAAGGATCTATGAATGTTTCCTGATATTCCGGTTCTGTCTGTGCTGTATTTCCTGCAGGTGCTGTCTGTGAAACTCCTGTTGCCGGAGCTGCTCCGGCCTGCTGTATATTCTGTGTCGGTTCCAACTGCTGAGAAGTCGGTTGATGTAATGCGCTACTTGCTGCATCATTTGTCCCAGTATTATTACCAGAAGGTATTTCGTGAACGCCGGAAGCACTTCCAGTCTGCCCACCGCTACCATATTGTACCGATCCGCCATCATGAAGCTCCATCGGCTGCGTTGTACCCGGTGTATCAAAAAGTGACATCTGTCCCGGATACACCGGTGTATGACGCGTTCCGCCGCCGGAAGTACTTCTCGGTCTGACGGACAAGGTGTCCATAACTCTTGTTTCAAGAGATTCACCATAGATATCAGCAGGGATATCGCCACCCTCTGCATTCTGCAGTTCTTCTACAACTTCCTTTACTGTATCGGAATTGAAGTAAGGCAGATACAGGTGTACATCATTCAGAGTTTCATCAACCTGAATATGCATCTGCATCGGTGTACGGATCATTCTTCCCAAAAGCTGTGCAATATAGGTTGCATCCGTCGCATGACGGAAGGACATCATCGTCTCTGCTCTTGGACAATCCCATCCGGTTGATAAGCTTTCTTTGAAGAATACGACTCGGATGCGTTTATCCTCTGCAATAGCTGACGGAGCAACATAAGGCACATTCAAGCCGTTGACTCTAATAACATTGTTGGCATCGCCAAAGGTATGAACCACTTCGCCTTCCTGGAATCGGATGCCGGTTCTTTCCTCAATCTTCTGAACACAGTCGTCAAGATCCGTAGCAGATATTGAAGATGCCGTAGCATTCTGCACCTGTATAACAAGCACCGGATTCACATAAGCATAATGCTGTTCGTAGCAATACTGATACCAGTGATTCCATTTATCCTTCCATTCATCTGCCGCTGCCTGAAGGACAGCCATATCTTTATTTCCGGTGTTATCTTCCGGATAGGAAATCACGATACGATCTTTCAGCAGTCCGGAAGCTCTGACTTCATCAGTTGTCACAACCACATATTGCGTATCCGATGCGATACCCTGTACCAATGCATTGAATCTTGCAGATGTTGCGGACATTCCGATAACTACTGGCATAGCCTCAATGCCGTCTTCCGGGCTACCTTTAAGGAACTTCTGCATGATGGTTGTGGCACGTCCGGCTTCACGTCCCTGCATTCCTCGATGCGCTTCATCTATAATGAAATACAGACGGTCACTTTTTTCACGAGCTGTATTAGCTAAGGTTTCCCAGATTGTATACTGACGATTATCGGTGTGCTTCGTAAGATTGGAGCTCTTTCCAAGCTTCTGTGTGTTCAAGAAATAGATATGTCCATCATCGAACATTTCCTGATCAAAGGAATCATCCTGAACCGTCACACACTGTCCCAAACGAATCTTATCTGCCTTCAGATCAATCTTATCTTTAGACTGTTCATTCAGCTGCGGAGAATCCGAAAGCCACACCACGATTGCTTCCGGCTGCTCCGGATATGCTTCATCGCCAAAGAAAATACTTTCAATCAAGGCAGCCATGATGATGGTCTTACCGGCTCCGGTTGGTGCCGTAAAAGATACTACTTGCTTTGAATGAGTACGCTGGTAGCGATAAACAGCCTCTGCTGATTTCATTCTGAGCTCGCCTAAAGCTCTTTTCTGAAATGGAAATAATTCTGCTTTCATGGCTTACCTCCCCGTATTAATCCGGAAGTTATCCAGATAATCTCTATAAAGCTGGAATGTATTCTTGTCCCCATATCCAGCAATCATTTCTCGATATCCAGCTTCAGAGTCTGTAACAATGTATATTGTCTCAATTTCTGGATGCTCAAGCACTATTTTGTTAAACTCTTGATAATGCTTTTCATCTATGAGAATTGCAAATTTATTTTCTGGAAGCACTTTCATATATGCCTTGTCGTCATCCATACATGGACATGCTCCATGAGCGCCTGCCTTAAGCCAAAGGACAGGAAACAGCTCTGTTAATTGACGTCCTAACGCAACTGAAGTTTTATCCAAGAAACCCAATTTAAAGAAAGCTGCATTAGCTTTAAATCCCTCGGACATTGGTGTTTCTGTTCCTAAGTATTCACCCGGAATCGAATTGCCCTTCACATCAGTTCCTTTGATAGAACATACCGTTCTCGGCCATGTGACATACTTTGCTATTCCAAGTTTTTCCCATTCCTCATCACCCGGCTTAAAACCATCCGCCTCTAATTTGCCTGCTTCAGCCTCCGAAACTTCATTATTTGTAACCATAATGCATCTTCTCTTTCCTCCATCCTCTGCATTTATCAGATTCACAGCATGCAGAGTTGTTCCTGATCCCGCAAAGAAATCAACAATCAGGGCATCTGGCTTATCCAAGCAGAACAGTTTCAGAGAATCACTTACAGCATATAGTGATTTGGGGAAATCGAATCTTGTTTCACCAATTACGTTTTTGAGAATTTTTGTTCCATAATCTCTCGCATCGTGTGTCTCAAACATCCATTGAGTTTTAGGCATTGCTTTCCTTGATTCAAGATTTTCGGCAATTATTCCTCCATCTTCAGAATATCCCTTAACCGTTACTTTGCCACTTTCTATATCTTTAATAGTTCCTGATGATAAGTATTGCACCACGAAAAGCTGAGGTTTATCCGGCGTGTATTTTGTTGCCTTGATATATCCTTTTTCTACAAGATTTTTGCAGGCATTTGGGGTAACACTCCACAGCATTTCCGTTCCGTCATCTCGCACAGGAAATACTGCTACACAGTTTTCAATTTGCTTGACAGAGAATCTATCAACTTCTGGTGTAATTGGATCTCCAACCTCAACAATCTTGTTTGTGTTCACATCAATGTACAATGGATAAAACTGCGAAGGTCTTGATGTTCTTATGTTTGCAGGATTTCCTCTTCTAAAAGAACGCCAATGAATTGATTCACCCTCTTGCGAATATGCTGCATTTTCAATAGGCGTGATAACATAATTTCCTACCATGACAAAGAAAATGAACTCATTGGTTCTGCTAAAACTATTAAATCGTGCAGCGCCACTTCGTGCTGTTAATGTACTGACCATCTGAATATTCGCCTCTGGGAACATTTCTTCCAACAGGCACCCCAAATGTAAATACTCTTTTTCATCAATCGTGACAATGAGCACCGAACCATCAGGATTCAATAAACCTCTGGCAATCTTTAATCGTTTCTGCATCATAGAAAGCCATTTGCTATGTCGATATGCATCTGCACCATCAACATAATCATTATTATATTTCCAATCCTTAGCTCCCGTATTATATGGCGGATCAATATATATACAATCCACTTTTCCTGCATAGAGATATTCCAACAGCTGCAAAGCATGATAGTTGTCAGCCTCAATCAATGTATGCCACAGATCGCTGTCCGGAGCATTGCAAATACTGTCAATAGGCTTCAGATACGGATATATCGGTTCCCCAAATTGAGCAACCGATACCAGTTCTTCCACCGGGATCTCTTCTTTTTCTTCCGTCACCTTGTGATAGCATGTAGCAACGCCGTCTTTTATGGCGCTTACTTCATACATATCGCTGACTGCACCGGCTTTCTTTGCCACAGTTGAACCACGCTTGACCGGAATATCATAAAGCGGCGTACACTCCGGAAGATGTTCTTCAAACACCAGCCCGAACTTCTTTGTCTTTGACAGTCTGTTTATTTCCTGCTCAAGTCTGGCTCTCAACGCCTCATCCTGAACCTGAGCAAGCAAATCATGAATCGCAGCCATGTCTTTCCTCCTGTTTGTCCATATTTACCGGCATTGTATACTCCGGCATCCTAATTCTATCTCTTTAGCTGTCCTAAAAAACGGACTCTATTCTGTAATCGTTTTATCTTTTATGTGGTAAGCGATTCCCTTCTCAGTACAGAATTCAATCACTTCCTTTGCTTTTTCATTGTAGAACGTCTTATGCTCAGGATATCCCGACGTGACATCCTTGCAGTAATTGGTTCTTCCAAAGATAATCTTATCCACGAAGCTAACTGCTTTCAGGATCTTCTTTAGATCCTGCTCTATAAGATTCGGTGTAGGATATGGCTCAATGCTCACCCAAGTCTTACAGCCCTTCTCATGCAGCTTCTTCAGTGCTTTCAGTCTGTCGGCATATGGTGCCGATCCAGGCTCCATCCTCTCTCTGTATTCCTCATCCAGAGAGATTAGTGTGATGCCATACTCATTATCTTTGGAACACTTTGCCAGACTGATCGGCAGTATCCCCTTAGTAAGGACCGTACACTTTATCCCCGCGTCATTCAGCTTCTTTATGACATCAAGACTCATTTTCTCAATTTCAGAATATCCCACCATGAAGGGATCCGTTGTGAAGCAGAGCTGCACGGACTTGATCTTATCTTTGAGACGCGGGATTTCCTTATCCAGGATTTCCAGCGTATTTGATACCAGATAAGGCTTCAGCCAATCCTCATACGTTTTAATCTGCCCAAATCGTTTCTTTAGCAGGAAGGCATAGCAAGGATATCGGCATCCATGCGCACATCCCTGCACGAAATTCAATGTGTAATCTCCATACTCTACGCCTGTCTTGTACAGCATGGATTTTCTTTTTATGTAGCCTTCCACTTTTGGCATCTTTAGCAACTCCTATCTGAAAATGTTACGGTATTTCTGTGAACTACAGCACCGTAATATTTCTTTAATGCATTATAAGTTTTTCTGCTGTAGTCTCTGACTGGGAACACAGGATGCTCAAACAAGTACTCTGATATTTCATCCTTCGGAACATCCTGCCTTCCGCGAAAATGCTGTTGCAAATAAGCCGCAATATCTCGCAGTGTATAATGAGCATCATCTTCTTTATGCTCGTATCCAACCTCGCCGGTCTCAAAGTTCATTACCAGTTGCTCATAACCATCATCATTTCCATCATTGGTTTTCTTTCCGGAAGACTGATCATCAAAAGTCTTCCATGCCGTAGACTTGAAAAGATCAAATCCTGTCGGATGACCGGTACAGTGAATCAGGTTATAAACCACGGAGTTATTGCTATTGAAGAACGGGAAGGCAGCAACATAATAGCGACCTTCTTTTCTTCCGCTAAAGTCAAGAATGATCTGTTCAATCTTTTTCTCGAAAGCATTTCTGTCGCTGCCGAATGAAATCAGTTCATCGATCGTGGTTTGATATGTTTCCTCGTACTTCTCGATAACTTCCGGCTTCTTTGCCATCTTAGCGGCTCTGATCGTATCGGATACCATGTGGTTAATGATGATCTCGCCCCAGTTTTTCAGGAACGGCATCATTGCATCCCATTCGATATGAGCATCATACGGATCGTAAACAAGCAAAAAATGCATGTCACTGAACATGGATGAAAACTGGCTACCAATTTTTCTAAGCAGCACATTTGCATCCATAGATTCCGTATAAATTGTAAAATTGCTTGTCTGCCTCGGAATCCTTGTCTTAAGCAGGTCAATTTTTCTGGAATCAAGGTCATTGAAATATACGTATGCCTGCTTGTCTGTATATCTGGTCATAGCTTCAGCAATGATCTCAGAAACAAGAAGCGGTGTGCCTTTTATTTCATTACCTTGG